>DGDN01000008.1:0-1958 GCA_002385465.1 Candidatus Fermentithermobacillaceae bacterium UBA3951
ATCAAGGATCGTGAAGAAGTTGACTCGAGCATATACCCAGGATATAATGTCATTTGTGACCGCAGCCTCGGCTGGGTCGCAACCCCTAAGGTGGGCCGGTAGCTCAGTTGGGAGAGCGCCTGAATGGCATTCAGGAGGTCGTGGGTTCGATTCCCTTCCGGTCCACCAGTTTGTTTTGTGACATCCCATCCTAGCAGGCACGTTGAGTGCTAGTAAGCCCATCGAGTCCGATCGTAGCGTTCTATACGCCCCGGGGGCGAGTGTTCGGAAAGCCGTTAAGTGACGTTAAGATCTTAGGAGTCCTAAATTCACTAACGAGAGCCGGAGGGCTAGAGTCCGGGATGGCAAGAGCGGCGTCACAATCGCTCTCTGAAGAAGTGCTGCCTGCGAAGACGATCGAGTCCTTACCGTACCCGATTCACGTCTATGGCCCGGACGGCACTTCGGTGCTGGTCAACGAGGCTATGCTGGTCGAGTACCATTGCACCGACCCGGCCGTCGTAGTCGGCAGGTACAACGTTCTAAGCGATCCTGCAGTCATCGCCACCGGCCGGCTTCATGAGTTAAGACGTGCCTTTCAAGGTGAGACCGTCTACTTCCATGATATCCGAGTGCCTTTGGAGGATATCTCGGAACGCTACGGCATCCGCGATTTCGATGTCGAATCTGTATACCAAGACATCACGGTTTTCCCTATCTTGAGTGAGGCAGGCAGCGTGACTCACGTTGTGGCTTTGCTCATCAACAGGAGGGTTTACCGGGGCAAGGACGAGATTGAGAGGGCGAAAGAGTTCATAGAGACCAACTGGCTCGAGAGATTCGACATCCATGAAGCGGCAAGGGCGGCATCTCTCAGCAAAGCGTATTTCACGAGGCTGTTTAAGAAGCACACCGGTCGAACCCCTTATGAATACTACGTGGACTGCAAGATAAGCAAGTTGGCCGATAAGTTGCTCGACACCAACGTGTCGATCTCTCAGGCTTTTGCCGCCTGTAATATGAAGTATAACGGGAATTCTGCGAGGCTGTTTAAGAGGAAGATGGGTGTCTCTCCTGCGGCCTATCGGGAGAATCTCGGGCCAAGAACAAGTGGGGGTTATACCGTGAGAGTTCAGGTTGAGGAAACAAGTAGGCTGCCTGAAGCGCTCCGGACGCTTCGTGATGAAAAGGAACTGCTCGCGGCGGTGTTTGACTTCTTCCCTTATCCGATCCAGATCTTTTCCCCTGATGGGACCGCGGTGATGATCAACAAAGCGGCCATCGAGATGATCGGTATAAGGAGCGAGGAGTCGCACGTAGGCAAGTACAACGTCTTCGAAGACCCCATCGTGAATGAGCTCGGCGCCGCGAGTAAGGTCAGGCAGGTGCTCTCCGGCAAGACGGTGTACCTTGCCGATTTCAACGCGTCATACCGGGACATGATCCGGTATTTCAATGTCGTCGACAGAGACATAGAGACCATAAACTCGGATATTGTGTGCTTCCCGCTAAAAAACGCGGCCGGATCGGTTGAGTTCTTCGCTGCCCTCTTTATCTTCAAGAGGGTTTACCGGGGGAAAGAAGAAATAGGCCGCGGCAGGCAGTACATTGAAACTCACCTGCATGAGCCTTTTGACGGAGACAAGGCGGCACAGGCGGCTTGCCTGAGCAGGTCCCATTTTGCGAGGCTTTTCAAGAAGCATATGGGAGTAACCCCGCATCAGTACTACATCGACTGCAAGATCAACCAGCTCAAAGAGAAGCTGCTCGATACCAACCTGTCTATAGCGCAGGCATTTGCAGCCTGCTACATGGACTACAATAGCCATTCCACAAAGTTGTTCAGAAAAGCCGTCGGCATGACCCCGTCCGATTACCGGGAGAGGTACAAGGTCAGATAGCTACCGGGATGTCCCGGCGCGTCCTTGGACCGGTGCTTCAGGCTTCGCTCAGGCTTCCTTCTGGCTTCCGTGAGGCTT
>DGDN01000008.1:2067-20808 GCA_002385465.1 Candidatus Fermentithermobacillaceae bacterium UBA3951
AGGCTTTCCTCAGGCTTTCCTCAGGATTCCCCCGAGGATTCCTCGGACGCCGCACAGTCTACCGATGGCGACAAAAGCCCTGTATGTTGAGCAAATCTGGCGGAGAACATCCCCGGCTGCGCATGGGTCGGCGAGCGACACCCCCGCCCGCGCATACATCTCTGGCAAATACCCCCATATGCGCAAGCGTGCCGCGAAGACGCTCCCACAGGAGCATATTTCCCACCCAACGCCCCCACGGGTGCATATTTCCCGCAGAACCCATTCCCGGGTGCAACGGTTGTCGAAGGCGATGGGAGCCATGGGTGCTTGTAACCATGGCTCCCAACCTAAGGGAAGGTTGCTCGAGGCAGGGCCTGACAAGGCATGATATGAAAGGATGGATTTGGATTTCATGATGGACTCTCAGCTATTAACCTTACATTGCTCAAACCGTGGCAGTGGTGAGGCAGAGCGGAGGGAGCTGAGAGTGAGGCGCCAAAAAAACCGAACCAACCTATTGACATAGTAATGATTCCTATGTAGGATTAATTACAGTAAGGAGTGGATCCGAGGTGCAGAGGAGACAGCTTGTGATATCCGACGAAGAGCAAGCGCTAAGACTCGCAGGAATGCGGGTCACGCCCCAGAGGCTTGCCATCATGCGGTTTATGATGGGCAGCAAGGCTCATCCCAGCCCGGAGATGGTCTATGGCCGTCTGAAGCCGGAGTTCCCCGGTCTAAGCCCAAATACGGTATACCAGACTCTACATTCTCTAGAGGAAGCGGGGCTTCTCCGGCGTATCAGCATGGAAGAGAATGTCTACCGGTACGACGCCAACGTAGAGCCCCATGCGCACCTGGTGTGCCGCGGATGCGGCAGGGTGGACGACACCAACGGTAGATTGGAGCCCCTCCTCCACGAGATCCTCAGCAAGGGCTCGGCAACCACGAATTGGGATATCCTGGCGATGGACTGCTGCTTCTACGGGTATTGCGCTGATTGTCGGGAAAGCCGGGAGACACTCCAAAAAGAAGAGCAGGAGGAGTAACAAGTGAAGCTGGATCTGATCAATGAAGTCAAACTCGGTGTCTGCAAAGGCACGGCCCTAGAGGAGATGGCCGGTAAGAACTTCAGCGGTGAGACCATGGAAGTCGGTCTCTACCTGGCAATGGCCAGGCAGGCCTATCGTGAGGGATATCCCGAGATAGGTGAGGTGCTCGTGAGGATCGCAAATGAGGAAGCGGCTCACGCAGCAGGTTACGCTGAACTCACAGGCCAGATTTCAGAGTCGACCGAAGAGAACCTGAAGAAGATGCTGGCCGGAGAGCAGATGTCGAACAAAGCCAAGAAGGAAGCCGCGACGAAGGCCAAGGAGCTCGGCATCGACGCTGCCCACGACTACTTCGATGAGACCTCGCGCGATGAGGCAAGGCACGCCCAGGCGCTCGCCGGCTTGCTGAAGAGGTACTTCCCCAAAAAGTGTTGCGATTAAGGGGCCCGGCCATCCGGCCAGCGGGGTGTCAGTTTGGAGAGCCCAGATAACGGAGCGGTGGAAGAAGGCCCGAGGTCTTAGGATTGCAGATGCCAGAGTGTTGGATAAAGGTCGAGGTATTGAGCGTCGAGAATGCGGACAGTTCAGCGCTAGAGGAAGTCTACGGTATCAAGAGTCGAGAATGCGGACCGCTCAGCGTTCGAGGAAGGTCCAAGGTACGAAGAGTTGAGATAGCGGAGCGTTCAGCGCTAGAGGAAGGTCTACGGTATCAAGAGTCAAGAATGTGGACCGTTCAGCGTTCGGAGACGGTCTAGGCACCAAGAGTCGAGATAGCGGAGCGTTGGACAAAGGCCTCAGGTCCAGAAATCGCATGGCGGAGCTGCCTGATAAGAGGATAAGAGAGAGCCTCGGAGCGCAGAAAGCCGAGCGATGAAATACGCCCGAAAAGAGCCCGCTTTAGAAACGGGCTCTTTTCGGTTTCCTTTACTAACTGGAACTGGCGCAGGATGCCAAGCGGTGAACGGCATGCCTGCCGCCGCCTCTCTCTTTCACACAGCCTAATGAAGAGCCGAGAGTTGCACCTAGGCGGCTACTCCCCGCTCACAGCTTCTTCCCACATTTTGAGGTAGGTCTCTTTGGTGTAGAGGGGTTTGTACGCGTTCTTGATCCTCTGCCCTTCGGCTGCGCCGTTGGCCAGAAGGTCGATGGCCGTCATCGCCATGGCCTTCGCCGGAACGACATAGGCAACGTACGGGTCTATGACTTCGTAATGCTTCGTATGGGACTGGCCGCTAACGCCGCCGCCGTAAGGGTGGATGGAAGGCATTATGGCGCTAATGTCTCCCATATCGGTGGAGCCCGTAGAGTGGTCATTTGAGACTACTACGGCATCTTCGCCGACAAGGCTCACCAGGTTCCTCCGGTGAAGATCCACAAGATCCGGGTTGTTGATGTTGGGGAGATACCCGGGCAACGTGCGGATGTCCACCTGGGCGCCGAAGGCAAGGGCTCCCGCCCGGAGGCATCTGTCAACCTTCCTGCAGGCCTCCAAGATGGCCGGCACCGTCTTTCCCCTTACGTAGGTCTCCACGCGGACGTCGGCCGGCACTATGTTCACGAGATCGCCGCCCTTGGTGATGATGGGATGGATTCGGATGGTATCTGCTTCCCGGAACGTCTCCCGCTGCATATCGATGGCGGTAAGGCTCAGCATGGCGGCCTTCAGGGCGTTTACGCCTTTCTCAGGAGCTCCCCCGGCGTGGGCTTCTTTGCCTTTGAAGAAGATATTCTTGCCGATGAATCCGTTATTGGTCCCGCCGCACCTTGCCTTCTTAGTCGGGTCCTCAAACGCGGAGAGGTGGGTGAGCATCGAGATGTCGATGTCGTCCATGGCCCCTATGGCGATCATTTCTTGCTTGCCGCCTAGGAACTTGATCTTCCCTTCGCGCCTCAGAGAATCACGGTATTCTATCTCCACATACTCTTCCGCCGGTACCGCCAAAAGGGTTACGTCGCCGTAAAGTTCGGACATGACCCCGGAGAACACGAGGCCAAATCCTGCCCCGAGCATGGCTGCGATCTGGCCGTTGTGCCCGCAGGAATGGGCCGAGCCCGTTTCCGGATCGGCGTGGGGGTGATCGGGGCACAAGACTGAGTCGAGCTCACCCATGATGCAAACGTTCAGCCTGTGTTCCCTGCCCGGAATGCGAGCCTTCTTGCCGGTTATTGCGAGCCCATCCTCGAAAGTGAGCCCCATCTTTTTGAACATTTTCCCGACCAACTCGCTGGTCCTGAACTCTTTGTACCCGAGCTCAGGATGAGCGAAAATGTCATTCCCTATCTCGATTATCTCGTCCTTGCGCCTATCGATTTCCTCACAAACCCTTTTTTTCAGTAGATCCGTGTCCGTCAAGAGGACCCCTCCCGTGCATTTCATCAGGCTCTCACTTCGTTGTTGAAGTCCGCTTAACCTCCGAATGAAAGGCGTAGTTGTGAATCGGGTTTACGTGAGGCATGAGTGGCAGAAGACGCGCGTGACGGGGGCGGTAGAGGATGCGCATGGCGGGAGTGGCAGAGGCGCGTGGTGGGGGAGGCGAGGGCTTGGTACAATGCTTAAAAGCGAGAGGTGATTTGAATGAAACCGAAAGTTTACATAACGAGAAGGATCCCCGAACAAGCCCTGGAAGTAATCGGCGGCCGGTGTGAATACCGGATGTGGGACAAAGAGGACGAAGCAGTCCCCAGAGATGTCTTGGAATCAGAGGTCCAGGATGTCGACGGCATCTTCAGCCTGCTGACCGAAAGGATCGATGAGAGGCTCCTGGACCTTGCCCCCAAACTTAAGGTTGTGGCCAATATGGCGGTCGGCTACGACAACATCGATGTGGCAGCGTGTGCGCGAAGGGGGATTGTGGTCACCAATACCCCCGGGGTCTTAACCGAGACCACCGCAGACCTTGCCTTCGCCTTGATGATGGCCGCAGCGAGGAGAGTTACCGAGTCAGAGAGGTTCTTGCGAGAAGGCAAGTGGAGGACCTGGTCTCCCATGCTGCTGACCGGAGTCGATGTCTATGGGGCAACCTTGGGGATCATCGGTCTCGGCAGGATAGGTCAAGCAGTTGCCAGGAGAGCGCGCGGCTTTTCCATGCGGGTGCTTTATACTTCCGGCAGCCCTCATCCGGAACTTGAGGCCGAGCTGGGGGTCGAGAGGCGCAGCCTGGAAGGCCTCTTGAGGGAGTCGGATTTCGTCTCCATCCATGTACCGCTTACCGAGAAGACCCGAGGCATGATCGGCAGGCGAGAGCTTGCCCTTATGAAGCCCACCGCAGTACTGGTCAACACATCCCGGGGAGCGGTTCTTAGTGAACAGGACCTCATCGAGGCCTTGCGCGAGAAGAGGATCTTCGCGGCCGGCCTTGATGTCTTCGAAACCGAACCCTTGCCGCAGGATAGCCCGCTCTTGGAGCTTGGCAATGTTGTACTCCTACCGCACATCGGCAGCGCGAGTATTGGAACTCGCACCAAAATGGCAGTCATGGCGGCAGATAACCTCGTCCGGGTGTTATCGGGCAAAGAGCCCCTTAACCCCGTGACTCTGTGAGATAGCGCGTCCGCGCGGGCCGGTTATCTCCATACAACCCAGTTTACAAGGGATCCGACCAACACGGCTGCGACCGTGAACGGAAACCCGATGCGGGCAAAATCTCCGAAAGTCACCTTGTGACCGTTCTTCCTGAGGAGCGACACGGCGACCACATTGGCCGATGCGCCGATCGGAGTTATGTTGCCGCCGAGGGTGGTTCCGAGCAAGAGGCCGAACATCATCACGTAAGGAGATGTGCCGATGCCGTTTGAAACCAGCTGGGCCACCGGAAGCATGGCCATAGTGTACGGGATGTTGTCGACGAACGCGGATACAACCACGGACATCCACACAATCACATTGTAGGCTACGAAGGCATTGCCTTTGGTCCACCCGGATATCAGGGAGGCGATGTCAAAGACCAGTCCGGTCAATGTGAGGCTACCGATGAGGACGAAGAGCCCGCCGAGCAAGAAGACGGTAGCCCAGTCCAGGTCTCGAGCGAGGTCCAGCGGTTTGTACCCTGTGAGCGCGTTCCAGACAAGCCCGATTGCTGCGTAGGCCAGAGCGATGGCTCCGATGGTCCAGTCGGGACGGTCAGGAAGGAAGCTGGACGCCGCCATGGTGAGCATCATTAGGATCATGAGTATTGTGGGGACCCACGATGTAACCCGGATGGACCCGACCGACACGCAGTTGCCTTTGTATTTCTTGAAAATGAGGTGCAGGACGTAGAAGGAAGCTATGGCCGCAAGCTGTACCGAGAAAAATATACCTGCCCGCCCCTTCATCCAGAAGAAGTCCGCAAATGTCATGTCGGCTGCACTTGCCAAGAGAATCGAGGTCGAATCTCCGACCAGTGTCGCGGCTCCCTGAAGGTTCGCTGATACGGATATACCGATTATGAAAGGAACGGGCGAGATCTTGAGCCGCCTTGAAACCTCGAGGGCGATAGGGGCGATCATGAGGACCGTGGCTACGTTGTCAACCACAGCCGAGACGGCACCGGAAAGGATGCAAACCCCAAGAACGGCTCCGGCAATCGTACGCTTCGGGTGCACAAGGACACAAGCCAGATAAGCCGGTACCCGGGAGTGGATGAAGAGGTCCGAGAGGATCATCATTCCTATGAAGATCCCTATCACGTTGAGGTTGATGCTTCTTAGCGCCTGAACCGGCGTTATCACCTTGAGGGCAAGGAGCAAGATCGACCCGCTCCAGACTACGTAAGGGGGATGAACTTTTCCACGAATGAGCATGACGTAAGCAACGAGGAAAGTTACTGCTGCTATTGCTTTTGCCGGCAACGAAACCCCTCCCGACATCGAGCGTGATCTCTTTGAAGACGGGTTCTGCCCAGCCACCTGCCAACCTTGATCTCTTCGGACCAAGAAAAGAGAGACCTGCCGTTTGGACCCGCAAGTCCTTGGCAAAGGTCTCGTGTGGTCCACAACCGGAAGCAGGCAGGATTGGGCCTTCACCGCAAGAACGGCTCCGAGACAAGAGGGATTACGGCCCCTCCTACTCCCCAATCCCATTCATAGTCATGCTACTCTTAACCTATGAGCGGGTCAAATGAATTGGGTACAGAACCTGCTTGTCTTTCCGGGTGAATTGTGAAGAGGGTTATCTATTCACTCCTCCAATCCCACTTGGTAGTCGTAGATCATCCGGGAGAGCTGCCCTATGAGTTCAAATCCGGCTTCCACATCGTCGTGTCCCTGAGACATGACGGAGAGGATGTAGGGGTGGTTTGCGTAGATGATCCCTACATCGTCGGCAACGCCCATAATGTCGCCTTCTTTGTGGGCCACTACGACCTCATCGATGTACCGGTTTAGTCCCGTGTTCCAGACCGTATTGGCCAGGTCGAATATGAGCTTTCCGCCTTCGGGGTTTTCCTTCGCGAAGTTCAGGGCCGCCTCCATGTATACGGCGTTGTCTTTTGCGGTGGAGATGTTCTGCCCGCCGGGATAGACGTTTTCGCCTCCCAGTCCCCACATGAACGAGATCAGGTTTTCTTTACCGAGCCTCCGCTCGAGCATTTTCCATGCCACGTTGTCGCTGTCTCTTATCGCTTTTTCGCAGAGTTCCCGGATGGTGAAAGTGTCTCCGTCTCTTGCCGTGTACTGCATGGTGCCCGCACCGCTGCGCCAGTCGCGGTCGGAGTAATAGGTAAGCCTTTCGTCCCAGGAGAGCTTTCCCTGGCTTACCAGGTTGCTGGCATAAAGGACCACGGCCACCTTTACCGTGCTCGCAGCGGGTATGGCGGCCTTTTCGTTCACTCCGAAGGTCTTCCCTGAGGTGAGGTCCTTGAAGTACACTCCCCACTCGGCCGTCTGGGACGCGACCCATTCTTCCACCTGTTTCCTGAGGGGCTCGTAGTCGGGATCCCAGGGTGGAGCCGATTCAAGTTTTTTCATGGTCTCGCTCAAGAACTGGGCGTACTCGGACCTTTGTCTGAAGACCCGCCAGATGACGCCGGTCCCAGGCACTGCGTTCGGTACCTGCCCGTTTATCTCAAACACGCCGAAGTCTACAATGTACATGCTTCCATCGGGTCCGAACTTCACATCGATGGGATGGTTCAGCCCGGAGAGGTTCCTGCCCGCCGGCTTGCGGCTCCGGTTGTAGGCGAAATCCTCCACTTTTCCTGTGGCGAGGTCGAGGGTCACGACCTTGCTTCCCGTTATCTCGCCGACGACACCGGTGGCAGGATCTCCGGCGCCGAAAGCGGCGATAAACATCTTGCCTTCTCCGTCAAACCCTCTAGGAGCGAAATCGAACTTCATCGCCGCCGTGTGGGGTTTGAGGGTAGCGAGGGGCTCCTCTACGGGCGGGTGTTCCGCCATGAGGAAGGCCGTGGCAGCGTCTTGGGCGGAAGATCGAAACCCCATGTCGGTGATTGGGATACCCGCCACGTAGTCGGGCCATCCGTACCAGCCGTCCCGGACGATCTCGTACACGACGTCGGGAGCGTTGGCCACAGGCCTCACTCCCCGGTCGTCATACCCTTGGTCGATGGCGATGAGCCTTCCCGACGGGTCGAAACGAAGGCCAAACGGGTTTCTGAGCCCCCATGCGTAGACTTCGGGGTCTTGTCCGTCCGGCCTTACCCGGAGAACTACGCCGCTTGCCTTCAGGTTGCCGGGGATGACCTGTCCGGGAGATGTGGGAGTCCCGAACGGTGAAAACCCGCCCGTGACCGCTTTGTCGGCAGGGTTAGGCGTCCTGAGGTCTACCGCCTCGTAGTTTCTGCCGGTTAGCTTTACATCTTTGGCCGGCACATCATGGAGGTCCGGATTGTCCGTCACCCAACCGAACCGGAAATTGTCGTCGCCGACGACTCCCGAGTTTGTCACGGTCCCGTTGCCTACATAGACCCAGCCTTCTTGGTCGAAGGCGATTTCTCCGGTGTAGTGGTCTCCTGAAGGCAGCTCCGTGAGAAGGTCGACGCGCGCGCCGTCTCTTATCACAGAGAGAGTGCCTCTGTGGGCTACGTACATCTCACTTTCTCTGAACTTCACATCGGTGGCGGGGGAATTGAGGCCGTCGACCACGGTTGTCGGGGTCCCGTTTTCAATGCGCAACACCCTGCCGGGCCCCACTTCCTTGGGACCGTAGGCGTATCCCGCTTCCAAGACGTGCATCCTGCCTTCTTCATCCCAGGCTATGGACGTAGGGAAAGTCAGCCCCGTAACCACGGGTTCTATCCTGTAACCGCCCGGGAGCATGACCTCGACCGTTTCTTCCGCTTGCAGCGGGGTGAACTTCAGTGTAACGATGGACACCACGACAAAAGCCGCAAGGAGTAGGATCAAGAACAGCCTCTTCGTCATTCTGCTCGCCGCCTTTCAGGGATTCTCTCACGGAATGCATGAAAGACCTCGCCCAGGACAAGTCCGTAAGCCAAATACGCGGCCAGCACCTTGAGCCACCTGGAGGCGAGGGTGTACTGGGGAGGAAGCCCGATCCAGAGTGGGACCAGGGTGAGCGGCCCTACAACCCATGCGATCAAGCCCGTAATGAGGCCGCCCGCCACCGCGCTCCCTCGCTCCGGGAGGAGCGCTCTGGCGACGAAGGCGAACGCTACGCCGAAGATGAGGGAGATGATGAGGTGGGGAATCCACCCGGTAGACGGATTTGGCGGGAGGGAAAGGAGGAGGCTGAGCGGGGCGAGTACCCACATAAGCTGCAGCATCAAACCTGATACCAATCCTGCCACAAGGCCGGCGAACACTCCGGCGTACAAGGTCTGTCCCACGCCTTGATCCCTTCTTTCGAGCGAAGATTAGCCGGAACTTGGATGCGTCCTTACTTCCCGTTCACGTCTAGTATTGAGGATTTGGCTTTGGGTAATGCCTTCTTCAAGAAGATGCCTGTCTTGAGGGCGCAAGGTTCGGGGTGTTCACGGCGCCGGAGCCCCGGCATGAGGTGGTGGGACCTTCACGGGTGTGCCTTGTGAGAACGGCTCCTTGCGCTTTTTCTCTTGTTCCTGGCTCTTAGGGCGTTTTCGAGTCTACCGGACAGGCACTCGCAGGCGATTTCCAGGACTTTATAGGATATGTCCAGGTGTTTCTCAGTGATGGCCTGACCGGGGTATTCGCGCAGGTAGATTCCCGGATGAATCAGGTTCCGGATGACCCTTACCACTTCGATGTAGTCGCCTACCTTGGCATCATGAGGGTCAAGGTTTTCTATTTCCCTGTGGCTTGAGGGAAGCCAGCCTAAGTTGCGGGCTATAAAGAGCAGTTGGGATAATCCCCATTCCCTTCTCGGTCTCGACAGCTCTTTGGCCCTGGACTTCCGCTTGAACTCGGCCACTTCCCGTGCGAAGCACTCTGCCATGGCGAGAAGGGCGGCTTCCAGAGCCGATGCCAAAAGGACGCAGCTTGCCAAGTAAGCACCGGATTCCCTGCAACGCTCCGCTTCATCTCTGTAGAAAGTAAAAAGGGCTATGATCTCGCAAAGTGAGGTTACGCTTCCTTTGTCATCCTCCAACGGATGGTTCCCTCCGACAGCCTCCTTGTCTCCTATCAAGTTTTTACAGTGTATAGAGGACTATTCCTATGAGGCCAGGGCCCCCGTGCACGGCAAGTGTCGGACCCGCTTCTCCGACTATGAGTTCTTTGACGTTGAGATGCTTCTTCACGCGCTCTGCGAACGCTTTGGCCGCCTCAGGCGCGTTGGCATGGATTACGGCGACAACGGCAGGCCGCTTCCCTGCGA
Organism: Candidatus Fermentithermobacillaceae bacterium UBA3951; assembly: GCA_002385465.1. Classification (GTDB taxonomy): domain Bacteria; phylum Bacillota; class Sulfobacillia; order Fermentithermobacillales; family Fermentithermobacillaceae; genus UBA3951. The sequence goes on from DGDN01000008.1 coordinate 11,854, forward strand.
CTCCGTGGGCAAGTTCCAGCAACCTCGCAAGGGCTCTTGGGAAAGTACGGACCTGGTCTACTACGCTGATCATCCCGTCTTTGATTTCGAGGACAGGCTTGATGGACAAAAGGGATGCAAGAGCGGCCTTGCCGCGGCTTACCCGGCCGCTTTTCCGCAAGTACTTCAGGGTGGGTATGGCGGCGAACGCAAAGATGCGGGATTTTAGCGAGTCAAGTCTCGCCAGTATTTCGTCTTTCTTAAGCCCCCTCAGGGCGCACCGGGCTGCTTCCAGAACAAGAAACCCTACTCCCATGGAGACCGATCCCGAGTCGTAGACCGTTATGTTTGCCTCGGGGACCGATCTCGCCGCCAGCGAAGCTACCGAGAATGTAGCGCTGGCCGCAGACGCTATGTGGATAGATATGATGTCCTTGAATTTCTGTGCGAGCCTTCGGTACACTTCGACGAAGTCGCTGGGAGGAGGGGCGGATGTGCTGGGCATGTGAGGTCCGTCGAGCCTCCTGTAGAAATCACCTACTGTGAGGTCGATACCTTCTTTCAAAGACTCATCGCCTATTTGCACCCAGATGGGTACCAGCGAGATACCGTATTGGCTCCTAAGTTCTTCCGGAATACTGGACGCGCTGTCTGATACGACGGATACCTCTGGTTCGGCCGATTCGTGTGTCATGTTGTTAGCTCCTTTGAATGGGATTTCTCCGGGAAATCCTGCACTTCCTGCATAGAGACGAAGGTAAGCTGCGCTATCGCATGTTGGGACAGCGGGGTGAGGGTCTTGACCGCGGATATTGGTATATATTGCCATATACCGTGTGCCCGTGGTACGATCCTGTCATGCACCGTAGGCTTGATATCCTCATCTACATCGTGTCCGCGGTTTTCCTGATCGGCGCCTTAAGCATCTGGTGGCAAGGGGTACGGCCGCCCGGAGCCTCCGGAGACTTGGAAGTCCTGGGTCCCGTTCCTGGCACGGAAGTACCGCCACAAGGAGAGCCCGAGCCTCCGGAGGAGCCCGCGACCGTAGTAGTGCACGTAGGAGGGGCAGTCAAGTCCCCCGGCGTCTACCGCCTGAAAGAGGGTCAGCGGGTCTATGAAGCGGTTGCCCTGGCGGAGCCCGAAGAAGACGCCGACCTTGACCTCTTGAACCTGGCGGCGGTCCTAAACGATTCCCAGCGCATAATCGTACCCAGGAAGGGGGAGGCTCTACGCCCCGGCAACGACCCGCCACCAGTTCCGGGAGGAGGATACGGAGCGGGATCGGGTTCTTCCGGCTCCGGCACAGTTACTCCGTCATATCCCCTCAACGTGAATACTGCTTCTCAAAAGGAACTCGAGACGCTTCCCGGGATCGGCCCCGTCCTTGCACGTGCCATCATCGACTACAGGGAGAGATGCGGGCCTTTCAGGAAACTTGAGGACCTCCTCAATGTCTCGGGGGTAGGCGAGAAGATCTTAGCCAGGATATCCGATTACCTCGTGGCGCAGTGAACGCTCCTCATCCGTTCTCTCTTAAGCACCGGGAAAATGAACCATTTTCCTCAAGATTGCCCCGCGCTAGGACCCGGAGCACTCAGGCAATGACTTGTTGACAACCCGCTTTTTGCCTCACTATAATATCCCTCGGTTAGCACTCGCACCGCTTGAGTGCTAACAACAGGGTAAGAGCCCACAACTACCTTCAAAGGGGGTCATTCTTGGTGGTGTTGAAGCCTCTAGCTGACCGCGTGGTCGTGAAGCCGATCCAAGCGGAAGAGAAGACCAAGGGAGGTATCGTTCTTCCCGATACCGCCAAAGACAAGCCGCAAGAGGGCGAAGTGATCGCCGTCGGCACCGGCCGGATCCTTGACAACGGGACCAAGCTTCCTCTCGAAGTCAAGGTCGGCGACAGAGTGGTCTACTCCAAGTACAGCGGCAGCGAGATCAAGATCGATGGCGAGGAGTACCTCATCATCCGTGAGAGCGATGTTCTCGCCATAAGGCAGAAAGACTAGCCGTTCTTAAGGGGCTTCCCGTTACGACTATCTAACTAGGAGGGACTAACTGAAGTGCCCGCAAAGATGATTGCGTACGACGTCGAGGCGCGCAAAGCCCTCGAAGCCGGAGTCGCCGCCGTGGCCAACGCGGTGAAGGTAACCCTGGGTCCCAAGGGCCGCAATGTCGTCCTGGACCGCAAGTTCGGGTCTCCGGTAATCACCAAAGACGGCGTTACCGTCGCCAAAGAAATCGAGCTTTCGGATCCTTATGAGAATATGGGTGCCCAGCTCTGCCGCGAGGTCGCCAGCAAGACAAACGATGTGGCAGGAGACGGGACCACCACCGCGACGGTCCTTGCCCATGCCATCGTCCGCGAAGGCATGAAGAACGTAGCAGCAGGCGCAAACCCCATCTTCCTGAAGAGGGGAATTGACAAAGCTGTCGCGAGGGCCGTCGAAGAGATGAAAAAGATGGCCATCCCGGTCGAGAGCAAGGAAGACATTGCGAACATAGCCGCCAACGCAGGAAACGACAAGGAAATCGGCAGCCTCATAGCCGATGCCATGGATAAGGTGGGTAAGGACGGAGTCATTACCATCGAGGAGTCCAAGGGAACCGCTACCACCGTTGAAGTTGTTGAAGGTATGGAGTTCGACCGCGGCTACCTCTCGGGGTATTTTGTCACCAATACCGAGGCCATGGTGGCCGAGCTCAACGACCCCTACATCCTCATCTACGAGAAGAAGATCTCTGCGGTCGCCGACATCCTGCCCCTTCTTGAGAAGGTCGCGAGGAGCGGCAGGCCTCTCTTGATTATCGCCGAGGACCTTGAGGGTGAGGCGCTTGCAACTCTCGTCCTTAACAAGATCCGCGGCACTTTGAGTGTCTGCGCAGTCAAGGCTCCCGGATTCGGAGACAGGCGCAAGGCCATGCTGGGCGACATCGCGGTCCTGACCGGCGGCCAGTTCATCTCGGAAGACCTCGGCGTGAAGCTGGAGAACGTAGAGCTCGATATGCTTGGCCAGTGCGCCAGGGTCAAGGTCGCCAAGGAGAAGACCACTATCGTCGAAGGTAAGGGCTCCAAGGAGGATATCGAGGCCCGCATTAACCAGATCCGCAAGGAGCTCGAAGAAACCGATTCCGATTACGATCGCGAGAAACTCCAGGAAAGGCTCGCCAAGCTCGCAGGCGGAGTCGCCGTCATCAAGGTCGGCGCTGCTTCAGAGACCGAGCTCAAGGAGAAGAAGCACCGCTTTGAGGATGCCCTCTCGGCCACAAGGGCCGGTGTCGAGGAAGGCATGATCCCGGGCGGCGGCACTATTTTCATCAACGTAGCACCCGTAATCGATGAGCTCGATCTAAGCGGCGACGAGAAAGTGGGCGCCCAGATCGTGAAGAGGGCCCTTGAGGAACCGCTCAGGCAGATCGCCTACAACGCAGGCCTTGAAGGTTCTGTCATCGTCGAGAAGGTAAAGGCCGAGAACAAGAAGGGCTGGGGCCTTGAGGTCGTCTCGGGTGAGTTCATTGACCTCGCCAAGAACGGCGTAGTCGACCCGCTGAAGGTCGTCCGTTCCGCTCTGGAGAACGCCGCTTCGGTGGCGTCCATGGTCCTCACCACCGACTGCCTGGTCGCCGAGAAACCCGAGAAGGAGAAGACCCCGCCGTATCCGCCCGGCCCGGATATGGATTATTAAGGACAGCGGTTTAACCATAAGCAAGGCCCGGGAGGTTAGCCTTCCGGGCCTCATCATCTGCCTCTCGGCGATTCCCGCGTCACCTAGGGATGGCACACGTCTATGCCCTGAACACCTCCGCAGGCGGAGTCCTTGCTGCCGTTCTCGCGGGATGCAATCCTCCTAGGGCGGCTGAAGCCGTTCCTGCCGCAACTGCCCACACGGCAAGTCTTGACATGGTGTCGAACGTAATAGGCACAAGCGGCTCTAGTAGTCTTAGAATGGGACAAGAAGCGACCAGTCCTATGACCGAGCCAGGAAGGCAGATGCCCAACGCTTCCCTAAGGTAGAGCTCCATGATATTTCGTTTTGAAGCCCCGACAGCCCTGCGGATCCCTATCTCCCTAGCCTTTTCGGTCACCCTAGCCATCATTATCGCGAACACCCCTATGGCAGACAGGGCAATGGCCAATATCCCCGTGAGCCCGAACACCTTGGTGAGTTTTGCCCGTATCTCGTCCATTCTCTCAACGTACCGCAAGTACTTGTCTACCCGTGGGGGAGCGAAGAGCGGGTACTCCTCTGCGAAGTGCTGCTTAGTTTTCTCGACCAGCGCCTCTGGTTTCTCTCCTTCTCTGGCTTCCAGAAGGATCTTCGAGTTTTCGCAGAACCGGCTGGCTAAATCTGGGACCGACAACATCGATAGGGGCGGTATGAACACGCTGTCCTCTCGGTAGAAAGACAAGTCCAGTACTCCCTGCGGCCTCGGCTTAAGCACCCCGACGACGGTGAAAGGGACGGGGCTGCCAATGTGAAGCGTCTTTCCTACGCAGTCTTCTTCGCCAAAAATCGATGCGGCCAGTCTGTGTCCCAGCACGCACACCGGGGTTCTGTCGTCTTGGTGAAGGAGAAAACGCCCCGATGCCACCTCGAACCTCCTCAGGGAAGCGAAACTCGGCGAACAGGCTACCACGGAGACGGCGTGGACCTGATTCGAATCCGGCAAAGCCACGGTGCTCGCTATCTCCTGAAACCACGCGGCGCGGTACGCTCCCACCGCTTTCGCCAAGTTGTCTGCAAGGGACGGATCCATGGGGAGAGGGGGATGTGAATCGCTGGCACTTGAACCTGGCTTGGACACGGCCTCCGGCGCACGGCCCACGCCTTGCGATGCTAAATGCTCATTCTCAACCAGCACAAGCCTTTCACCTACTGACTTCAGGTAAGAAGCGACCTTTTCTTGAGTGAGATAAGAGATCCCCATCATCACCACTACGCCCGTAACCCCGATGGCCACCGCCGCCACCGCCAGCGCGCTTCTAACGTCGGCTTTCAGGTGCTTCTTGCCGGGTCTCCAGGCAAAAGCGTCCCTAACTGCTTGGATAGGTGAAATCCTTGAGGAAACTATCGCGGGGTAAAGCCCCGCCAGAACCATAACCGGCACGATCACTGCCACCGCTTTCAGGATTGACCCGGGACTGAGGAGCACAGCCTCTCCGAACCACTTCTCGAACAGGCCGCGGACGCTGAACGCGAGGCCGAGGCCCAGAGCGATTCCCGAGAGAGTAAGGGCCACAGTGCGACCTAAGACTTCAACTGCTATGTCTATCCTGGCGGCTCCGATACACCTCTTTATGCCTATCTTCTTTCGCAGGGACACAACGTCCAGAAGCAGTAAGTTGGTGGAGTTCATAACGGCGACGCCCAAAACCGCCAGCCCGGCCGCAACCAAGCCGCCGGTGGAGTGTTCCTTCACAGTGCCGTAAACAAGCTGGGCGATATCGCTGAAGGATATATAGATCTTTCGCTGGTCATCGTTATAGGCTGAAAGAGCGGTTTCTATTTCAGCCATAGCTTCCTCCACCAAGCCCGGCTTGGGCCTGACCCAAAAAGCCACTCCTGGATATGCGACGTCACGTTCCGAGATCCGATTTGCTCTTAGGAAAGAAGCAGCAGTGTCATTGATCTGAACCGGGTCAAAAAGCGAAAGTGGGACATAGAGAATCCTGTTCTCGAAATCGAAGGTGCCGTTTGTCTGTTGCAGCGCCAGCGACCCAACCACATGGTAGTCCATTCCGGTCATGGGGCAGTGGTAAACTTCTCCCACTTTGACCAGGCCTGATTCGACCAGACTCGCCCCGGCGACGGCGACCGGCAGTTTTCTTTCCTCTTCGAGAGAAGTAAAAGTCCTGCCAAGATTAGTCTTGAGCCCTCTCACCGAGAAGTAGTTGCTTGTTACGAACCGGATAGATGGGACGAACAAATCCGGGAGATCTATCCCAAGTGTTCCCTTGCTGTAGGCGGCTATGTCTTCTGCCGACGGAACGCGGTCGCGTATTGTGGCCATCTCTTCAACGTCGAATAGGTTCCAATTCGGTTCATACTTTCCTGACAAACTCACGTTAAAGACATCGCCTGCGGCTTGCGACACTGTAGCGGCCAACTCCATCTCGAACCCGCGCTCGACCCCAAAGACGAAAGCCATAATGCACGACGCTGCCGCCAGGCACGCAAGGATCAGCGACGTCCTTCCGCTGCTCTTTCTTCGGGCTACCCTGTACACCTTTTTCCCTCCATTCATTCAGTCAAAGGGAAGGGAGGGGTCCTGAACAACTTGCGATAACCCCATCGATTATCTGCACAACCCGCCGTGCCTTTTCGGCTACAACCGGGTTGTGCGTGACGACGACTATGGTCCTTCCGCTTGTGTTGATGGAGTCGAAAATGCCGAGGATCCGGTCTTGAGTTGCAGAGTCTACATTTCCGGTGGGCTCGTCAGCCAGCAGGAGCTTCGGATTGTGAACGATTGCCCTCGCTATGGCAACTCGCTGCTGCTCCCCGCCGCTTAGACTCGATGGGTATGCCCGTGCCCTCTTGGCGAGTCCAACTGATTGAAGTGCCTGGACAGCCCGCTCGGTTCTTTCCCTCTTGGTTACGCCTGCATAGTAGAGGGGAAGGGCGACATTGTCCACAAGGGTCATGTCGCTTATGAGGTTGAAAGCCTGGAATACGAATCCTACGAAAGTCCTTCTGAACCGGGTGAGCTCATAATCACCGAGGGCTGGCAAGTTGCGGCCGGCCACTACGCATTTCCCGCTGCTTGGAGTGTCAAGTCCTCCGATGATGTTCAGGAGAGTCGATTTTCCCGATCCCGACGGGCCGGTCACGGCGACATAATCGCCCTCGGAGATGGTAAGCGAGACGGATCTTAGGGCATGGACCGGCTCTGATTCCCCCTCATAGACCTTGCTGAGGTTCTCCAGCTCGATCAAGCTCACCATATGCACCTCCCAAGACTGTCAGTGTTGTGCGCCGGCTTTTTGCCTCCTGTTGATTGTTCCAGAAGGTCTACGTTTACAGAACTTCTGTGGGCGTAATCTCTGCAGCTTTCGTTCCGACGCAACTTGAGGACTGTAAATTCGACCTAGACCAACTATTCGTTATGATATCGATTGTTCCTGTACGCAAATATACTGCCCCCGGTCATCTCCTACTGCGACAGTACTGTTACCGGGTTATTGGTATGCTATTGACCTTGAACCACTGCTTTCGGAGATACAAGGACGCAGTTATTCAGGCAAGGGGGAACACTGCTGCGCAGCATGTAGACAATGCGGCTACAGTTATCCTTGATACTAGTCTCTCAGCTCACTGTCTTGTCGCTGGATTCTGGACCTTGCAGGAGCAATAGGGCCGACAGCAGTAGGAGCGATCTTCCCACGTAGTCTTGCCTGCCTTCTCTGTCAAAAAACGGAGGCACAATACTGAGCTGCGAACTAAAGCGGCGGGATGGATGGCAACACTGGAACATTTACGGATCCCATACGTCTAGAACGGGGAGGATCCTAAGGCATTTTCGTAAGTACATACGAGTACAGAACTGGAAGAGGTTCGCCTAGAATCGGGGAGGAGACAGCATGCAGCGATTTCCGGTGAGATGGGCAGTAATCGCGGTCATAATCCTGGCTATCGTCGGGCTCGGTTATTGGGGTGTCAAAGCCATGGTAAGCGAAGGCGAAGCCAAACTGGTTATGGCCACCAAGCCCGTGACCATGGGCGATATTGAGGTTGTCGTATGGGGCTGGGGAACGCTCACGGCCAAAGAAGAGCGGGATGTAATCACCAGCGCCGAAGGCGTTGTGAAAGAGGTGTTTTTCGAGGCGGGCGACCCGGTAACCAAGGGACAAGTGCTTGCTACCATAGACCCGGGGACGCTCTCTATGTCCATCCGGTCCCTCGAACTTGAAATTGAAGGTGAGAGACTGGAGCTCGCGCGCCAGTTTGGAGTCTCCCCGGACCAGGTTGAAAACGTTGATCCGTCCTCGGCCCTCATAGTGAGGAGCCCCATGAGCGGCACCATCTCGGGTTTGGCTGTCGACGCAGGTTCCACTGCCCAGGGCGAAGTGTGCAAGGTAGTGGACGACAGGCGCTTGATCATCAAGCTGCAGGTGCCCGAGTTCGTGTATAACGCCGTAAAGGTCGGCACTCCGGCGGCGTTTACGCCCAAGAGATTCGAGGGGCGCGTACCTGGCGCCGTCACAAGGATCGACTCGGTACCTGTTAAGACCGACCAGGCCTACCTCTACAATGTATGGGTTGAGATAGGAAACCCGGGTCTTCTCAAAGTCGGCGATGAAGGCACGGTGGCTTTTGAGGCTCCGGGAATTGAGTACCAGCCGTCGGCCAAGATCACGTCTTTTGGCGCCCAAGAAGCGGTTACGACGGCGGTTTCGGGAAGAGTCAAGTCGGTGTTCGTGCGGGACGGTCAGTGGGTCAACGAAGGGGACCCCATACTTGAGCTTGAGCCGGGCGGGGCGCTGTTCCAGGCCATGACCCTCCAACTCAAGTTCAAAGAGAAACTCGCGGAATTGGAAGACAAGAAGGCCATGCTTTCAAACTTGAGTGTGATCTGTCCCATGGACGGAGTGGCCTTCGACAAAAACATAACCGTCGGTCAGACCGTCGGCAAGGGAACTCGGGTAACACGGGTGGCCAACTTCCAAGAGATGAACCTCATGCTCAGGGTCGACGAGATAGACGTCCCTAAAGTCCAGGAGGGGCAAGAGGCCCAAGTCATGGTCTGGGGACGCGAAGGACAACAGTCGGTACCCGCCGTCGTGAGCAAGATAGGGGCGAGCGGCGACTTGAGGGACGGATACTCGTCGTTCAACATCACCTTGTCGGTCCAAAACCCCGGCTTCCTGAGGCCCGGAATGGGCGGCGAAGCGCGGATCTTTGTCTCGAAGAAGGAAGGAGTCCTACTGTGCCCCGTGGAGGCTTTGTACAAGGAAGACAACAACTGGTT
>DGDN01000104.1:0-2956 GCA_002385465.1 Candidatus Fermentithermobacillaceae bacterium UBA3951
CTCCATGCTGGACAAAGAAGGGCTCAAAGGCGGTCTCATAAGACGCCGCTCTTCATACGTTGCGTATCTTAAAGACGCCGATGAGATCGCCGAGTTCCTGCGACTCACGGGGGCGTTCCAAGCCGTCTTGGACTACGAGAACATAAGGGCTCGAAAATCCCTGAAGAGCTCGGTCCTCCGAGTGGTCAACATGGATAGGGCGAACGTCTCCAGGGCGGTAGAGGCGTCAATCAAGCAGCTCGGAGACATTCGCTTGATAGACGAGGAGATAGGCCTATCCCGCTTGCCCCATGCCTTGAGGGAACTGGCTCGGGCCCGGCTGGAACACCCGGATCTCACCATGGAAGAGCTGGGGCAGCTGTTGGTTCCTCAGGCATCCAAGTCCGCCGTGAACCACCGTTTTAGACGCATCGCCGAAATAGCCGACGGCTTGCGAAAAGAGAAAGACGGGGAACCGGAGTCCCCCGCCTAACAATCGTCCTGGATGGGATACTCGACACTCACCGGCAACACATCGCCGGAAAACTACCCAGTGCGCGTATCTCACCGAGTGGATCTTATTCCACCGACACTTCGACGTGTGTCTGCTCTGCTTCGTCCACCACGTCTATGATTTTACCCTTCAGCCCGTAGTGGATGGCAGACCTCAGTTCCTCCAGATTAACGCCCATACCGTTCAGGTCTACGCCCCCTAAAGAGGCAAGCTTGGTCCCTGTGCGAAGCGCCCAATCCACGAGCCCTATGGGCAGGTTGACCGACACCTTCACCTTGTTTGTCTTAAGGTCTGTGATCCTCACCCTGAACCACTTGGCTTTGGATCCAGAGATCTCCGGCTCTTCCTGCGGAGTCTCTAGCGCCTCCAGCAGCTTTGTCGCCTCTTCGGCGGTTATGGTGCCTTCTTTGACCATGTTAAGGATGCGAATCTTTTCTTCTTCCACGGATCCGGCCTCCTCCTGGAACCCGATGATTCTAGAACACGACGGTTACCCTGCCAGATGCCGTAGTCGCCTTGATGGTGCCTTTCACTTCGGCAGTATCGTAGTTCTTGCTCCGTGCCTTATAGCGTCTGGACCCCGTATGGTGCCTTACTTCGTTTATGAGGACTTCCGCATCTTCCAATCCGGCCACGTCAACTCTTCCCGAGACTGACGACGCTTCAACCTCATAGGCGGCTCCGGCCTCTCTGCGAACGTTCAACTCGATTCTTCCGTTGGCACTGGAAAGATCCCAATCACCGGCGCCCTCCACATCGGCTTCTATGCGGCCGTTGGCGGTCCTTACGCTCAAATCCTGCGCTTTTCCGGTAAACTGGATCCTGCCGTTGGCCGAGTCAAGTTCTGCCCTACGGAAGTCGTTGCTCAGGGCCTCTATGCGCCCGTTTGCCGTGGAAGCCCTGAGCGAAGAGCCCTTTAGTCCGTCCAGGATCAAACGCCCATTGGCAGAACTCACGGTTACGTTAGCTTGCCTATCCCTTGGAAGCGTGAGAATAAAGTGGACCGACACATTGGAACCGAAGAAGCCGCTTTGAAGTTCCTTGGTCCGGGCCCGGAGATTGAGTCCATCCTGGCTGAACTCGTACAGGTCGTTCACTTTGACCCGCGCTTCTTCTTCGGTCATGGCCCTGACTCTTCTCATGACAACGAGCCTGTACCCAGGCTCATCCCACGAATCCAAGCAGATCCTACCGTTTCGAGTGCTGAGATCCACTTCGATCTCGCCCTCAGGTGGTAGCTCACCCTTTATCTCCTCGGGGAAATCGAACTGGTTTCCTCCGCCAAATGCCCATCCGCCTCCGAAGATCCGGGCGAAGATCTTCCCGAGATTCTCGCCGCTCTCTCCCAGCACTTTGCCCAGGTTCTCGCCTTCGAGCGCGATTCTCTCGGCGAATTTCTCGGCATGCTTCGCGGCGGCCTCGGCTGCGGCTTGGGCCCTCTGCACGCTGGCCTCCACGCTGGCCTCGATGGTCTCCCGGATCTGTTTATCCAGGGCCGGCCCTACGTCGTCCCCCACAGCATCCGGTTTCGCCTCTCCTGCCTTTTGAGGCAGAGGTGCGGAAGCGGGCCTAGGCGGTGCGACAGGCTTTGGCTCGCCGACGGCTCTCAAGAGCTCGGCGCCCTGTTCCGGCGTTATCTTCCCATCGGCCACCATCTGCAGAATCAGCATCTTTTCCTCTTTCGACACTACTTACTCCTCCCTTTTGATCCCACCCTGATATTGGCCTCTTATCCCCGGCCGGGCGGTCTATATGGATAACCCCGTCACGGCGATGCCGACCGGTACGGGAGTTTTCCCATATTATCTAGGAGACAGGTTCTTGAGCTGCCTGATGGCCTCTTGCGCCGAGAGCTCGCCCTTAGAAAGCTTGTCGATGATGGCCTTCTTCTTGACAGCTCGCTGGGCTTCCGAAACCTCAGGCTCTGAATCCACCGGGTAGCCTAGAGCCCTGATGAGGGCTTCAAGCCGTCCGCGGACCGTCGGATATGATATGCCCAGCTCCTTCTCGACGTCGCGGATGTTGCCCCTGTTCTTAATGAAGATCTCTGCAAACGCCCTTTGTTCCTGAGGAAGTTTGCAGAACTTGCAGAGGTCGAAATGACCTGAGACGCGGGTGTGGCAGGACGGACACTGGAGCTCAGTGACTTCCAGGTCTCCCCCACACACGGGACACTTGCCTATCACTTCGGGCATAATTCTCACCTTCCACCGCCAATATAATGTCGTACTTCATATATGTCAATACAGATCTCAATAAATTCAAGGTCTTGTGCAAACCTATTTCAGTAGTCGTCCCGAGTTTTTGGCGCGGAGGCATAACCGGTATGTACAATGGCGAAAGTCAAACTATCCCTGAGCGGCATGTAGCGTTTTATGCGCCGTTTGCAGCTGCTAACCTGCACAATATCGGCCATGGCTGAACGGCTTCAGGGATTTTATCGGCCGTTTGCAACTGCTAACC
>DGDN01000104.1:3205-14512 GCA_002385465.1 Candidatus Fermentithermobacillaceae bacterium UBA3951
ATCAGTCTAAGAGCAGTATCAATGCAAGAGCGGCATCGTGATTGGGCTTTCTTGACTCCTTCGCCCATGAGATGGTAATATCATCAAAGAGTTACAGCGCTCAGCAATAATGCGGTTCACGAGTCACGGCACTCAGCAAGATTTCCCCGGTGAACACAAACTTCCGTTCTGCGCTGAATCTCCCTACGGGAGAGCGGGGGACCCAAGGCATTAGGGGCTAATCCCAAACGGTAGGGCTACTTCCATCGGCCCGAGCCCGTCAGCTAACCTCGTAAGCGTCGATGGGGGACACTTGCGCGGCAAGAGCGTCGGAAGGGCGGAGGTATTCAACACTAGCTAACTGTCTTCTTATTCTGTAATAATGGGTCGCAAGATCAGGCCCTCCCCCAAGATGGCGCCTTCAGTCAGCCTGTGGCTTCACTAGGCGTGTGGTTTCATCCGGACCGCCATGCCTCCAGGTCAATTGCTGATCGCTCCTCGATTCACCGCATCTAAAGGGGAGGTTGAAGCATGACTTATCCGAGAAGTCCAAAGAGGTCTCTCTATGTGGTCTTGGCTCTTGTCTTGGTGTTGGTCTCCGTAACCGGTATCTCCGGCTGCGCCAAGGAAGAACCGGAACCCGCCGGAAAAACCCTCTCACTAGTCATTGACTGCGAGGCCAACCGGAAAGATGAAGCCGAAGCGATCGCTTCTCAGCTGAGACAGATCGGCATACAAGCGGAAGCACGCACTTGGGAATGGAGCGCCATGAAGGCCGAATTCATGGCCGGAAACCGGCAGCTCTACATGACTGACTGGGGAAGCTCCTATTTCGACCCGTTTGACCTCGCCATCCCGAAACTGGTAACCGGCGAACGGGGCAATTACTCCTTCTACTCAAACCCCGAAGTAGACGATCTCCTGAGCCAAGCCACTTCAGCCACCGATGACGAGACGCGCAAGGCGCTTTATCACGAAGTGCAGGAGATTATCTACAACGATGCCCCTTGGGTGTTCGGCTACTGCCTCGAGGAAATCGCCGCGGCGTCAACCAAAGTCGGCGGTTGGCGCGTATCCATGGACTCCCGGATCAACCTACACGACGTCACTTTGGAAGGCGGAGATACAATCACAGTTGGCCTGGGCATCGACAAGATCATCACGATGGACCCGGGAAACTATCGTGACCGGGATACTGAAACCGTCATAAGGAACGTTTTCGATGCCCTGGTCACACGGACGTGGGACGGAGAAGTGATCCCGGAAATAGCGGAGTCGTGGGAAATACCCGATCCGACTACATATGTGTTCAAGATAAGAGAGGGGATCACGTTCCACAACGGTGAGGTACTGGACGCCGATGATGTAGTCTTCACCTTCGAAAGAGTCCTCCAAGAAAACGGAATTGGAGGTCAGACCTCGCCGAGACGTGGACTTCTGGGGCCCGTTGCATCGGTAACGAAGGTTGACCCCTATACCGTTGAGTTTGCCCTTGAAAACCCCTTCCCCGTATTCCTTCAGGCCCTCTGTCACTTCCAGATAGTGCCGAAGGACTATGTAACGGAAGTGGGCGACGCAGAGTTCGCGGAGAAACCCGTTGGCGCGGGTCCTTTCAAGTTCAAGGAGGGTCGCCTCAACGACCAGGTTGTTCTCACCCGGTTTGAGGGCTACTACGGCGGGGCTCCCGATCTCCCACCTGTCGGTCCGGCCGCCATAGACACGGTAGTGTTCCGCATGATGCCTGACCCGGCAACCAGGGTCGCAGCCCTCAAGGCAGGCGAGATACACATCGCCGACAAGCTCCCGCCCGACATGGCCGATTCGCTCAAGGACGATCCGGGCATCAAGGTTGATTCTGTCCCCGGTACCAGGACATACGGCATAGAGTTCTGCCTCACGAAGCCTCCTTTCGATGACGTAAGGGTCAGGCAAGCACTGAACTACGCCATTGATTGGGACGCCATCATCGCCACCATATACGGAGGCAGGGCAGTGAGACTGTCCACGGCGTTCATACCCAGCGGCTTCGGGTACCACCATGACCTAAAGCCCTACGAGTACAACCAGGCCAAGGCGGTTGAGCTCTTGAAAGAGGCCGGTTTCGACGTTTCACTTCCCAACCAGTAGACGGTAGACAAAAGGGGACGCGAGCAAAGTGCGTGGAGTCAAGATCCTGGAAAGAGCTTTGGCGGCACTCCCAATCATGTTGGGGGTGTGTATAGTAGTCTTCCTCTTCATGAGGCTTATCCCGGGGGACCCAGTTGACATCATGCTGGGGGAAGCCTCCAACGTGACCCAAGAAGAGATAGACGCCCTGAGAGCCCAGTTCAACCTGGATGACCCCATCCACGTGCAGCTTGCCTCGTATCTCATAAGGGTCCTCAAGGGGGATCTCGGCTACTCCATCTCCCGGTCGGCCGGCGTCCGGGACCTCCTCCTTGAGGCCCTTCCCGCCACCGTCGAACTGGCCCTCAGTTCCATTCTGCTGGCGCTCATTGTCGCCGTGCCGCTGGGCATCATCACCGCGGTGAGACACAGGTCGGCAGTCGACCGTACCAGTATGGCGGCCTCGTTTTTGGGGATATCCATGCCGGCTTTCTGGTTGGGCATCGTACTCATCCTTGTGTTCGCGGTGCGCCTTAAGTGGCTTCCGACCTCGGGAAGGGCTACATACGGTTTTGTCCCGGCTCATGTCACCGGTCTTTACGTGCTGGACTCCATCCTCACAGGGGACGTGCTGGCGCTAGAAGACTCCATCCGTCACTTGGTCCTGCCTTCCATCGCCCTGGGCGCGGCGCCTGCGGCGGTCATCACAAGGGTAATCCGCTCGTCCATGCTGGAAGTGATGAGGAAGGACTACGTCACGTTTGCCCGGGCTAAGGGGGTCGCAGAGTGGGCGGTTATCTTGAAACACGTCTTCAGGAACGCTCTCATTCCTGCAGTGACGGTTACGGGCCTGGAGATCGGCAGCCTCTTGGGCGGGAACATGGTGGTTGAAACCATCTTCGGGTGGCCCGGCATGGGGCGACTGGTGGTAGACGGTATCTTCAGCCGTGATTATTCGTTGGTGCAGGGGGCGGTCATGGTATACGGTTTCACGTTCGTAGCAGTCAACCTCATTGCAGACATCCTCTACACATGGCTCAACCCAAAACTAGTTATCGGAGAGAAGGTGTAAGGCGTGATAAGGGGCGTAAGCGCGCGCGCCGGGGTGCGTAGAAAACTCTTTCTCTTGCGGCTTAGTCTATGGGCAGAAAACGCAAAGACCACGCTAAAGCGCCTGCGTCGCAACAAGGCCGCCGTCCTGGGGGCTTTAGTCGTGAGCGTGATAGCCCTGTCGGCGATCTTCGCCGAGGCAATCGCCCCCTATCCGCCCGACGAAATGAACCTGTCCGACCGGTTCAGCCCGCCCGGCGGCAAGTACATACTGGGCGCTGACCACTTAGGCCGCGATGTCCTCTCGCGGGTCCTTCACGGCGCCAGGGTCTCAATCTTGGTGGGTATCATCACGGTCACTATTTCTGTTGCCACCGGAGGGGCCCTTGGTCTTCTGGCCGGCTACTACGGCGGATGGTTCGACGCGTTTATGTCGAGGCTTACTGAAGTGCTTTTGGCATTCCCGTACCTCATTTTCGCAATAGGCGCCATGGCGATGCTGGGCCCCGGGTTTTGGAACCTGGTATGGGCCCTTTGCTTCAAGGGATGGGTTGAGTTCTTCAGGCTAGCTAGAGCCGGAGTCTTGTCGGAAAAGACCAAGGAATACGTGGAGGCGGCCAAAGTCCTGGGACGCTCGGACTTCGAGATAATGGGCTCGGAGATACTCCCCAACATCGTTAACCCCCTCGTGGTGGTCGGGACCTTGCGTATGGGCACCATGATGGTGATGGAAGCCTCTTTAAGTTTTCTGGGAATCGGTATCCCGCCCCGGATCCCGACCTGGGGTTCCATGATCCAAGACGGGTATCGCTTCATCCTGAACGCGTGGTGGCTATCGACCTTTCCCGGTCTAGTCCTGGTCGCGCTCGTCCTGTCGGTCAACCTCGTCGGAGAGGGTCTGCGGGAAGTGCTCGACCCCGACCTTCAGACATTCTAAACGCTTGAAAGGAGGCACTCGGTATGGCAGCCGGCAATAACGAAGTCCTGTCAATACAGGGACTGGAAGTCTCATACCAGACCGACAGAGGCCCGGTCCGGGCCGTAAGGGGAGTAGACCTCTCGGTCCGCGAAGGAGAGATCCTGGGGCTGGTAGGAGAATCGGGATGCGGCAAGAGTGCCACTCTTCTTGCGGTCATGGGGCTCCTCCCGTTTCCCGGCAAGGTGGTTGGCGGAAACGTGCGGGTAAACGGCCTCGACGTCTTGAAGCTAAGCAAGAAGGAGCTTCGCTCCCTCCGGGGGAGCACAGTAGCCATGGTTTTCCAAGACCCCATGTCTACCCTTAACCCGGCCCACAAAATCGGCGCCCAGATGAGAGAAGCATTGAGGGTCCACGGGCTACCTTGCACCCAAGACCTGCTGGTGCGCCTTCTTCAGGAAGTCGGCATACCTTCGCCCGAAGCGGTGCTCGGGTACTACCCGCATCAATTAAGCGGCGGGATGCAGCAGCGGGTGATGATCGCCATAGCCCTCTCCTGCCGTCCCAAGCTTATCCTGGCCGACGAACCTACCACAGCGTTGGACGTCACTATTGAGGCACAGATACTGGACCTTCTTAGGCAAATCAACCGGGAAAGAGGAACCGCGATTGCCCTCGTCACCCACAACCTCGCAGTAGCATCTCAGTTCTGCCACCGCATAGCCGTCATGTACGCCGGTCAAATAGTGGAAGAAGGAAGCGTCGAGGAGGTCCTTGCAAATCCCCTTCACCCTTACACGCAAGGGCTAATCGGTTGCATCCCCAGGTTCCAAAAAGGCGTGCCCCTCACGCCCATACCCGGACAGGTGGCCGACCTATCGGAAAACCTTGAAGGATGCGCGTTTTACCCAAGGTGTGCGAAGAGAGAGCCGGTTTGCGAAAAGACCCTCCAGGACCTCTTGGATACCGGCGGCAGGCTGGTAAGGTGCCAGAGATACGGCTATCTCGAATACGCCGAAACGGCCGCAGCTCAGGATTGGGGGAACGAGTAGTGGAGGCAGCCGTGTCCATGAGAGACAATGTCCCCTTGGTCCAAACGGTGGGACTAAGGCGTTACTTCTTTTCCAAACCGGGGTTCTTGGCCCGCACGCTTGCCGGGCAGAGAGAACGTACGACCAAAGCCGTCGATGGAGTCGACCTATTCATACACGAAGGCGAGACCCTCGGTCTTGTGGGAGAGTCAGGCTGCGGCAAGAGCACCCTGGGTCGCGTCATAGTAGGCCTGTATCCCCCCACGGCAGGCCAGGTACTATACGAGGGGCGGGCCGAGCCGGGAGGTCAGATGATATTCCAGAACCCATACGCTTCGCTGAACCCGCGCCACACCGTCCGGCAGATACTCGGGTTCTGCCTGGAGAAACGGGGCGTGCCTCTCGAGGACAGGGAGAGCGAGTCGGTGAGGTTGCTTGAAAGGGTGGGTCTCACGGCCCTTCACCTTGACCAGTACCCCCGCCAGTTCAGCGGCGGACAGAGGCAGCGGATAGGAGTGGCGCGCGCCTTGGCTATGCGCCCCCGCTTTATAGTCGCCGACGAACCCGTATCGGCCCTTGACGTATCGGTACAGGCCCAGATACTTAACCTTCTCGAAGGGCTCCAGGAGGAAACGGGCGTTTCTTTCCTACTCATATCCCACGACCTGGCCGTCGTGCACCATATGAGCCACAGGGTTGCCGTAATGTACTTGGGGAAAATCGTTGAGACGGGACGCACCGAAAGCCTATTCGAAAACCCGGCTCACCCTTACACCCAGGCGCTTCTTTCCGCCATTCCGCGGCTGGGGAAAACCAAGAGCGCAAGGATCCGTCTTCAGGGCACGGTCCCGTCGGCAGTAGATCCACCTCCAGGCTGCCGGTTTCAGACAAGGTGTCCCCATAAGATGGACGTTTGCGTTGAGATGGAGCCCAGGCCGGTAGGAGTCAAAGGAGATCCGGGTCACGTAGTCTGGTGCCACCTGCGCGCTTGAGAGATTCTAGAACCGACGTTGAGCCTTGGGAAAAGTGGGAGTTGCCCATAGACGCAGCGGGCCTCAGTGCTTCCAGGATTGTCGTCGCCAATTGGGGACCGATGCCTTTCACTCCGGCGATCTCACCGGGGCTCTTTTGGCGGATAGCCTCGACGTCTCCAAAAGCCCTGAGCAGCTCCCTCGCCCTCTTTGGGCCGACTCCCGGGATCTTTTCAAGGACCGACTGAGTCGCCTCCTTGCCGCGCAAAGCCCTGTGATATGAGACGGCAAACCTGTGGGCTTCATCTCTGAGCCGCATGACTAGAAAGAGCCCGCCGGAATCGCGCGGAAGCTCAACGGGTTCAGACCTTCCGGGGAGAAAAAGCTCCTCATTTCGCTTGGCAAGCCCGACCAGCGGTATGTCGAGGCCCAGCTCCTCCAATACTTCTTGGGCGGCGCTTACCTGGCCCTTGCCCCCGTCGACCATTATGAGGTCGGGGAAAACCGCGAACTTGCCGGGCTTCCCGGACTTCTTGGCCTCCTCCCTCTCCGCCAATCCCTTCCTAAACCGGCGCCACAAGGCCTCCTGCATCATGGCAAAGTCGTTGGGCTTGCCTTCTATCTTCATCCGGAACTTCCTGTACTGCGACTTGTCGGGCTTTCCATCGGTAATGACCACCATCGACGCCACTGCCTGCTTGCCCGTCAAGTTCGATATGTCATAACCCTCGATCCGCCTTGGAAGCCTTTCCAGGCCGAGGAAGTCCCTTAGGTCCTCCATGGCCTTCCTGTTCGCGGCGTATTCGCGCTCCTCCCTCGGCACCTCTCCTTCCATCATGTTTCTGGCGTTGTCCATGGCCATAATGACCAGTTCTTTGAGCCTTCCGCGCTTGGGCGTCCTTATGCGCGTTGCGCGCTCCCCTCCGCCTTGCGCCCGCCGCTCGTTCTTCAAGAACGCTTCAAGGTCCTTAGATGAAGGGATCTCTACAGGCACGAGTATCTCGTGGGGGAAGACCTTTGACGAGGAATAGTACTGGACAATGAAGGCTTCGAGCACCTGGGCGTCGCTTTCCTCCGCGGCGCCCTGAAGCACAAATCCTTCCTTGCCGACCAGCTTCCCTTCTCTCACAGTCAAGAGAGCGACGAAGGCCGTGTCGCGGGACCTCGCGAGTCCGATCAAATCCCTGTCCTTCCAGTCGGGCACGCTGATAAGCTGCTTTCGCGTCACGTCTTCCAGGGCCCTTATCTGGTCGCGGACCCTTGCCGCCTTCTCAAACTCCATCGCTTCCGCGTAATCCCTCATACGGCGCTCTAGCCTCGACTTGACCTCGCCGTGTCGGCCCTCCAGGAATTTGACGACCTCGTCGATCATTGACTTGTAGGCTGCACTGTCCAAGTCGCCGGTACACGGCCCCATACACCTGCCGATATGGTAGTCGAGACACGGCCGCGTCGCCTGGGCCAAGGCCGGATCGGTGCACGTGCGGTAAGGAAAAATGCGCCTCAGCACGGCAAGGGTCTCCCTCGCAGACTGGGCCCTGGCGTAGGGGCCGAAGTACCTGGCCCCATCCCTCTGTCTCCTCCGGACCAGAGTGACCCTCGGCCATGGGTCCATGACGCCCACCCGGATATAGGGATAATGCTTGTCGTCCCGGAGTCGGATATTGTACTCGGGCCTGTGCTTCTTGATGAGGTTGAGTTCGAGGAGCAGCGCCTCGGCCTCTGAGCCCACGATGATGGTCTCAAGACGCGCGACCTTGGACATGAGCGCCTCGGTCTTTGGCGTAAGGTCGGACGCAAAGTAAGACCTCAGCCTGTTTCTCAGGTTCTTGGCCTTTCCCACGTAAAGGACTTTGCCGTCGATCCCCCGGAATGCGTACACTCCGGGCGACTCGGGGCACTCCCTTATTTTCTCGGCCAGTTCATGCCGGTCGCCGACCAGCCCTACCCAGGCCTCCGGTTCGTGAGAAAAGGGTCTTTCCAACTTCAGTTGCCTCCGGCTGTCCGGGTTTCGGCGGCAGGTTTCCCATCGCCCGATGAAGGCCACAGGAACTTTCGCAAGAACCGCCCTGTATATGACCGTTTGTTGTCCGCGATTTCCTCGGGAGTCCCGGTGGCTACCACCGTCCCCCCCTCTTCGCCGCCCTCCGGGCCCAAGTCGATTATATAGTCGGCGCTCTTTACCACGTCGGGGTTATGCTCGATGACGACGACCGTACTACCCGCATCAACAAGCCGCTGGAGGACGTTGAGAAGCCTGCGGGTATCCTCGAAGTGAAGCCCGGTTGTAGGTTCGTCGAGGATGTACATCGTCCGCTCATTTCCCCTGCGGGAAAGCTCTGTCGCCAGCTTGACCCGCTGGGCTTCGCCTCCCGAGAGAGTGGTGGCCGGTTGCCCCAGACGGATATATCCGAGGCCCACATCGGCGATGGTCGAAAGGCGCCTTCTTATGGACGGCGTGTCTTTGAAAAACTCCAAAGCCTCTTCAACGGTCATATTCAGCACGTCGGATATGTTCTTGCCCCGATATTTTACCTCAAGGGTCTGGCTGTTGTACCTCTTGCCGCCACACACCTCGCAAGGCACGTAGACGTCGGGGAGAAACTGCATTTCAATGCGTATGATGCCGTCACCCTTACAAGACTCGCATCTCCCGCCCCTCACGTTGAAGCTGAACCGTCCGGGCTTGTACCCGCGGACCCTGGCGTCGGGCGTCATGGCGAAGATGTTCCGGATATCGGTAAACACACCTGTGTAAGTAGCAGGGTTAGACCTGGGAGTGCGTCCTATGGGTGACTGGTCGATGTTGATCACCTTATCAAGATGCTCAAGGCCTGTTATCTCGTCATGGTCGCCCGGTTTCGTCCGGGCGCCGTTCAGGACGGCGGCAAGCTTCCGGTAGAGGATATCATTCACAAGGGTGCTCTTTCCCGACCCTGAAACACCCGTCACGCACGTGAAGACGCCAAGGGGGATGTCCACGTCGATGTTCTTCAGGTTGTGCTCTCTGGCGCCCTTGATCTTCAGGTATTTCCCGTTCGGACTTCGCCGGGAAGGTACGGGGATAGTCCTCTTGCCGGATAGGTACTGGCCCGTGATGGAATTCTCGCAAGCGAGGACGTCTTCCAGGGAGCCTGAAACCACAATAGTTCCCCCGTGCTCTCCCGCGCCCGGGCCCACGTCGACTATGTGATCTGCCGTCCTTATGGTATCTTCGTCGTGCTCCACGACTATCAGCGTGTTGCCCAGATCTCGAAGGTGGATAAGGGTATTGAGGAGCCTTTCGTTATCCCGTGGATGAAGGCCTATGCTGGGTTCGTCGAGCACGTAGAGGACTCCCACCAACCCGGACCCTATCTGGGTCGCGAGCCTAATGCGCTGCGCTTCACCGCCCGCCAGAGTGCCTGCGTGTCGCGATAAAGTGAGGTAGCCCAGCCCAACATCCATGAGAAACCGGAGCCTTGCTTTGAGCTGTTTCATCACCTGGTTGGCAATAAGCATCTCTCGCTCGGTGAAAGTGACGGTATCCAGGAACTTGAGGGCCCCTTGCACCGATAGAGACGTTAGCTCACTGATGTTCTTGCCTCCGACCGTTACTGCAAGCGCCTCGGCTTTGAGACGCGTCCCCCGACACACCGGGCACGGCCTGGTAGCCATGAATTCCTCGATCCACTGGCGGACGGCATCGCTCGACGCCGACTTGTACCGGCGCTCAAGGTTGGGAATAACCCCCTCAAACGTGACGCGCCGGTCACTGGTCCTTCCATACTGGTTCTCGTAGTGGAAGTGTATGCGTTCTGTGCCGCTGCCGTAGAGAATTATGTTGACCTGATCCTCGGTCAGGCTGTCAAAAGGCGCTTCCGTCGGGATCCCGAAGTGCTTGCACACGGCATCAAGGAGCTGCATGTAGTAGCCGTCGGGTGTGCCGTTCCAGGGTACAACGGCTCCGTCGCTCACGGACTTGCGTTTGTCGGGGATAATGAGGTCCGGTTCCAGTTCCATATTCACGCCCAAACCGTGACATGCAGGGCAGGCTCCGAACGGATTGTTGAACGAAAACAGCCTCGGCTCAAGTTCAGGAAGATTGATGCCGCAGTCGGGACACGCGAGGGCCTGGGAGAAAATAAGATCGCCCGATCCCTGGACCTCCACCACCACCAGGTTGCCCGAGAGGCCGATGGCGGTCTCCAGTGAATCGATGAGACGCGGCCTTATGCCTTCCCGCCTCACCAACCTGTCTATGACCACCTCAATGGTATGCTTCTTGTTCTTATCCAGGCGCCGCCCGACGAACTCGCCGACCTCTCCGACGGTACCGTCAACTCGCACTCTGAGATAGCCGGCACGCTGGATCTCCTCGAAAACTTTCTCGTGCTCGCCCTTACGGCCCCGGATTATGGGAGCCATGATCGAAAACCTGGTACCCTCGGGGAGGCCTTCAATCTGGTCGGCTATCTGGTCAACGGTCTGTTTGGAGATGGGTTTCCCGCACTGGGGACAGTGAGGGTGTCCGACTCTTGCATAGAGGAGCCTCAGGTAGTCGTATATCTCGGTGACCGTTGCCACCGTCGACCTCGGGTTACGGGCGCCGGCCTTCTGGTCGATGGAGATCGCAGGCGAAAGCCCTTCGATGTAATCGACATCGGGCTTATCCATAAGGCCCAAGAACTGTCTTGCGTAGGCCGAAAGGGACTCGACGTAGCGCCGCTGGCCCTCTGCGTATATGGTATCGAATGCCAAGGAGCTTTTCCCCGAACCCGAAAGCCCAGTGATCACGGTCAGCTTGTTTCGGGGTATCTCAAGGTCCACGCCCTTTAGGTTATGCTGCCTTGCGCCTCTCAGGACTATCTTATCTTTTGTCATAGGTCTGGCCTCGCATATCTCTCTTGGCGAGTCTACCCTCCAACTCGAATATCATGTCCCTGAGGAGCGCCGCCCGTTCGAACTCCAGGTCTCTGGAAGCCTCCTTCATCTCTTTCCTAAGCCTTTCGATGAGATTGGGTATGGCGCGTTTGGGGACATCTTTGAGGTCTGTGTCAGCCCAGTAATACGTCTCTTGCGACTCTACCGGCCGCTGTGACTGGATGACGTCGCGCACGGCCTTCTCAACCGTGGCGGGCGTTATGCCGTGTTTCTTATTGTACTCCTCTTGCTTCTTGCGTCTACGGTTGGTTTCTTCAATGGCCCTACGCATTGACCCTGTAATGGAATCTGCGTACATTATGACCTTCCCGTTAACGTTCCTGGCCGCGCG
>DGDN01000016.1:0-1989 GCA_002385465.1 Candidatus Fermentithermobacillaceae bacterium UBA3951
AGATGTGTATAAGAAAGATCTCGAACTCCGTGGGCGTGAGGGCCACCTCGCGTCCATAAACGGTAACCGTATGGCTGCTCCGGTCTATCCGCAGCCCCCTAATTGAGATCACCGAGCCGTCTTGCGACTCTTGCTTCGAAGGGTTGAGATAGAGATACCTTCTGAGCAGTGCCTTTACGCGCGCTATGAGCTCCAGGGGGTTGAACGGTTTGGTCAAGTAGTCGTCGGCGCCGGTGGTGAGCCCCATGATCTTGTCGATATCCTGGGACCGCGCGCTGAGCATGAGGACCGGTATGTCCGAGCACCGGCGGAGCTCCCGGCAAAGGGTCATGCCGTCTTTGCCGGGCATCATGATGTCAAGGATCATGAGGTGGACCGTGTTCTCGGAGAGAAGTTTCTCGGCTTCGGCAGCGTCGGATGCTTTGAGGACACGGTATCCCTCGTTGGAGAAGTAGATCTCCACGAGATCCGCTATTTCTTTCTCGTCGTCGACAACCAAGATTGTGGTCTGGTCCACCTCAATCACTCCAGTACTTTAGATCCTTGGTGTTCCTTGCGCATCGCTCCCTGGCGGGCAGCTTTCCGCATGGTCCGCGACCGGAGTGAGGGATGGGCCCTCACCCGTCTGTCGGCGGCAATTCAGGCGGTCGAGCCCCGGAACACCTCTCTTATATACGCCCGGCGGGCCACAAGGAAATAGAACACCTGAATCAGGGAAAAGCCTGCGATCGCTGCCAGCGCGTACCGGAACACGCCCAAGAACGGCCAGTCCATCTCGCTCAGCACATTAGACAGGGACTTCATCGCGAAACCGCAGTGGAACGACCCCACTACGATGGGCGCGAAGAAGAACACGAGCAGCTGCCTGCTGATGACGGTCCCGATTTCGTGCCGCGATACGCCCAGCTTCTCCATAATGCCGTACTTCTCCCTGTCTTCCTCAACTTCGCTGAACAGCCGGAAATACAGCATGCTTCCCGAAGCGATGAAGAAAAGCACCGTTACGAAGAGACCGATCATGGCCGTGAGCGCCGACATCTGCTTTCTGTGTTCGTAGGGCTCTACTCTGGACCTGTAGTCCATAAGGTCTTTCCCTTCGAGGAACGCCAGTATCCGCTTGGTGGCGCCTAAGGAATCGCGCCAGTTCGCAAACTCGTAGCTGGCGAAGACGACTAGGTCCGTATCCGGAGCGCCCTTGGCCAAGGAACCGTACAACGCGTCATCCACCACCAAGAAAAGGTTGACCGGCACGAGGTAGTTTACCGTGGAAAACACCAGGGACCTGCAGTTCAGGGTCCGCGCCACGCTACCGTAGGTGATCTCCACGGGGAATGTGTCGGCTCCTCTCTGACCTCCAAACGTGAGCAGGTGTGCCGCCTCGTCCCCGTCCAGGTACAGTCTCTCTACGGGTGCCCTTGAGGACTCAACCCAGTCGTTGAACGCGCTTTCGGATATGAGGAGAGTTCCGTCACTCATTTGAGAAGATACCAACAGCCCGTGGAGCACGACTTCCTCCGTGATCTTAACGGAGTCTTCGCCGAGGATCTCCCTGACCCGAGAGGCCACTTCCCCGGCGCCGGTTTCTCCCCTCACCGCAAACGTCAGCGCATGGCGGTGCGTCATCACGATGTCTTTCAGGAAGGTTGCCTCGGCAGTGTATATCGTCCCGGTGGCGGTGATCACGCAAGCGCTAAGCACGGCGACTGCAGCCAGCACCCTGGCGTTTTCCTTCATCCTGAATATGAGGTCGCCGAGGGTGAGGAGGTTCAGGTCCTTGTAGAGGAAGGACGCCTTCTTCTGCAGGGACATGAGGATCCCTACGCTGGCTTGGGCGAAGAAGAGGAAAGTCCCCAGCGACACCACGGCCGTGACAGGGAGCATTGCCGGGACGAGCGTCCGGCCATCCACAAACCACGCCACCCCGTAGCCGCCACCGATGAGCAGCATCGAGAGAAGGGCCACCAACCTCGAATACCGCGGAAAGACCTT
>DGDN01000016.1:2203-6731 GCA_002385465.1 Candidatus Fermentithermobacillaceae bacterium UBA3951
GTGATGGTCCCTATCACCACGAAGAGGACGAAGAAGAGCCCCGAGGTCCAGAGGACCGCCGGTATGACGACCATGAAACGGATGGGCGATGTTACCCCGAGCATCCTCGACATGGCGCCCAGCATGAGCTTCGAAAGGGGTATTCCGAGTCCCAGCCCTACGGCAATCCCGGAGAGCCCTAAGAGGATGTGTTCGGTCACGATTATCCTGCTCATCTGTCCTTTGGTCGCGCCCAGCAAGGCGAGCAGCCCGAACTCTTTCTTCCTCGCCCGGATAAACGCCGAACTGGAGTACAGCACAAAGAAGAATGTGAAGAACACAATGATGTACTGGGAGACGACGAGTCCCCGCCGCACACGCTCTGCTTGAGAGACGTATCCGTTCACGACATCGGGGTGCATCACGAACGACGCGAGCAGGTAGAAGACAAGAACCGCCAAGACGCTGCTCGCGAAAAACGCGGCGTACTTGCGCCCCATCCCTTTGACATTACTGATGCTTATCCTGCGAAGCGTCAAGGCCGTCACCCCCCTGGGCCCGGAGGCTGCTTAGGATGTCCTCGTAGAAAGACTCCCTGCTGCCTAGCCGGTGGATCTGAGAGCGGATACGCCCGTCTCTTATGAAAAGGATCCGCTCGCAGAAACTCGCGGCGAACGCGTCGTGGGTGACCATGAGGATCGTGGCACCCCACTTTGCGCTTAGGTCGCTGAGTGCTTTCATCACGCCGGCCGACGACTTGGAGTCGAGGTTTCCGGTGGGTTCGTCTGCAAGTATGAGCGCGGGACGGTGGATGATGGCCCTGGCGATTGCCGCGCGCTGCTGTTCTCCGCCGGAAACCTGGTAGACTCTCTTGTCCAAGATGTACTGGATCCCCAGTTGGTGGGCCACTTCTGAGAGCCTGCTCTGGATGGCTGCGGGGCTCACCCCGTCCAGCACCAATGGGAGTACGATGTTCTCCCGGATCGAGAGCGTATGCAAGAGGTTGTAGTCCTGGAACACGAAGCCCAGCTTGCGCCTCCTGAAGATGGCCAGCTCCCGGTCGCTGAGCCTCGAGATGTCCACGCCCTCTATCTGAACGGTGCCCGACGACGGGGTGTCAATGGCCGCAAGCAGGTTGAGGAGAGTCGTCTTTCCGCTTCCTGACGGTCCCATGACTCCTATGAACTCGCCTTCATTGACGGTGAGACTGGCTTCGCGCAGCGCCCAAGTCGGGACAGTGGTCTTCTCGCCGTACACACGAGAGAGCTTTGTCGCTGTAAGAATGGCCATAACCGGACCTCCTTGAACGTGTACTACACTCACGGCGCCGGGAGTGAACCCGGCAACTCCTACCGTGCGGGCCGTGACCGGGTTCTCACACGATCGGCGCCACAACCAGTCTGCCAGGGCGAGATTATGAGGAGTGAAGGGCTTTCTTAGGATTTTGTTAAGGTGAGCGCTACGGTGGCGCCGTTATTGGAAAATTCCCACGGTAAAGGAGGTGTTTGGACTTGTCGTGTAGAACTAATGTTTGGTGAATGGAGGGGCGTCTATGGGAAGACTGAGCTGGATAGAGAAACTGAACAGAAGCTTTGAGCTTTCCGTGGACGATGCGATACGCGCGGCGATTATGGAAGGTAGCGAATCACTGACATCGGCTTCTGGGCCCCAGAAGAAAGCTACGTGGGTCAGGAGCGCCATGGAACGCATGGATTCCATGCTGGATGAGAAAACCAGGATCGAGGTCATGCAAAGGTGCTCCTGCGACTTCGAGGCGAGGAAAACTTCACCGCTGTCCCGTATTCTCATATATCATGCGTTCACCGGTCATTCCCACTTGGTGAAGGTGCAATAAGGTGGCATTGTAGAATGATCCTCTTATACAAGGGGGTTGACCTTTGGCAGTCAATCCAACCCTGCCATACAGGCAGATATCTTCGAAGATCTGGCCCGGCGCAGAGTTCGTTAGATGCTCGGACCTGGAAGGTGGTTTGTCGGCCCAGGTAACCGCCATCGAGGCCGGCCTCTCCGGCGGACGGGTCGTTAGGGCAGTTGTCAGGCGGTATGGGGCGGCCGACCGGAAACGCAACCCGGACATAGCCCGCGACCAGTTTGAACTGCATTTGGGCCTGCACCGAAACAGGCTGGCCGTCCCCAAGCCGCTCCTATTCGATGATAGCGGCAGGATCTTCGATGTCCCTTTCTTGGTCTTGGAGTATATCGAGGGAAGCACCGAGCTTGATCCTCAGAATGTCGAGGGCGGGATCCGCCAGCTGGCCGCTCACCTCGCCAAAATCCACAAGATCTCTGGAACGGCGAGCATCGTATCGATGCTGCCGCCGGTGGAACAGCTATGCTTGTCTAAACTGGGGTATTGTGAGGCTTGCTCTGAATCAGGGTCTCGGGAGAAGAATGTCACGGAGCGTCCCGCAAGTGAGGAAAGAGTCCGTGAGCTCCTGAGGTCTGTGATGCCACTTCCGCGGCGGAATCCGCCGGTGCTTATCCACGGAGATTATTGGCCCGGGAACGTCCTGTGGAAAGACGGTTGTCTCGCGGCAGTCATTGATTGGGAGGACGCCGCAGTCGGGGACCCTCTTGTGGATGTATCAAACGCAAGGTTGGAGATACTCTGGGCGTTCGGGCCTGCCGGTATGGAAGAATTCACCCGGCACTATCTGGAACAAATGCCCGAGGTCGACTTTGCCGACCTACCGTACTGGGACCTCTACGCAGCTATTCGACTGGCGCCGTCTGAGTTCGCCTGCTGGGGACTTGAGGCGGAGAAGGAAAATATCATGCGAGAGAGGCACCGCGAGTTCGTCGATAAGGCGCTTAGCGCGCTTCCGGTGGATATTGCGCATCTAGGACTTTAGACCTATGGCTACAAGACACACGCGTACTTGGCATATCGATTTCCCATCAAGAGGGACAGGCCCGGCGAGAGAGGACAGCCGGGAGAGGATGCTCGCCGACATATACGAAATCGTCAGGCAGATCCCTCCGGGCATGGTCACTACCTACGGGCGCATTGCCCAGATGGCCGGGTATTACGGCGCTGCCCGCATGGTTGGATGGGCGATGAGTGTGGCGCCTCCCGGGCTCCCGTGTCATCGTGTGGTGAATGCCCAAGGCCGCACCGCCCCATGCTGGCCTGAACAGAGGGCTCTTCTGGAGGCCGAAGGAGTGTCGTTCAAAGCAAATGGACGCGTAGACCTGGCCAAACACCTCTGGTGAGCCTCTAGTTGCCGGTCTTAGAGCGGACTGGGCTTCCACTCGCAAGCGCGCTCCAGGACTCTCACCAATCCCTCAAGTCCCTCTTGGTCTTGGTCGTCAAACCGGTCAAGGAGCGGGCTGTCGATGTCGAGGACGCCGACCACTTCCCCCTCATGGCGGATGGGGACCACAATCTCTGAATTGGATGCGGAGTCGCAGGCAATGTGTCCGGGGAATTCGTGTACATTAGGCACGCGCACGGTCCGGTTTTCGGCGACAGCCGTACCGCACACGCCCTTTCCGACAGGTATATATATGCAGGCAGGTTTGCCTTGGAAGGGCCCGAGGAGCAGCTGTCCGTCGTGCATGAGGTAGAAGCCGACCCAGTTTATATCCTTGAGAGCATGCCATAGCAGTGCCGAAGCGTTGGCCAAGTTTGGTATGGGGTGCTTCACTCCCTCCACGAGCGCCTCCAGCTCTTTCTTGAGAAGGGCGTACAGTTCCACCTTATCGTCAGGATATTGCCCGGTGGTTTCCATGAGCATAAAGCATCCCCCCGCATTCTGCATCTTTAGCCTGAATTCAACGGGGGTCCGGAAGATCCTCCTCATGAGCAGCGCTTGAGGTGTAGCGCACTGCGGGCCTTGAGGGTCGGCTCGGGCGAAACCAGTAAGGCAATATGATGGGCAACGAAAGGCTGTCGCCAGCCCGGGCTCTTTGAGCCTGAGAGACTGTCGTCAGCCTGCCGGTTAGCCCGCTACCTTACAGGATGGAAGACGATCATCCCGATCGCGTTGTAGGGTATAAGGATGTCTGTACAGATCTGGTTCACGGGGATCCTGATAACCAGGTAGTCCAGGCCTGCGAAAGCCAGCGTCCCTGTTACGGTCGCGGTGCCCATCGGATGGGCGGGAGGCTTTCCGGGAGGGCATTCCCAAGACAGGGGCGGAAGTGGACCAACGTGGCCGCCTCCGGGAGGAATACCGGGAGTGAGCGGCGGTCCGGCGAATCCAGGCCCGGTGCCTGTTCCTGGGCTAGGCAGTCCCGGAGTGGGAGGAGGTGTCGGTGGCGGCGGCAGAGGCTCGTACGGCGGGCACGGTCCGGCACCGACAATTGGCGCGGCGTGCACGTTCATGAGGTATACGGTAACCGTCTGACCAAGCGCCAAGGACAGCCTTTCCATCAGAGTGCCTGGCAGTTGCAGGGCTTTCGGCTTTTCGGTGTTTGGCATGGTATCGTCCCTCCGTTTCTCCGTTCTGGTAAACATCTTATGTAGTCCGGCTCAATGGAGTGAGAATACTCATGAAATCGGAGCGCGGGCCGGCCGCGCTAGAAG
>DGDN01000016.1:6913-13767 GCA_002385465.1 Candidatus Fermentithermobacillaceae bacterium UBA3951
GCCGCGCTAGAAGACTAGTCGCGCTAGAGGGTCGGCTGCGCCAGAGGGCCAGGGGATGAGCACCCAGTTCGTGCGCGAGACGTGGGAAGAAATCCGGACCGCTCCGGGCAATAGGCCGGGCCTAAGGCAGGATGCCATGTTTCCACGGAGAAGCATTCTGTGGGGCAATCTGTGGAGCAATTTGCGGAGTTTTGTACTTAGGTCTATGGCTGCATTGCTCTAAGTGGAGGCTCGGAGTTGCTGAGTGAGATGTGAGATGGGAGAAAGGATGAGGAATGTGACCTTTCCGGACCCGCCCAACCCTGAAATAGCCCAGGCAAATCAACCTGATCAAATAGCCCAGGAGGCTCTTTCGGCCCGGGCGGTTCCTCTCAAGACGTACACCGCTCAGCAAACCGTACAAGCTTCGGGTGGTATGCCGGTTACCGCAAGATTGTACGTGAAGAGCAGCGAATCAATGGACGAAGTCCCGCCCGAAAGCGTCACTCTCACCATCACATCGCCTCCCTATTGGAACGCCATCGATTACGACAGGCATGCTGAAGACCCCACCGAGTCATATCGAACACGCAGGTACTCCAAAGGATTTGGGGACTATGAGTCCTACTTGGACTGGGTTTCCAAGATCTTCGCGAGCACCCTGGAGAAGACGAGGCCAGGCGGGTACCTTGCCGTGGTTGTCGGGACGGTCCTCCTCGACGGCGTGGCGTATCCGGTTCCCTTTGACCTGGTGTCGAGGCTGAAGCGGGTGGGATGGTTGTTTCACCAGGACATTGTCTGGCACAAGTCCACGGCGGGAGTGAAGCGCGCAGGGGTGTTCATACAATACCCGTACCCGGGCTACTACCATCCGAACATAATGACAGAGTATATCCTCATTTTCCGAAAGCCCGGAGACCCCATTTTCCGCGCTGTCGGGCGCGAGCATAAGGAAAGCGCAAGGTACGAAGTGGGTGCCCTCTTTACCAAAGAGATCGCCAACAACGTTTGGCATATAGCCCCCGTCCCGCCGAGGACGATCGACCACCCGTGCCCGTTTCCGGAGGAGATCCCTTACCGGCTCGTGCAGCTGTATACATATCCCGGGGATACCGTGCTTGATCCATTTCTCGGGTCTGGCCAGACCACAAAGGTGGCTTTTGCGCTCGGTAGAAACGCCATAGGCTACGACGTGGTCGACCGGTACGTCGAGTATTCTTGGAAGCGGCTGAATGAGCCGCTGGCCATAAGGCCATCCCAGCTCGTAGCCGAGTTCAAGCATATTCCGCTGGAGGCTCCAATTGGATACGACGGGCGTCCCAGCAGGGGAAAGACCCGGCACGGTTCCGGACTGTCGGCGCGCACCAAACCTGGAGAACGCTCCGGCGGTGAGATGTGAGTGTGAGATACCACCTGCGCTGAGTTAGTTCCGTAGGGCTTTGCTTTTGGCCACAGCAGTCACCTCCTTGAGCGGGTTAACATAATATGGTTCGTCATGCGTAGGCGCGGATCCAACACATATGAGCGTGCGAAAGGAGGTCGCTCGGATGGCCGGGTTTGGTGGTGGTTGTGGAGGTGGAAGCTCCTCCGGCGGGGCCTTCATCCTCTTTCTGATACTGATCCTGTTGGTCTTGGGTTTCATGTGCTTCACTTGCTTCTAGGGACGCTCGAACGACAAAGAAGCCGGGCACCCTGCGGTATGGCGGTGTCCGGCTTCTCTCCTTAGTCCTCAGCTTTCTACCTGAACCTACGCCTCAAGCATATGCGGGTAGCGGTAGTCAACCGGCGGGTTGAACGTTTCCTTTATGGTCCGCGGGCTGACCCAGCGCAGGAGGTTGAGCTTGCTTCCCGCTTTGTCATTTGTACCGGAAGCCCTGGACCCTCCGAAGGGCTGCTGTCCTACTACCGCGCCGGTCGGTTTGTCGTTGATGTAGAAGTTGCCTGCCGCGTGCCTGAGGGCCCGCTCCATCTTCACGATGGCGTGGCGGTCCTGGGCGAAAATGGATCCGGTGAGGCCATAGGGCGAGGTCGATTCGCACAGGCGGAGAGCCTCGTCAAGGTCCTTGTCTTCGTAGACATACACCGTGAGGACGGGGCCGAAGATTTCTTCTTCCATGGTCTTGAAGTGCGGATTCTTGGTCAAGATGACTGTCGGATGCACGAAGTACCCTTCGGAATCGTCAGCCGTGCCTCCGCAGATGATCTCTGCGTCCGAAGCGGCCCTGGCGTAGTCCAGGTACCCCTTTATGTTCTGGAAGGCGGCCTTGTCGATAACCGCGCTCATGAAGTTGGTGAAGTCTCTTATGTCACCGACCTTTATCTCCGAGATCATCTCCAGCATGAGAGACTTGAGCCTGGGCCACAGGCTGGCGGGGATGTACGCCCGAGACGCCGCCGAGCACTTCTGACCCTGATATTCGAAGGCCCCGCGGACAAGCGCCGTGGCCAGAGACGGAACGTCGGCGGAGGGGTGAGCGAAGACGAAGTCTTTGCCTCCTGTCTCGCCGACGAGTCGCGGATAGCTCTTGTAGTTCCTGATGTTTGCGCCTACGGTCGTCCAGAGAGTCTGGAACGTCTCGGTCGATCCGGTGAAGTGTACGCCGGCAAGATCGGGGCTGGCCATGACAACATCGCCGACTAGTTTGCCCGGCCCGGGGATGAAGTTGATGACCCCGTCGGGGAGACCTGCCGCCTTGTACAGCTGCATCAGATGATAGGCGGAATACACGGCCGACGAAGCAGGCTTCCACACGACCGTGTTCCCCATGAGGGCAGGAGCCGACGCCAGGTTTCCTGCAATCGCAGTGAAGTTGAAGGGCGTAACCGCAAATATGAAACCTTCCAGCGGGCGGTATTCATTGCGGTTGTATGCATCGCGGGTGGAGGATGGTTGCTCGGCGTAGATCTCCGAAGCGTAGTAGCAGTTGAACCGGAAGAAGTCGCTAAGCTCGCATGCGGAGTCTATTTCTGCCTGGTATACGGTCTTGCTCTGGCCCAGCATGGTGGCGGCGTTTAGAGTCGCGCGCCAGGGTCCGGAGAGGAGCTCGGATGCCTTTCTAAACACAAACATCCGGTGTTCCCACGGAGTGTTTTCCCACTCTTCCTTCGCCTTCAGCGCGGCCTGAATGGCCGCACGGACTTCCTCTTCACCTGCAAGGTGGTAAGTCGCCAGTACGTGATGGTGCTTGTGGGGCATAACGCACTTGGCGGTCCTTCCGGTCCGCACTTCCTTGCCGCCGATTATAAGCGGTATCTCTATGGTCGACTCGGACATGCTCTTGAGGACCGACTTGACTGCTTCCCTTTCGGGGGTTCCCGGGGCGTACGCTAAGACCGGTTCATTGGCCGGTCTTTCGACCTTGATGGACGCGTTGGCCATCTGGAGACCTCCTCCCAAATACTCGAGTGAGATAGTCAAGGCAATAGGTGAACCAAGCGATACTTCTACTCCGGCAGGGTAAGGTTCCTGCAGGGGGGTTGTGGGAGCGCGGATTGTCTCCACCGTTCCCGGCGGCGGAGACGCGATCGCCAATCGATTCCCGGCGGTGGAGCTTTAGCCGCCAACCGGGTCCCAGTGGTGGAGCCTCAGGCGCCAACTGGGTCCCAGTGGTCCAACCGGCACCAAGCGGTGGAGCCTCCGCCGCCAGCCGGCGTCGGTTCGGTGGCGCAGCGGCTAGAGGATTGTCACCTCAGCTCAAGGAATTTTCCTGTGAGAGAGGGGGATGGAATTGTGAGGATGCCAGATTTCGTGAAGGTTTACGGGGACGGTGGATCCAGGGTCAACGCTACC
Organism: Candidatus Fermentithermobacillaceae bacterium UBA3951; assembly: GCA_002385465.1. Lineage (GTDB taxonomy): Bacteria > Bacillota > Sulfobacillia > Fermentithermobacillales > Fermentithermobacillaceae > UBA3951. The sequence continues at coordinate 10,683 of DGDN01000016.1, forward strand.
GTTATCACGGGCAAGCGCGGGACGGTTGTCGTTGATACGCACGTTACGCTCGAGGATGGGAAGGCTTTGAAGGATATGGCCGTAGAGGCTTCCGGCGGGCGACCTATCCTGGCGGTGATCCTCACCCACGAGCACTTCGATCATATTGTAGGCAATCAGTTCTTCAGCTGCCCGATAATATCCACGGCGGCTGCCAGACGGTGCATACAGGAGATCTCTTCCGAACGACTGCCCGAGGGGTTTGTCTTGACTCCCCCCACGGAGACGTTCACGGGAGAGATGTCAATCCACATTGGAGACATGACATTGGTGCTCTGGTCCGATGGAGGCCACTCTCCCGGCGAGCTTTCGGTTTTCATCCCCGAACACGGAGTGCTCCTTACGGGAGACAATGTGTTCAACGGGAGGACGCCATATGTAGGCGATGCGGATGTCCCCAAATGGCTGGAAGTCCTGACAAGGCTACACGCCATGGGGCCAGAGGTAGTCATCCCCGGCCACGGACCGGTCGGAGGGAAAGAGATCCTGGTCCGGCAGAGAGACTGGCTGGAGGCGTTCTTGGTCCTCGCACAGGACTGCTTCCGCAAAGGTATTGGAGTGGAAGAAGCGGCCGACAAGGTTGTGGCCGAACTGAAGGCCGACCCTGCTCGCCGGCAGGTGCTGGCGGAAGGGATAAGGAAGATATACGAGAGAGATAGGCGATAGGCAGAGTTTGGAACTCGGTGATTTTGGGGGTGACCCGATCAGTGGCGATATTCCTGCACGGTGGCAAGATACACACTGTGTCCTACAAAGGCACTGTTGAGGCGCTTCTCGTGGTGGGCGACAGAGTAGTTGCAGCGGGAACCGAGGCAGAGGTCCGGAAGTACCTGCCTCACAAGTACCGCGATGTGGACCTGAAGGGAAGGTCGGTGTTCCCGGGATTCCATGACTCTCACATGCATTTCCTCATGCATGCCATGAGCTTGAAGAGGCTTGACCTCGCGGGCATACCGACGATAGAAGGGGCACTGCAAAAAGTGAAAAGCGCGGTGCCGAAGATAAAGCCAGGATCATGGCTGATCGGGCGAGGTTGGGATAAGAGCCTTTGGGGCGAGTTTCCCACGAAACAGATGCTGGATGCGATTGCCCCTAATATACCGATTTGCCTTACGAGCAAGTGCGGTCATGCCATCTGGGTGAACTCAAAAGCACTGGAAGTGGCGGGTGTTGATCGCGACACGGTTGCACCTGAAGGAGGAGCGATCCTCAAGGACACGGACGGAGAACCGACCGGCATCCTCCAAGACCTGGCCAGCCAGCTAATCAGGCAGTTCATTCCGGAGACGACTCCCGAGGAGTTCTTCGAGGCGGCGGCCGAGTTCATCCCCCGGCTTTGGAAGATGGGGGTTACCTGTATACACGCTCCGGAGCAGGTGGGGCTTTTCGGCATGGCCAGGAGGCTTAAGCAGGAGAGGAACCTGCCTCTCCGCGTGGCCCTGATGCCGCCCATCGGAGATTTCAACTATATCACGTCGATGGGAATACCCCAGGGATACGGCGACGAGTGGGTATGGACAGCACAAGTCAAGATGTTCAAGGACGGCGCTTTAGGATCCTCTACGGCGCTCCTCTTTGAACCGTACGAGCACATAGACACCATCGGACTTGACGTCATGCCGGTGCCGGAACTGAGACGGGCAGTGGGTGAGTGCGTCAAGGCCGGATACGGCATCGCCGTCCACGCCATAGGCGACCGGGCTGTGTCGGAGTGTCTGGACGTTATCGCCGAATACCGTGACGAGTCCCGGGAGCGGGGCATAAGACACAGGATCGAACACGCCCAAATGGTCCACCCGAAGGATGTCGGGAGGTTCCGGGAGCTCGATGTCATAGCGTCTGTCCAGCCTTCCCATGCCGTGGCAGACCGTTACATGGCCGACCGAGAATGGGGCGAGAGGTCAACTAGGGCGTACCCGTTCAAACAGCTTATCGACCACGGTGTGAGGCTTACCCTTGGGTCCGACGCGCCTGTCGATAGCCCCGATCCCATCTACGGCATCCACTGCGCCGTAAACAGGCTTGCACCGGGAGAGCCCGGGAAGATGTCGTGGCATCCTTCGGAGCGGCTTTCCGTCCACGAGGCAGTTGTCGGGTATACCCGAGACGCTGCGTATGCTGCAGGCAAGGAGAGCTTGCTGGGCGATCTGGGTCCCGGGAAGCTCGCAGACTTCGTGGTGCTCTCCAGAGATCTTTACGAGGTTGCGCCCTTGGATATCCCCTCGTGCAAGGTTGAGGCGGTGTCGATCGGCGGTCGTTTCGTGGTCGAACCTGAGTGGAGCTGACGGTAGGTATACGTGACGATAGGTGTCGGACAAAGCAAACTGAGAGGAGAATCCGCATGCTGCAGGAGTTCAAGAAATTCGCCATGAAAGGCAACGTGATTGACCTGGCCATCGGCGTTATTATCGGCGGCGCCTTCGGGAAGATTGTCACCTCGCTGGTGAACGACATAATCATGCCGCTACTTGGGATTGTGGTGGGGCGGATAGACCTTACCTCGTTGAAACTGGTGATAAGGCCGGCCTCAGAAGCTCTTGCGGAGCTGTCGATCCCGTACGGACAATTCTTGCAGACCGCGGTGGATTTTCTTATCATAGCCTTTTCGCTCTTCTTTGTGACGAGAGCGATCGTTAGGTTCCAGAAGAAAGAAGAAGAGAAGTCGCAGGCACCTCCGCCTCCTCCGGAGCCTTCCAAAGAAGAGCAGTTGCTCACGGAGATCCGTGACCTGCTGAGAGAGGGAGTTGGGGGAGGTAAGTAGAGGCTGGTTTCAGCGCTGAGCGGCCCGATTGGCTCCTATACGTAAGCTCGTGGATGAGATGATACGTCGCTCGGGTGCGTATCACCTACTATGGCCTTTCTTATGCGTAAACTCAGAACTGAAGACCTCCAGAGGCTGTACACCTCGGCCTGCGAGTTGCCTTTCCTACATGGGTAGATATGGGTAGACTCTCAACGCTTATTGCGACGAGATGGCAAGCTCATCCGCACACAGTTTCCATTTGTCAACGGCCATTAAAATCTCCCCACTTTCGGCCAAACTTTT
>DGDN01000066.1 GCA_002385465.1 Candidatus Fermentithermobacillaceae bacterium UBA3951
GAACTGGCTGTGGGCGCGGTGGGAGTATATGTTCTCCCATCCTAGCCTGGACGAGACGAACCTTTCCAGGATCGGCGTATGGGAAGACGACGGCAAGGTAGTGGCACTCGCAACGCATGAGCACGGCACCGGAGCCGCATGGTTCTCGTTCGACAGGGATTACTCGTTCCTGAAGGCGGAGATGCTCGAGTACGCCATGGAGAGCCTATATCGAGTAAATGAGGACGGCACGAGACTCCTCAGGGCCATCATAAGTGACGATGACCTAGAGATGCGTGAGTTCGCCGAAAAACGCGGCTTCACCATGACCGAACGCAGGGACCCCATGTCAGAGTTCAGGGTATCCGGCCCGTTTCCAGAGATCACGGTTCCGGAGGGGTTCTCAATCATAAGCCTGGCCGATGAAAACGAACTCTGGAAGATCGAACGGGTGCTGTGGAGGGGTTTCGACCATCCCGGCGAACCGCCGTCTGACTACATCCCCGGAAGGCTGAAGATGCAGTCCGGACCTACTTTCCGGAAGGACCTGAACATCGTAGTCAAAGCCCCCAACGGTGATTACGTGTCCTACTGCGGCATGTGGTACGACCGGAGCACCGATTACGCCTATGTAGAACCCGTTGCCACCGACCCGGATTACCGCAGGATGGGCCTCGGAAGAGCAGCCGTACTCGAGGGCATAAGGCGCTGCTTTGCGGAAGGAGCGGCTGTCGCGTACGTGGGAACAACGATGCCCTTCTACCTGAGTATAGGGTTTAAGCCGCTCTTTGAGGCGCACTGGTGGGAGTGGCAGGCGCCCGCCCGCGGCTGAGCGGTCGATAGCACGAAGATTGGACAACTGATGCGCCTCAAGGCGAACGATTTGCGACCGCTCGCGCCGGTCACGGTGGACCAAGTGCGCGGTGCCCGAGAAAGGAGTATCAGTGATGACGCACTCAAACATAAACCCGGCTGACCTTGCAGAGCTATTGGGGATTACAAGACGGGCGCAGGTCCTGCTCCTGGGAACATACCACTTCAAGTTCTCAACAAACGACATGCTGAAGCCAGAGGTCATCCTGGATATGCTTTCGCCTGAGAAGCAGCGCGAGATAGAGGAAGTCGTGGATCTCCTTGGGCGCTTCCGCCCGACAAAGATAGCCGTCGAAGTCAAGCTAGACAAGGATGCCTCTCTCAACGCCGACTACCATGCCTACAGGAAGGGCAAGTTCAACTTAACCCCGTGGGAGGGCCACCAGATAGGCTTCCGCCTCGCAGCGGCGCTGGGCCACGACCGGGTGTACCCCATCGACGTGTTTGGGCGCCAGTACGAACCCGACGAAAAACTGATAGAATACGCCCGCGCAAGGCTCGGCCCCAAGGGTGCGGACATCCCGGTCGACAAGCTCTTCTTCACTCTCTTTGATGACTGCGTCGCCTCTTTCGAGCGCATCTACAGGAGTGAAGAGCAGCACATGGCATCCCATTCACTAAGGGAGCACCTTCGGTTCCTGAACTCGCCAGAGAGGACCGCCCTCAACCACGCAGTTTACCTTGCGTGGGCGGATTCGGAACCGGGAGACTACACACTCCCGGACTGGATCTCGGGATGGTGGTACAACCGGAACCTTAGGATCTTCTCGAACATAAAGCGCATAACCGAGTCGCCTGACGACCGGATACTGGTAATCATCGGGGCAGGACATATCCCGATACTGAGACACGCCGTCGAGAACTCGCCGAAGCACGAGCTGGCAGAGGTAGCAGACTACTTGTGATCCGGGTGCATATCCGGTAAGGGCAACGCCGGTGAAGATGATGGACCGGCGGCAGGACAGGCAAATAGTCCTCTCTGGATCAGCCAGCGGAGGCTCTCCTCTGCATTGCACTCCAGTACAAGGGCCTGCACGTCCGCCTTATCCAGCAGTGCTTCTATGACCGCGACCATATCTAGCACGCCTCTGCCGAGTGGCCAGTGCTTATCTTCCATACCGTCGTTATTGTGAAGGTGCACGTGCCCTATACGCTTCCCCAGGATGCTAATCCATTGGTCCAGGCTGATGGGTGAGTTGCAGCCTGCATGCCCGACATCGAGGCAGATCCTCAAGCGATGTACGGCTCGGTTGGTCTGGACCTCACTCGCGGTAGACAGCCGGGTTCCTTGCGGACACGGCCTTCAGGCTGTTCAGCCGCGTTTCACGAATATCCTCAGGACCGTCTTCATCTTGTCGGGTTCGGTACGTCGGGGATCGCTTAGGTAGATCTCCCGGTGATTCCTGCCGGTCCGAACGAGACCTTGAGAAGCGCAGAACTCTTCCATCTTCGCGAAGCTCTGTGCTTCCGTATCGTAAGAACCGATATGGGTCATCTGCACGGAGAGCCCGTCCGTTATGGTCTCCAGCGACGTTCTCGAAACATCGGGCGCGCCCTTCTTCTTCGCAACCGTCTCTTTGACCAGGTCAAAGATCTCCGACGTAACGAAGTCGGGCTGGCGGATCATGAGATGCCAGACTAACCTGTCTTTGTCTAGAGGCGAGCCGGGTCCCGGGCCACCGCTGTCCCCAGAGTCCATGCCGTGAGCGTCGAGGTCCCAGAGCCCTTCCAGTGGAAACACTGAGTACTCCACGTAGCCTTCAGGCCGGATGCCCTTTTTGGGGAGCATCTTGATACCGTAGGAAACCGAGTACAGGGCCTCAACCGCGCTCTGGAACTCGGGGTTCTCATTGGGATTTCCGCGTCCACGGATCGTGACGTACAGCGCCGGCGGCACATCGATCAGGACGGGGGTTGCCGGCGGGAAGTAGAGACTCTTGAAGTCTTTCTTGTAGTCCAGGCCTTTCATTCGCAACACTCCTTCCGGCGCGCTATTTGGGGGATCGGGCTCCTGCCTTTCTTCCATAGGCCGAGCCCCCCGTCATCACGGGAGCACTATTCGTTGCCCCCACTGGCGAGTACCTTCTCCACCAAGAGAGGCAAACTCGCGACCCTCTATACTTTCAGACCATATACTGCTAAGCTGTCTGTTATGGTTGAGCCGGAGATCTGCCGGCAGAGTCGTGGCGGAAGGGGCTTCATCGGTGCAATCCAACAAAACGGTTATTCTGACATCCGTCCTGGTGCCTCTCTTCTGGTCGCTGGTATTCCCGCTGTCCAAGATAGTCCTCTCGGAACTACCTCCGCTGACGGTAGTATCCCTCCGCTATTCACTGGGAGCAGCATTCCTCACCCTGGTTGCGCTTATCGGCCGCAAAGGACGTGAAACCGGGGGCTTGCTGCACACCAAGTGGCCTTCCATGCTGGCTCTCGGATTCGTGGCAGTACTCTCCAACGCGAGCAGGTAGTTGGGCTGAGCTACTCTTCCGCGGCCGCAGGAACGATCATCGCATCAACGGCGCCCATCTACGCGGCGCTGCTCGGAGCCCTACTCCTTAGAGAAAGGATCACTGCCAATCAGATAGTGGGGCTACTTCTGTCATTGGCCGGGGTAATAGGCATTACGCTGGCGGATAGCGACAGTTCCGGAGGAAACAGCCCGCTCGGTACGGCCCTCATGTTTATGGGAGCGATATCTTATGCCATGTACACCGTCCTGGGAAAGAAGTAGGACGCTTCCTCGGTGCCGGTGCTTGCCGTAAGCACGGGCCTCGGCGTCATTCCGTTCTTGGCCGTGGCCGCGGCGACCGAGCCATTCGGCCCGTCGCTGGCAGCGGCATCTCCGCAGACGTGGCTAAACCTTATCGCCCTCGGCGTCCTACCCACGGGAGTAGCAGTAATCTGGTACTTCATGCTGGTCTCGAAGTTGGGAGCGACACGTGCCTCGTGTGTCTCCTACCTCGTCCCTGTCTTCGGGCTTGTTCAGTCCAGCGTGCTTTTGAGGGAGCATCTGAGCCCTGGGCTCCTGCTGGGAGGTCTGGCATCTCTGGCGGGGGTGGCGCTGGCACAGTATCAGGGCAAGCCTGAGGTTGATAAAGAGGCGTTATCTGCTTAGCAACCCCAGGTAGCGCCAATAAGGTATCGATGCGAGGACGACCAGCACGGCGCACACCGATGCCACGAGCGACATCAGCGTAGCTTTCTTCTGCCCGCACAGCCGGCCGTGCACGGCCTGGTTGGATACCAGGTAGACATCGTTTTGGAACGGCAGCAGCCATATTGACTGAACCATCATGTGAGTCGCGATGCCCACCGTCCACGGGCTGATGCCGGCCGCGGCCGCCACAGGAGAAAGGGTCAGCACCATGATGGTCACAACGGCAAAATCGCTAATCACGAATTGCCTCAGGATGAAGACGACCAGCATGAGGGCCAGGAAGAACAGCACGGGTTGCCGCGAAATCGGAGCGAACACCGGCTGCAGCAGTGTGCCGAGCCACGAGTCGACGCCGAGATACGGGAGGACTTCTGAAAGATTCAGCGTGAAGCCGGCGTAGATCAGCCCGGTCCAAGATATCTTCTTCTGAAAAGAGTCTCGGGTCAGGACACCGCTCGCGCTCAGGAAAACCACTCCGGCCAAAGCCACGGCGGCAGCGTCTATGCCGTGCAGGGGCTGGGTCACCCACAGGAGCAGGGTCGCACCGAGGGTCCCAAGGGTTATCTTCTCACTACGTCCCAAAGGACCGAGGGCCTTGATCTCACGATCAAGGTACTCACGGGAAAGAACCGCGACCTTTTTGGGCCTGCATACCAACAGTATCCCCAACCAGAAAGTGACGAGCACGAGGGCGATCGTCGGCAGGTACGTAAGGAACCACGAACCCCAGGTGATGCTCGTCCTTAGTTCCTCGGGAAGCACGGCAAGGAGGACGAGATTGGTGACGGTCCCCGTCATGAAAACGGGTCCCATCAGGGCAAATCCGGCAAACATCGCCATGTACAGCCCGGTCGAGTGGTCTGAGCGGTCTTCGAGGCCCATGGCGTCGGCTATGCCGAGGACAAAAGGCGCAGCCATAGTGGCTTTTCCGGTTACCGTCGGTAGCGCCGGACCTATGGGGATACCTGCCAGGATGAGCCCGGCGGTCTGTCCCGCAAACGTGGGAGGCAGGGCGCGGAGCGACAGGAGCGCGGCCCTTCGGAGCAGGCCCGACTCTAGGACGGAGACGCCAAGAGCGAAGGCACCTACAGTCATCCACCAGCCCGGGGTTGAGAAACACGCAAAGGCGATCTGGAAGGGCACAATCCTGAAGGCGATCAGGCCGACGCCCATTGCCATGGCCACCATGTAGTCGTCCATGAGGTTCGCGGCCCACGAAACCATCGCCCAGATGAGGAGAGCCACGGCCCGCATAGCCTCCTGGGAAAGCCCCTGCGGAGCAGGCAGCAGTCCAATCGCAATGCAGGCGCCCGATGTCGCCAGCAATAGCAGGGTACGCCGGGACTTCACCAAACTAGCCATAGCAGCTAGAAGTCAGAACGCCCAGAAGCAAGTCCGGGCGCATCGATCTGAGTAAGCATGTTAGGCTCCTCACGCAAACCATCATCAACCATCATCTTTGGCGACTTCGGCGGCGGTCGGTCCCATCCCCGGTGCCCATGCCTCTCACGCAGGCGTCGCCTTGTGAGTAAGCATAGCGCAAGTAAGGTGAGTTTGCATCTACGTTCACGAGGGGTTTTGTCCAGAGTGTGGAGCCTCGGGCTCCGTCAAGATCATCAAGTAAGGCCCCAAGCACACCTGCCCGGATCTTGCGAGTTTTGCAGCGCGATTTGTCTGGCTTTGTGGGCACCACGGCCACTTCTTCAGGCTTTGTGTGCACTACGGCCCAC
>DGDN01000075.1:0-3493 GCA_002385465.1 Candidatus Fermentithermobacillaceae bacterium UBA3951
GAGAGCACGCAAAGCCCGAGAAGCTTGGTCTACATCATCAGGGATGGCCTAGTCTCCGGCATCAAGGTGTTGGACGGCTTAGAGAGCGCGGTAGGACCGGCCGGAACCGGCAGCCAGCCCATCTCTCCTCAGACCAGCCGCTTTTCCGTGTCTACCGGGAATATCCACCACTACATGCCCCGTCTCTTGGCGGGCCAAGACGTGAGTGACTACGAGCTTCTCCCGTATCTTGAGAACTTCACTATCGCCACCCGATCTGAGTTGCATACCGACGATAAGTCGCCTAAACCGCGTGGTCAACGGCGATAGGTCGCTCAAATCGAACGGTCGCCGGCTATAGGTCGCTCAAATCAAGCCTACGACAAACAGAACCCGGAGGCGCACGGAGATCACTGGCCTAACGTGCTGTTCCCCGCCCTGACGTCTTCAGCATGAATAGGACTCTGCTCGAGAGGTCTGAGGCCCCCTGCATCCAGGGGGCCTCAGACCAGTTCACCATGAGATATCGTGATGGAGGGATGGCCGGAATATCCCGGCCACCCCTCTTGTTCGGAGGTCAGAACGCAGGCACGACTCCGCCCTTGTATTTCTCCAGGATGAACCCCCTCACTTCTTCGCTCGTAAGGACTTCCGCTATCCTCTTGAGGACCTTGTCGTCCTTGTCCGCCGTCCTCACGGCTAAGACGTTGGCGAAGGGCGAGTCGCTGTCCTCGATAAACAGGGCATCATTGAGAGGCGACAGGTTGGCCTGGATAGCGAAGTTACCATTTATGACCGCCACAGCCAGGTCAGCCAGAGAATGAGGAAGGATCTCCGCGTTGAGCTCAACGATTCTCAGGTTCCTCGGGTTTTCCTCAACATCCAGCACTGATGCCTTCACTCCGACTCCGTCCTTGAACTTTAAGAGCCCGGCTTTTTCGAGAAGAGCGAGAGCCCGCCCGGCGTTGGTGACGTCATTGGGGATGCCCACCTGATCGCCGTCTTTGAGGTCGTCAAGCTTCTCCACCTTACCCGCATAGATGCCCATGGGCTCGATATGGATCTTTGCAATCCACGTGAGGTCCAGGTTTCTCTCAGCCGAGAAGTCCTCAAGATATGGGATGTGCTGGAAGAAGTTCGCCGCGAGCTGCTTATCCGCCAGCTGTATGTTCGGCTGAACATAGTCGTTGAACTCGACGATGTCGATCTCGATGCCTTCCTTCTCCAAGAGCGGCTTCGCAAACTCAAGGATCTCGGCGTGCGGGACCGAGGTAGCTCCTATCTTCACAGCCTCCTTCCTGCACCCGCCCAGCGCGATTGTCGCCAAGACAAGGGCAAGAAGACTAGTCACAACAAAGGCTCGACAAACGCCTCTCACTGATGTTTTCAATATCGTCTCCTCCTCAACAAGATGAATGCTGGCTAGCGACGTCTGAACTTTGCCGACATGCGGTCTCCGATGAACTGCATGCCCTGGACCATGCCGACGAGGATGACCAAAGCAGCCAGCATCACATCGGTCTGCCATCGCTGGTATCCGTACCTCACGGCAAGATCCCCCAAACCACCTCCTCCTATGGCACCGGCCATCGTTGAATATCCCACCAGGTTGACCGCCGTGGTGGCAGCACCTGCTATGAGCGAGGGGAGCGATTCAGGCACCAGGACATATCTAACGATCTGCTGCCAGGTCGCCCCCATTGATAAGCAAGCCTCGATAACCCCGGCTTCCACCTCGAGCATGGCCGTCTCGGTAAGCCGGGCCACAAAGGGGATAGCTGCGACTGTAAGCGGCACAACGGCTGCGATTGGTCCTATGGCTGTACCTGTGAGAAGCCTCGTGAACGGCATTATCGTGACCATCAGTATCACGAACGGGATTGAGCGGCCGATGTTGACCGTCGAATTGAGCACCGAGTGAAGAGTCCGGTTTTCCTTGAGCCCGCCCGGACGCACGAGGATAAGGGTGATACCCAAGGCGAGTCCCAAGATCTGTCCGCCGATTAGGGACCCGAGCACCATGCCCAAGGTTTCAAGGGTCGAACGGAAGAGCAGACCGCCCACCCTGCCGAGCCAGGCTGAATCAAACCAGGTCATGGAACGCACCTCCTGCCGCCCGCGCCAAGATTCCTTTGCCTTGCCACCTCATTGAACGATGCCTCCCGCTGCCACCCGGGCTTCTGCAGGAGTCGCTTCCCGGCTGGAACCCGGCGCTTCAGAAAGCTGACCCTCTCTTAGGTAGGTCACCCAGTCACAGATCGGAGCTAGGAGGTCGATTTGATGGGTGACTATCAGCATGGTTATGCCCTTGGAGTGGTTAATCTCGCGAAGTGATTGGACGATCGAACCGGCAGTCTCCGGATCCAAGGCCGATGTCGGTTCGTCGAGAATAAGGACGCGCGGCTCGGTTACAAGGGCTCTTGCGATGGCTACCCTCTGCTTCTCCCCCCCTGACAGTTCATGCGGGTAGAAGTCTCGTCTGTGGCTCATATGAACAAGGTCTAGGTACTTGCACGCCTTTTCTGAGGCTCCTTTGCGGGAAACGCCTCTGATCTCGAGAGGAAGGATTACATTCCCCAGCGCCGTCCTGGACCGCAATAGGTTGAACCCCTGGAAAACCATGCCGATCTTCTGCCGGGCGTTCCTGACGTCATGAGAGGTGCCTGCAAACACGTCTTCTCCGTCAACCAGTATCTTTCCTGAACTGGGCAGTTGGAGCATGGACAAACAGCGCAAGAGAGTTGTCTTTCCCGCGCCCGACGGGCCGCATATGGCCACAATTTCTCCTTCATTCACAGTCAGCGAAACGTGTGACAGCGCCTCAACCGGACCTAAAGGCGAAGCGTAGGTCACCGAAAGATCTTGCACTTCAATCATCTGCTTCACCCCGCTCATTACAAAACGCCTCCCTGACAGTTAGGGAGGCGTTCGTTCTCCTTATCTGCCAGGTCCCGCTCTTGGCGGACTCTGCTGGAATTGGCACCGCGCAATCTGCCGGTTGCCGCAGGGTCATCGGGCCAGTCCCTCGCCTGCTCTGGATAAGGTCCAATCCGGTATTAAATTGCTATGGAGATTATCATTATTCCACCCCGCCCGTCAATAGCCTTTTGGTACGATGATCGCGTCAACCTACTGTAGGAATGACAGGATACTCGCATGACTGATTGACTTGAGCCACTATCGTAACGGCGTGACCTTCCCCGCCGGCACCGGCAGGTTGTCAGTCACCTCGCCGACCACTCGGCTTAACACTTCGCGCTCCTTGGACACTGCTTCCGCCAGTGCTCTCAACGGGCTTAACCCACGCCGATGCTGTTCCAGGTATTTAGCTCTGATGTCTACTTGATTCGCTTGAAGAGCCCGCAGCCTCGACATTTGGTCAATGCCCTTCCTGCTCCATCCCATCGGACGACTCGATAACCGGGCAGAAAGAATGTGACTCACATGTCCTTCGGCGCTTACCCCTAGGTCTACTTCAGGATACTGTTGGCGGACTGTAATCCCATCCCAGTTG
>DGDN01000075.1:3590-3727 GCA_002385465.1 Candidatus Fermentithermobacillaceae bacterium UBA3951
ATCCCATCCCAGTTGGAGCGTATGTATCGCCTGCAATCTTGGGCCATCTTGGCCTGATTCGGTGTCTCGGCGAATACCGCCGCTTCCTTCAGCAGGCGCTCCAATGTAACCCTGTCCCCACTCCTAATGGCTTTCCA
>DGDN01000005.1:0-144 GCA_002385465.1 Candidatus Fermentithermobacillaceae bacterium UBA3951
GCCCTTGAACCCTTGGTCGTCGGTCGAGCGCTCTCATTTCCCAACATGTCTCTGGTCAGCCTTACGAGTTTCGTTGCCTTCAAACTCATCGCGTCACTCGAGGGCCGTTCTATGGAGACATCGTTCGTGCTAAATCTACCCGTT
>DGDN01000005.1:412-2040 GCA_002385465.1 Candidatus Fermentithermobacillaceae bacterium UBA3951
CATCCGGTACCTCCTGTTTCTCTTGGCGGATGAAAGCGATGCTTCGCTGGTCGGTAGGGTCTTGGCTATTGAGGGCGGCCAGGTGGGAGAGGGTAAACCGCTTCCGAACGACATTCCTCTTCTCGAGGAATTGGTACGAGCCTTTGCCCGGGATCCCGAACGCCTAGCCCGAATAGGTCGGTTGGTCGATGACCTCATGGAGTCAGGTGAGGGTCGGAAAGTCATACCCGAGGGGTTTGAACGTGTCTGGAAGGCCTTGATGCAGGCCAGGTCGAAGGGGAGTGGAAGGTGAGCGCCGATCAGAGAAGGCCAGACGTCGACAGTATCCTGTCGGGGCTCAAAGATTTTCAGCGGAAGACCGTAGACTACGTGTACCGCCGGCTATACGAGGACTCGGACTGCGTGAACCGGTTCCTCATCGCCGATGAGGTGGGTTTGGGCAAGACGCTGGTGGCTAAAGGCGTAGTGGCCAGAGCGGTTGACCGTCTCTGGAACCGCAAGGACCACCGTATCGATGTCGTCTACATATGCAGCAACGCCGATATTGCCCGGCAGAACGTGAACAGGCTTAACCTTTTGACCGAAGACCCGCCGCAGGCTGACCGCCTTACCATGCTCCCAACGACTGTGAAGAACATAAGGGACCGCCGGCTGAACTTCGTGGCGTTCACTCCAGGGACGTCTTTCATGACGAACTATGCGACGGGGAAAGCCCAGGAAAGAGCGCTTATCTACTGGATCTTGAGAGAAGGATGGGGATTCGGAGAAGCTTCGGGCCCCAAGAACCTGCTCCAGGCCCATGCCGGCAGGGTTAACTGGCGAGACCGCATAAGACGGTTCAAAGTAGATTCGATAGACCGGGACCTGGCCGAGAGTTTCCTGGAGGCGTTGAAACGACACCGCGGCATCCGCAAGCAGTTTGAGGAGCTGAGCGACCGATTTCGATATCCCCGCAAGAGGCTCCCGCAAGCCGACAAGGATGCCAGAACCCACTTGATCGGCAAGTTGCGGACCATCCTTGCCGAGGCCTGTGCCAGATTTCTTGAGCCGGACATAGTCATCCTCGATGAGTTCCAGCGCTTCAAGAACCTCCTTGACGGAGAAGACGAGGCGGCTCTCCTAGCCGGTCAGTTGTTCAACTACCCGGGAGCGAAGACGCTGCTCTTGTCGGCCACCCCGTACAAGATGTACACCATGTACCACGAGTCGGCCTCCGAGAACCACTACGAGGACTTCATTCGAACCGTAGAGTTCCTCCTGAACTCAAAAGAGGAGAGCGCCAAGTTCCAGGCCTCCCTGGCGGAGTACAGGAGGGGGCTCTTGCAGCTGGGTTCGGACGGGGCCTCCCGAATCGAGAGGGCCAAGGGTGAGATAGAGGCTACTCTCCGCAAGGTTATGGTTAGGACTGAGAGGGTCCCGTTTACCAGTCGAGGGGACGCGATGGTTGAGGAGGTAACCGACCTTGAGGACCCTGCAGCAGAAGACCTCACATCGTTCGTGCTAGTTGACCGCGTAGCGAGAGAACTGGGCGTACCCGACACGGTCGAATACTGGAAGTCGGCCCCGTACCTCCTAAACATAATGGACAGCTCCGCATACAAGATCAAGAGAGACCTGGTTGATTTGCT
>DGDN01000005.1:2318-8891 GCA_002385465.1 Candidatus Fermentithermobacillaceae bacterium UBA3951
CGGCCGGTTGAGCCCGCCAACGCAAAGATCCGGACGCTTATGAGCAGCGTGATTGACTCGGGCGGTTGGCACCTCCTGTGGGTGCCGGCTTCGATGCCATACTACTCGGTGAAGAGCGGGCCTTATTCGCTCCCCGGAGTCGAGGAGTTCACCAAGGCGCTGGTGTTTTCCGCGTGGCAGGTCGTACCTAAGGCCATAGCCATACTGTGCAGTTACGAAGCAGAGCGAAGGATGATCTCCCACAGCGGGCCCATTGCGACATACGCCGAGGAGTGGAGAAGGCGGCGTGCGCCTATCCGGTTTCCATTGGACCGAAGCGGCCGGCCCGGCGGCATGTCGGCCCTCACTCTGTTGTACCCTTGCTTGACGCTGGCCCTAAGGACCGATCCTTTGCGGTCGGCTCTGGCTGCGCGTGAGGCGGGACAGGTGCATGGTGAGGGGCGCGCACATGAGGGACAAGTACCCGACGAGGAACCAGCGCCTGATGAGGGGCGAACGCCCGACGGTCAAGCGCCCGACTTGGATGATGTTGTGGCGGCGATTGCCGGCGAAATATCGGAACTCACAGCGCCCATCCTCGAGGAGCACGCCAGGTACGACGAGCCCGAAGATGACAGGTGGTATTGGGCAGCCCTTGCCCTCCTGGACCATCACTACCTGGGTGGCGCTACGCTCCCGTGGGTGGAAGGCTCTCGGGGGCTCAAGTCTTGGGCGAGCCTTGTGCCACATAGCCCTGGTCGCTTAACCGCTTCTCATGATCTCGACGAGCATGACGACAGCAACTTCGGAGACCATGTCCGGTTGTTTGCCGAGTTCCTGAGGGGTGGGGTAAGCCTGGGAAGGCCGCCTCGAGATCTTGCAGAGGTCCTCGCGCGAATCGCTATAGGGTCACCTGCGGTCGCGGCTGCCAGGGCGCTTTGTAGAGTCGCTGGAGATACCGACGGTTTGTTGGCCTCCTACGACGCAATCGATACACTGTTGCATTCTTCTGGCATGATGGCCTTCGGTTTCAGGACCATGTTCAACCTGCCCGAAACCATTGCATTGCTGCGCGGGTACCAGGCAGGCTCACAGGAGCAGGACGACTCGGCGTACTGGCAACTGGTCTTGGAATACTGCGTCCAGGGCAACCTGCAGGCCGTTATGGACGAGTATTCCCACGTGCTCCGCGAATCGCTCGGGCTAGTGGGCCGGGCCCAGGAACAGATCATTGAGGAGATAGGGAAGGAAGTAGCCGCCGCCCTTTCCATTAGGACGGTTCCTCTGACCTTTGACGAGATCCAGGTGAAGCCTGAGACGGACGAAGTAAGCCTGGAAACCAGGCGCGTGCGCTGCCGGTTTGCCCTGCGCTTTGGAGATGAGAAAGACCCGGAAGATGCCGGCGAGGTAACAAGAGCCGATCAGGTTCGGAGGGCGTTTAACTCTCCTTTCCGACCTTTCATACTGGCCACCACTTCGATCGGGCAAGAAGGGCTGGACTTCCACCAGTACTGTCACTGTGTCTACCACTGGAACCTTCCCTCGAACCCCGTAGACCTTGAACAGCGTGAGGGAAGAGTCCATCGATACAAAGGGCATGCAATCCGGCGGAATGTTGCGAAGGCTTTCGGTGGCAGGTTGATGGATGCGCTGCGAATATCGAACATGGGACCTTACAGTCTTGCCGACCCGTGGCAGATCATGTTCGACCTGGCGCGAGAGTCACGCAAACCGGGCTCAAACGACTTGGTGCCGTACTGGATATGTGAGGAAGGTGGTTACAGGATTCGCAGGCACATCCCTGCAATGCCGCTTTCCAGGGAGCTGGGGCGGATGGAAGCTCTCAGGAAGACCTTGGTCGCTTACAGGATGGTGTTTGGCCAGCCGCGGCAGGAAGATCTGGTGGGATACTTGGCAGCCAGAGCAGGAGAAGACATCGACGTGGATGTGCTGGCGAGGTTGAGGGTGGATTTGGGGGTGAGTGACTAGAAACTCACCTGAATCTCGATGATGGTAAACCGCCCTGGGAGCATAGTCGACAAGGCTCGACTACAGAAAGCTGACGAAAGCCGAGGCGCGCCGAGGTGCCGCCCCCTCAGGCAGGATACCTGGACTATTTCGAAGAACAGATATGCATCCCCAGATTGGTATAGAAAGCAAGCGAGCGAAGATGAGTGCTAGAGACATCAAGACCTACATAGAAGCTGCCCGCGAGAGATACTACAGGCTAATCCTCGTGGTGGGGCCTTCAGGAAGCGGAAAGACCAAGCTGCTTCTCGGACTTTCTGCAGATGAGGGCTGTCCATACATTAATCTGGGGCTCGCCCTGAGTGAGAGGCTCCTGGAGCTGCCCGTTAGAACCAGGACGCTCCGCACTCCGGACATAGTAAGCGAACTTGTCGAGGGAACAGGTTCCGACACCGTGCTCCTCGACAACACAGAGATACTCTTTGAGCCCAGCCTGCATCAGGATCCGTTGCGTTTGCTGCAGCGCCTCAGTCGCAACTTGACGATAGTTGCCTCGTGGAATGGCAGGTTTGAGGACAAGGTACTTACCTATGGCCAGCCAGGCCATCCAGAAGCCAAAAGCTATCACGATGTGGATGCACTGGTTTACCCCTTAAGCTGAAGGGTACGGATGAGGGAGGATGGGAGCGCGATGAAGTACGGCGACCTCGTGCATTTTGAACCCGTCGAGACCGTCATACAGATCAGAGAAGCTGACACAAAGGCAAGAGCGGTTGAACTGGTAAGAAGCTACGTTATCTCAGACCGCATGGCAGAGAACATTGTCGAACTGGTGTTTCCACAGCTTCAGTACGATGCTCCGCACGACAACAAGGGACTTCTAATCGTCGGTAACTACGGCACCGGGAAGTCCCACCTCATGTCGGTCATATCTGCTGTTGCTGAGTATCCGGACCTAGGCTCTGCGATTCAGCACCCAGGCGTTGCTGATAGAGCGCGTGCGATTGCGGGCAAGTTCAAAGTCGTGCGAACCGAGATAGGTTCGACCACAATGCCTCTCAGGGACATCATTTGCGCCGTGCTAGAAGAAGGGCTCCAAGAGCTCGGAGTCCATCACCGCTTCCCCGAGCTCGAAAAGGTGACAAACAACAAGGATCTCTTCATAGAGATGATGAGCGCCTTCCAGGAAGTCTACAAGGACCACGGGCTTCTCTTGGTTGTGGACGAGCTTCTTGACTACCTTCGCGCTCGAAACCATCAGGAGCTCATCCTTGACCTGACTTTCTTGAGGGAAATCGGAGAGGTCTGCAAGCTGTCCAGGTTCCGGTTTATGGCAGGAGTACAGGAAGCGATTTTCGACAACCCGCGTTTCCAGTTCGTTGCTTCAACGCTTCAAAGAGTGAGAGACCGTTTCGAGCAGGTGAGGATCATCCGCGAAGACGTGGCCTATGTGGTAGCCCAACGTCTACTGCGAAAGGACGCGAAACAGAAAGCCCTAATAAGAGCGCATCTTCAGCGCTTCACAAAGATGTACAGCACCATGGCCGAGCGGATGGAAGAGTTTGTAGCTCTCTTTCCCGTTCATCCCACCTACCTTGAGGTTTTTGAGCAGATATACATCGCCGAAAAGCGTGAGGTACTGAAAACGATTAGCCTTGCGATGAAGCGGCTCGTAGATAAGGAAGTGCCCGAGTCTGAACCCGGGCTGATAGCCTATGATTCATACTGGGAAAGCCTCAAGGACAATCCGTCTCTGCGCGCGGACCCTAACGTCAAGGCGGTGGTCGACAAGAGTCAGGTCCTGGAAAGCCGGGTTCAGCAGGCTTTTCCAAAGCCCCAGTACAAACCAACAGCGCTCAGGATAATACACGCCTTGAGCGTACACCGGCTCACAACTGTAGATGTCGACAGGCCCATTGGAGTGACGGCAGAGGAACTCAGAGATGACCTATGTCTATACCTGCCCATGCCGGAGGAAGATGCGGACTTTCTCAAGACCACAATCGAGTCTGTGTTGAAAGAAATCCTCAAGACGGTAAGCGGGCAGTTCCTATCGTTCAACCAGGAGAACGGCCAGTACTATCTCGATCTTAAGAAAGACATAGACTTCGACGCGATTATTGAGAAGAGAGCAGAGACTCTATCCCCATCTGACCTGGACCAGTACTATTTCAAGGCCCTAGCGCAGGTTATGGAGTGTGACGAAGCCACTTACGTACCCAGCTTCCAAATCTGGGAGCATGAAATCGAGTGGCGTTCGAAAAAGGTAACCCGACTCGGCTATCTCTTCTTCGGGGCACCCAATGAGCGTTCTACCGCCCAACCACCGAGGGACTTCTACCTCTACTTCTTGCAACCTTTTGAGCCCCCAGCTTTCGACGATGAAGAGAATCCCGACGAAGTATTCTTCAGGCTTGTTCAGCGCGACGAGGAGTTCGAGAGGTTTCTGAAGCTTTTCAGTGCAGCCTCCGAGATGGCCGCCACTGCCGGGGGAACGAAGCAAGTCTACGAAAGCAAGGCGAAGACCTACCTGAAGAAGATATCTGACTGGCTCAGGAGCAACATGCTTACAGCCTATGACGTCACGTATCGGGGGGCGACCAAACGGTTCGCCGAATGGGTCAAGCATGCCCCACCTTCATCAATCCGCGATCTGGTCAATCTAGTAGGGTCTCAGTGCCTCGAGCCGTACTTCCAGGACATCGCGCCCAATTATCCATCATTCTCTGTGCTGATCACCAACAAGAACCGGTCTCAGGCTGCCGAGGACGCGATCAGGTGGATAACCGGCAGCATCAAGACGAGGCAGGGAACGGCCGTGCTTGATGCCCTTGGACTCCTGGACGGAGACAAGCTGAGGCCTCAGAAGTCCCGTTACGCAAAGTGGATCCTGGAGCAGCTGGAGAAGAAGGGCCCAGGCCAAGTACTGAACCGCAGTGAGCTCATAACCGGTAATCGCGGGGTGGAGTATGATCCGCGCTTCAAGCTGGAGCCCGAGTGGGTGGTTGTCATCCTTGCGAGCTTGGTCTACAGCGGTCATGTGACCCTGAGCGTGACAGGAAAGAAGATCGATGCGTCCAACTTGGAAGACCTGGGCAAGATGGCGATTGACGACCTCAAAGACTTCAAGCACATTGAACGCCCGAGAGAGCTTCCTCTTCGCGCGCTACAGAGTCTGTTCGAGATCCTCAGCTTAGCCCCAGGGCTTCTCAATGAGGCCAACCGTGAAGACGCAGTCTCACAGCTTCAGAACACGGTAGACACGATTCTGGACAGTGTTGTAAAGACTCAGAGGTCAATTGTGGAGGAACAGCCCATCTGGGGAGTTTCGCTCCTTGACGAGAAGAGAAAGGATGAGTTCAGGGACGAACTGGACAGCCTGAAGACCTTCCTCGAGTCATTGCATGCGTACAACTCCGTTGGGAAGCTCAAGAGCTTCAGGTACTCGGAGAAAGATATAGACAAGCAAAAGCTGCATCTTGCCACCTTACGCAGGGCGCAGGAACTGATTCGTCTGTCAAGTGAGTTGCAGCCTCTCCTCTCTTACCTGAACGCCGCAGAAGCCATGCTACCTGCAGATGACGAGTGGGTTGAGAAAGCGCGTGAAAGTCGCGAGGCGCTCAAAGAGCGAATGACAAGTCTTGACAAGACAACCATAGCGGAGCTTCGTCGCGATCTCTTGCAGATTCTCTCGCCGCTCAAGGGTGCATACATCGACACATACATGCAGAAACACAGCAGAGCGAGATTGGGCGCAGGTGCCGATGATAAGAAGGCAAGGCTCTTGGGCGACGACCGGCTCAAGAAGCTCAACATCCTGGCGGGAATCGAACTGATGCCCCGGAATCAGCTTACAGACTTCCAGAACCGAGTGGCGGGGCTAAGAACATGTTTCAGCTTGACGCGCGACGATCTGCAAAACAACGCATTTTGTCCACACTGTGGCTTCCGTCCCGGGCAAGAGGATGTCAAGGTGTCTGCCGAAGTGGCTCTGGCGCAGCTTGAGGACGAACTCGATAAGCTGTACGACAACTGGGAAAAGACTCTCCTCGCGAATCTTGAGGACCCCACTGTTAAAGAAAGTATCCGTCTCCTGAAGCCCGACGAGCAGCGGCTCCTTGAGCAGGTGATCGAAGACGGGAAGCTGCCTGACAAGATAGATGCGGTGTTTATCAGGATAGTCCAAGAGGTCCTGTCGGGGATGGAGAAGGTTACGATAGGCACAACTGATCTCAAAGAAGCGCTTCTCCAGGGTGGAACACCATGTACCGTTTCTGAGTTCAAGCAGCGGTTTGAGAAGTATGTCGAGTCTTCTACCCGCGGTAAGGATCTGCGCAGGATAAGGATCGTGCTGGAGTAGGTTCGAGTCCAGTCAGCTAGTTGGAGGGGTACCCCGTGGCGGAGCAAGAACGGCTGCTTACAGGCGCAACTGACAATAGCGGAGTGGAACGCCCAGAGCGTTTCAAGCTCACAAGAGAGCATATCGACAGGGTTAGGGGTATTGAGGGGTTTCCCATCGCCAAGGACGAAGACATAATCAGTCTTTCCGATCCGCCATACTACACCGCTTGCCCCAATCCGTTCATTGAAGACTTCATCAAGAAGCACGGCAAGCCCTATGACCCG
>DGDN01000054.1:0-2775 GCA_002385465.1 Candidatus Fermentithermobacillaceae bacterium UBA3951
AGATGTGTATAAGAGACAGCCCATCAAGCGATTAAGCCGGCTCTAGAAGACCGGGTCTGGAGAGAGGTAGTTCGAGATGTCACGCTGAAACTCTGGTTATGCGCACCACGATAGAAGTCATGTTGGAGACGGCGGGCTTCGGCGGAGAGCGCCCGGTAGAAGTCCTGCGGGATGGATTCCCCAGTTACGTCATGCGGGTTTCCAAGACGACCTTGTCGGAGAGCCCGACGGTCATTGTGAAAGCCTGCCCCTTCTCGTCGCGGGAGCCGGACATCCTCCTGTGTTTACACAGGGCGGGGCTCGCGGTCCCTCGTGTTCTCGATGTGAGGGAAGGAGAAGACTTCCGGGTCGTCATCATGGAAGACGTCGGGATAGATGCGCTGCATAAGCGCAGAGACCCGGCGTGGTATATGCGGGTGACGTGGGAGATCGCCGAGATCCACAGGCAGTTTGACTTGGGTAGTGCCGAACCTGGAAATGGGGTTGCCGGAAGGAAGCCTGCTGCTCTTGGTGTTGCATCCGATCTTGTGGCTCTCCTTCCCAGGTACGACACGGACAAGTGGCGCGGCATCGTGCGTGAAGCCAAAGACGGCACTATACAGCGGCTTAGGGACGGCACATATCTTGGGCTCACGTTAGGCGAGATTGACGAACTTGTCTATCTGCTCGAGCGGCTCGCGAATGACACGCTCAGGGTACTCTGGGGTATGCAAGTCCGGGAAGGTTCTAGCGAGCGGAAAGAGCCTGGGACCGGGTTCGGGACCCCTACATTCATCCACGGAGATCTCCACGACGGAAACGTCCTCATTAGGTCCGGTTCAGATTACGCCGCTTCTCCATTTGTGATCGTGGACTGGGCTAGCGCGAGGCTGGACTCGGGCTTCTTCGACCTCGTGTCTCTGTACGATGTGGCGGAAAGGATGAAGACCTGCCGGCTCGACCCGGAGATCATGATCGCTACCTATCTGGATGCGAGATGGCCCGATGGCGTGCGGAACGATGTCGTCGCCGCCAAGAAAGAGTGGAGCAAGTGTCGAATGCTTCGGGCATGGGACGAACTAAGATGGTTTGCGACCACTGGGGATGACTTCGGGGACAGGGCCAGGCGAGAGGTTTCGATCATCGGGGAGATGCTGTGTGAGTTGTAAGCCGGCGTTGTAGGAATGTGCTGCGAGCCGGGGTTGTAGGGCGCTACTGTAGCACGCTGTTGTAAGGACGGTGTGTCCTCAGCGTCGCCGAGCAGGATGATCCGTTAGCCCTCAAGAATCCCTCCCTGTCGGGTTCCAATGGATTAGGAGGGACGTCCATGGACGCGGTAGGCCCGAACCTTGCCGGCTTCTGGCGGCTATATGAAATCCACCGTCTGATCTCGCAAGGTACTTACCCCAACTGCCCGGCTCTGGCGGAGAAGCTGGAGACCTCGCTTCGCACTGTGGAGAGAGATATCGAGCGCCTCCGGGACCTTTTCGGCGCTCCCATTGAGTATGACCGGGCACGGAAGGGCTATCACTACACCGGCCCGTTCGAGCTCCCGCCCATGAAACTCAGGGAAGGCGAGGCCATAGCGATATTCCTCGGTCAGAAACTTCTCATGCAGTGTAAGGGGACTCCCTTTGAGGAATTCGTGAGCCAGGCGATGGCGAAGATCCGCGTGTTCCTGCCCCAGAGCATCGAGGTAAATGTCGAGAAGATGCTCGGGGCCGTTTCATTTCATACCGAGCCCCTGCGCGGCGAGGAGATGGAGGTTGCCGAGCGGTACCAGACGCTTACTGCGGCAATCGAAGAGCAGAAGAGCGTCACGACAGAGTACTTCACCGCCAGCAGGCAGACCGTAAGCAAGAGAAAGATAGACCCCTATCATCTCCGGTTGGTTGAAGGCGCGTGGTACTGCATTGGATACTGTCACGAGCGTAAAGAGGTCCGTACCTTTGCGCTGGACAGGATGATGAACCTTGAGATGACAGATGACTCCTTTGAGATGCCGGGCACTTTCTCGGTCGACGAGTACCTCGAATCGTCTTGGACCATAGAAAGGGGCGAGCCGAGGAAGGTCGTAATCGAGTTCGATAGGAGCGAAGTGCCGTACATCAGGGGAAAGAGATGGCACAAAAGCCAGGTGCTCGAAGAGCTCCCCAAAGGGAACCTCAGGATGACGCTCAACATCGGAGGTCTGGGCGAAGTCATGAGGTGGGTGATGAGCCTGGGGAGCCACGCATGGATAGTCGAGCCAGACGACTTGAGGGCGAAGATTGTTCTGGAACTCAATGCTGCGCTTGAGAAGTACCAATCCGTTGGAGATATGCGTAGGCCGGCTCAGCTGGCGCTATTTGAGTAGTGGTTTTCAGTCGACGAAGTAACGCGCGAGAAATGCTCGATACCCTTTGATTCCTTTAACATCCTCTGCTATTCCTACCACGGGTGTGTTTGGGCCTAGGCGCATTCGGTCCAAGGCCGGCCAACGTTAGCCGAGGCTGATGAACATTTGTTCCCCACACTGTGTGACGGGGTGCCTCCTTTACCATGGTCTCAAGAACATGGAAAGGTGGCAGAGAGCGTGGAAACTACGGCCGTGGATCGTCCTGAAGGCCTTGCACGCGATTTCCTCGCGTCGCTCCTTAGGGAGTTGGGCATTGCGCAGGGCGCCGGCGAGGTGGATCCGGTTGGCCTCCTGCACATAGTGTTCGGGGCAGAACTCATGAACCGGGGAGTCTTGCTTGAGGGCCTTCGGATGTGGAGGAGAGTCCCGAAGTGGGGGGCTCCCGAGATTGCCCTGGC
>DGDN01000054.1:2965-4238 GCA_002385465.1 Candidatus Fermentithermobacillaceae bacterium UBA3951
CCGAGATTGCCCTGGCTAAGAATACAGTAGACCCTGAGAGACTGACCAATGCCGTCGCCGAACAGTTCTTTGGCGCTTTTGGGAGAGGTCCCGACGACGGTTTCCTTGGGTTCGCCGCCGGTGCCATCCTCGGAGAGAAGGCTGCGTGGGTTTCCTCGTTCTACGAGGACTCTACCGAGTTTCTGACGAGAGTGGTGGGGCTCCGGTACGAAGGGCGCAGCGATGTTATCGAAGAGTTGGCTGTTGGTGAAGAAGTCCTCCTCACCTGGGAACAGGACCACCCCTATGACCCCAGGGCCCTCCGGGTCAGCACTCAAAAAGGACAGGAACTGGGCTACATCAGAAAACCTATAGCCCACAAGCTCGTTGCGCGCATCCAGGCCGGAAAGGCACTGCGCGGCAGGATTGCCGTACTCCTGGGAGAGCAGTACGACGTGAATGAGAGAGTGTGGGTGAGGGTGGAGGTGAACTAGGGAGAAGTAGATACGCCTCTAGATGTCGTGCCTCAGATGAGATGTTTTCTCATGTGGGGTTATTACACTTTCTAGGGTTCAGGTTCTTCCACGCTCACCAAGAAGTATCCCTTTTCGAAACCTCCGTTGGACTGGCGTTTCTTTTCTCGAATGGTCTCGAACTGTTCAATGCTGACGCCCTCGATCTTCAGTATGGCCCTAATGATCTCTGCAATATCGGCGAGTTCCGCAATGTCGCCTGACGCCGAGTATTCGTTGAGTTCCTCCGCAAGTTTTGCGTTCAAGTGAGCAAGGTGTTCGTGTTCAGCTACGGTGGTGACAATGCACGCTTTGCCCTGGTTTCTTATGATCTCAGGAATGCGATCTCTCACCAGTTTGTTATACGTAATGGTGGTCATCGTCTGATGCTCCTCACAAAGGACTTGTAGAACGGGTCTGTGGCGGGGTTATAGCCACGAATCCCCTCCCAAGTGTATCGTAGAGCCACCCGCGCGTCTTCGTAAACCCTAAGGACGTGATTCCTGCGGGCGACCGGGGTGTTCCCAAGTTGCGTTATCAGCTTCCTCTTGAGCGGATGGTTGCTGAGTATGTGTTACGGCCGGTTGTAAAATCCGCCATTAGGGCCGGATGAAAAATCCCCCACCCCCTCGAAGAAGCACTCCGTAACGAGCCAAGTTTCGGAGGTGTGATTCTTGCTAGGAGGCGGGGAAAATTTGGATAGCAAACTCATGCGCAGCCAAGGACTCAGCATCAGGGAGATCTCTAGGCGGACCGGCAGCTGTCTCTTATACACATCTCCG
>DGDN01000112.1:0-6446 GCA_002385465.1 Candidatus Fermentithermobacillaceae bacterium UBA3951
TCTTGGAAGACCATGGCGATCTTCTTCCCCCGGATCTTGAGCCACTCTTTTTCGGTCTTGAACTTAGCCAGGTCCTCACCCTCAAACATGATGGAACCGGAATCAACCCAGCCGTTGGCGTCAAGCATGCCCAGGAATGTCTTGGTGAAAACGCTCTTCCCGGAACCGGACTCTCCGACGAGGGCCACGGTCTGGCCTTCATACAGGTCCAAGGAAGCCTGGCGAACGGCCGTAAGAACCTGGCCCCTCAGGCTGAACTTCACGACTACGTCTCTTGCTGACAAGATGGGTTCACTCATCGCTTCTTCCTCCTAGTAGTGATTACGAGGATCGGCAGCGTCGGAAAAAGCGTTGCCCATCACGTAGAATGATATTGTTATGATGGATAAGACCACCGCAGGGAATATGAGCTGGTACCTGAGACTCGGCGACATGATAAGCCTCCTGCCTTCGTTTACCAAGTTCCCCAGAGAAGGCGTGTTCACCGGAAGCCCCAGTCCAATGTACGTTAGGAAGACTTCCCACCCGATGGTACCCGGAATCGACAGCGCAATGCGAAGCACGATTACCGAAACCAGATAGGGTAGGAGGTTCTTCGTAATAATGCGCGACGTGGGAGTACCCAAACACCGCGAGGCCAAGTTGTACTCGCGATCTCGTATGATGATGATCTGGTTCCTCACAAAGCGAGCCATCCCAAGCCATCCGGTCGCGCACATGGCGAAGATCATCGTCTTGAAACTCGGCCTCATTATGTACGCCAAGAGCGTCAACACGATCGTGGTCGGGATATTGTTGATGACGTTGTATATCTCCGTGATGAGGGCATCCAGTTGCCTCACGTACCCCCAAAGGGCCCCGAAAAGTATCCCAAAACCCACTTCCCATATCCCGACGATGAACGCGATAAGGAGGGAGGTCCTGGTCCCCGACCAAATCCGCGACCAAAGGTCCTGGCCGATTGAGTTGGTACCAAACCAGAACTCAGAGTCGGGAGGGTGGTTCATGAGCTGTCGGCCCGTGTTCGGGTCGAGGTAGACTTTGGTCGGGTCCTTCTGATTGGGCAGGTAAGGCTGGATGAACGTGAACGCCAAGAGCGTAATCATGGCGCATAGGCAAAACACGGCGCTCTTATTCTTGAGGAACATCCGTATGGTAGAACCCCAGTAAGAGTAATCCGAATAGCCTATCCTTTCTCCCGCTTGCTCATCAAACTTCGCGAACTCGAACAGGGAGAGGTCTTCTATGGCTTGTACCGTCTCCATTTCTTTGGCGCCCATTATCTTGCTCCCCCTCCTCTCACGAGTTTGATGCGAGGATCGACGATGGCCATCGCGAGATCCCCGAGGAATAACCCAATGATGCCTACACTGGAGAAGATAAGTACCAGAGCCTGGACCAACGTATTATCCTGGCGGCTGATGGCGTCTACGAGAAGACCTCCCATCCCCGGAATTGAGTAGAGGGACTCGATGTAGATGGAACCGGAGATTGTGAAAAGCACAGACGCCGGCAAATACTGCGCCATGGGGACGAAGGCGTTTCTCATGACGTGCTTCACCATTATGGCGGCACCCGACATCCCCTTAGCCCTGGCCAGCCTGATATAGTCCTTATTCAGCTCATCCACCATGTAACGCCTTAGCCACATGGCGTTACCGGCAATGCCGCCCAGAGACATCGATACAACGGGCAAGATCCAGCTTATTGGCCTGAACCGGTCGAAGAGGATGGGGAGACGAGCCATCCTTGAAACGTAAAGCTGTATGAAAATAAGGTATACCGCAGCCGGTACCGCGTTAATGAAGACTATATAACACGTGAACAGCCTGTCGACCCACTTGCCTTTGAACCGGGCTTGGGTGACCCCCATAGCGAGACCGAGAGTAAGCGATATACACAATGCCCCGAGTCCGAAACGCACCGAGTAGGGGATCTTGGCTGCCAGTATGGTAGTGATGTCGACTTTGGGCCTGTACACAACGGACTTGCCCAGGTCCAACCTTAGGAGACTTGCATAGAAGTTCCGGAGCTGAACATGCCAGGGGTCGAGTAGGCCCATACTCCGAAGTATGTTCTCTCTTTGCTCCGGAGTAAGTTTGTCGTAGTTTTCTTCGAAGTAGCCTTCAGCGGGGAGGAGTCGCATCAAAAGGAACACAACCGTAATTACGATGAACACCGTCACCGCTGACTGCAAGAGTCGCCTCAAAGTATATTTCAGCATTTTTCCACGCAGCCTCTCGCATAGGTTTCCAGGAGAGAGAAGACCACCCGCAAGGGCGGTCTTCTCTCTTCACCTAAGCACGTTGCCTTACTGCCCTTGCGCGGCAAGAGCCGCAGCACGATCGGCCTGCCACTTGGCGTAGGCCTCGTTCCACTCATCCATATTCATGGGCTTATCCATGATAATCTGGCCCTTCCACTTGTACATGTCCATACCGAAGGTGGCGTACGGCGCGGTGAAGGGCTCTACCTTGGTCGCCTGGTAACCACCGCCGCCCAAGCCGTAAGGAATGATGAAGGCTTCCTCAATCAGCCAGGCCTCGGCGATGGCGAACTTTTCGAAGCGCGTCTCAAGGTCGGTGACCTCGGCTTTAGCTTCTTCGACCAAGTTCTGATAGCGGCACAGCCCGTTGGGATCATCGTACCCTATAGCCTTCTCCGGCCAGTTGTAGTTCATCTTCGCAGGCGGATAGAACGGGTCGGAGTAGGTCTCAGGATCGCAGTAGTCGGGACCCCAGTTGCATTCCAGGAAGGCGTAGTTGCCCGTCCTCCTGTTGGCCAGGAAGTTGGTGCCGGGCATCGCAACCGGGATGATATCTATATAGTCCTGCCCGAGGAGCGATTCCAGCTGCTGCTCGACGACGATGCACCTTTGTGCCCACGAGGAGCTGGTCGAGTTGTAAGGCATCATGGCCTTGATGGGGAACTTGGCCTTGCCCTCCAGCTCGGCCTTGGCTTTGTCGCGATACTCCTTGGCGAGCTCAGGATCGAAGCTGTCCCTGTCGACGATGTCCTTCAAAGGACCGTATTGCGTGAAGTCCTTGCCGCCGTAGGACACGAAGTTCTTCGGCGTCACCGTGTTGATTATCTTGTTCTGCGGGTTGAAAGGCTCCGCCGTGAGCATGGCGGAAATCCTGTCCAAACCGTGGAACAAGGACTTCCGGAAGTTCTTGTTGTTCACAGCGATCTTCCAGTTGTCCGGTTCGTACTCCGCGTCGAACTGCGGGTCAAAGTTGAACGCGTAGAAGTAGCTGTAGGTTGAGGGAAGGACCGGCGTAACGATTTCCTTCTTTTCTGGATCGTTCATCCAGTCATTGAGGACCTCGGTAGATAGGCCGGTGCCGCTGATCTCGCCCTGGAGGAACAGGTCGGGAGCGAGAGTGCCGGCTTCCTTGTTGTACCGGTAGTACATGTTCTTAATGTAGATCTTGTCCTTATCCCAGTAGTGCTCGTTCTTTACGAGCGTCCTGTAGTCCTGGGGCACCCACTCGGTGATGCGGTAGGCTCCGTTGTACAGGATCTTGGTGTGGTCGGTTCCGAATTCCTCTCCGACCTCTTCCAGGAACTTGCCGTTAACGGGCAAGAACGAGACGTAGGTGAGCATCGTGAGGAAGTACGGGATCGGCCGGTTCAGCGTGTATTCCAACGTGTAGTCGTCGAGCGCTTTGATGCCGACCTGTTCCCAGTCGGTTATCTCGCCGTTATAGTACTCTTTGCCGTTCTTCACGGCCTCATAGACTATGTTGGCGTTCTTCGAGGCATTGGCGGGGTTGAAGCCGTACTTGTGGGCGGCTACCCAGTCATGAGCGGTGACTTCGGCGTACTCCTCGCCTTCGTACGTCACCCACTTGATGCCCGGCTTGATCTTGAACGTCCAGACAAGGCCGTCCTCGCTGACTGTCCAGCTCTCCGCCAAGCACGGCTGGATAATACCTAGGTGGTTGTGCTCCACGAGCCCGTCAACCAGGTTGGTTGCCAGACCAAATTCAAGCGTGGTGCTTGTAACAAGGTAGTTCAGGCTGGTGAGCTCGCTGGAGTAGACGGCATAGTAGTCTTCAGACTCCCTAAGGGTCGTCTTCGGCGGCTCCGGCTCGGCAGACTGGGTGCATGCGGCAAGGCCCACAGCCATGGCCACGAGCAAGAGCGACGCTAGAAACTTCTTCATGCTTACCCTCCTTTTAGTATAGAAAAAAACTCTGTGCGACGAGACTTAGAGGGGAGGATGATGCTGATTCCCTCTGAGAATCACCCCCGTCCTTCAGGCAGGCAGATCGATAAGCCAAGACCTAGAAACCGACACGCTGAAAACCGAGCTAATGACACAAAAAGTGTTTCGGCTCAGAGAGCGCTATTCCACGCCTATAATGGGAATTCCTTTCGCTGAAAACAGAAATTTGGGCTTATGCTGGTTATTCATCACTGTGGCAGCAGTTAGAAGTCGTTTCGCTTTTCCTCATCATGGATGAGTAACTCCATGGGATGAGTAATCTTAATGGATGAGTTATTTACGCGTTTTCAAACCAGTCTCCAACCCGGCCGGGGGAATGAGGGAACAGTATCTGCGAGCTCCATAACGTCCTATAATATTTATTATGTCAACTTATTATTTTCCGAGATGGCCAAGGCGTACTCCGAGCCGCTCTCCCGCCACTCTCCGTACGTGCTCATGTATCCATGTGCGGTTTCAATGAAACCCAGTTTCTCAAAGAATCTTCTACTCGCGAGGTTTGAGTCGTGAATGTGCGCGTGCAAGATTTGTACGCCCAATCTGCGCGCTACATCTACACACCGCCGGACCAATCTGGTTCCCAGGCCGCGCCGTCTCAAGTCGGGTACGACCTTGTCGTCATTCTCCACCCTCTCTCCATATATTTCGGCGATCGTAATATTTCTGTTAGAGTGAGTTTCACCCGCCGGAGTCTGTTTCAGTAGGTTTCACCTAAATTAAGTCTAACCGAAGCAAGTGGAGCAAGTTCCGCTACCCGCGCCAGGTGCTGTTTTATTGGACAGCCCAGCATAAAGCCCCAATCTTCCAAGAATGCTTCCACCCGTGCACGGATCATCCCGGAATCTTTTCATATGTGCATGCTTCCGAGAAGACGCTTTCACCGGTGCATATTTCCCAGAAAACGCTTTCGCCGGTGCATATTTCCCACGGAACGCATCCACGGGTGCATGTTTCCCGCGAGTCATCACCACCCGTGCAAGGATCCCAGGCCACCAACCCTGTCCCGGACGCTTCTTGACACTGTCTCAGCGCGGCTATAGACTCTGCAAAACATAACAGAGGAAGTGACCCACGCTATGAAGACCCTGCTCCGCTACGCGTTCCGGGAGCTTCGCATGCGTAAAGTCATTCTCAAAGTCTTCGGTTCCAACACACGCGCCCGGAAAGCCTATGCCGAGCTCGGCTTCAAGGAAGTAGGCCGGCTCAAGAGGCACATCCTCAAGGACGGAGTCTTCGAGGATGAGATCTACATGGAGGTCTTCTCCGAGGAGCTGAAGTAGACGGACTCTCTTGCGCTCGAGGAGATTCACGTGTTTTCGTGATATAGTCAGACTGCGGCCAGATTGCTTGAGGACTTGTGGTTTGGCTTCCGGCTCGCTGAACTATTTCCCTCCTCGGGCCTGCGACCATGCGTGGGGGTCTTTCAGGAATTCTCGGATTAGGTTCGCGGCTGCCGCGCCGAAAAAGCCCTTCTTCTCTCCCACTTCGACTATGGCGGGCCAGTCCGTAAGCCACCTGGCTTGGACTCCGATCGCTCCGAGGGTCCTTTCATACTCTTCGGAGAACCCGTACGAAGCGACGGTGAACACGTGGCCCACCTTGAAACCTGCGTTCCTGAGGCCCTGCACAAAGTTCACTTTGCTGCCGCCGTCAAACATCAGGTCTTCCACGAGAACGACACGCTTGCCTTCATCCAAATAGCCCTCCACCTGGGCATTTCGTCCAAATCCCTTGGGCTTTTTGCGCACATACAGCATGGGAAGGCGCATCTTAGAGCTCAGGAAAGCCGCGTAGGGGATCCCTGCCGTCTCGCCTCCGGCAACCGCGTCCACCTTTTCTTTCACGGTCTCGGAGACAAGGGCGGCGAGCATGTCCAAGGCCTCCTCCCTCTCCTCGACGAAGGAGATAAGCCGCCTTACGTCTATGTAAACGGGGCTCTTGGTCCCTGAGGTCAGGGTAAAAGGCTCTTCGGGCCTCGCGCCAACTGCGCCAATTTCTATAAGTATTTGGGCCATCCTAATCCTTCGGTCTTCGGCGCTCATGGGAGCCATTTCCTAAGTCCTCCTCCTTCAATAAAGGGCTTTCTCGTAACTTTCTGAATCTCTAGCTACAAACTCCTGATGATATACTGAAGCGCCTCGCTCGGCTTGTCCAGACCGCCCTGCCTCAGGGAGCGTAGTACGCTCCTCAGCTCCTCAAGGGCCTGGGGATGCTT
>DGDN01000112.1:6756-62604 GCA_002385465.1 Candidatus Fermentithermobacillaceae bacterium UBA3951
TCGTTCTTCCCCCTACCGTACACTGGGTCTCCCACAACGGGGTACCCTAGGTGGGCCATATGCACCCTAATCTGATGGGTCCTCCCGGTCCTAAGTCTTGCCAGCACCAAGGTATATTCGCCCGAGAACCGGGCCAAGACCTCGTAGTCCGTAACGGCGCTCCTACCCGTGGGGACTACGGCCATCTTTTTCCTGTGCGCCGGGTGCCGCCCGATGGGGGCATCCACGGTGCCGGCGTCCTGGCGCACCTTCCCCAAGCACAGGACAATATACACGCGCTTCACTTCGCGGACCTTTATCTGGTCCTGAAGCGACTTCAAGGCGGTTTCGTTCTTCGCAACCACCATGAGCCCGGTTGTGTCCTTGTCCAGCCGGTGGACGATCCCGGGACGTAACTCTCCCCCAATCCCAGCGAGGTCGGGACACCGAGCCAGAACGGCGTTCACCAGCGTACCTTGCCGGTGGCCGGCGGCAGGGTGCACGACCATCCCCCGGGCCTTGTTGATAACCAATACCTCTGGGTCTTCATATACGACGTCGATGGGTATGTCCTCGGGTGTGACATCCCATTCCTCAGGCGGGGGGACGGTCAGGTAGACCACATCGCCGGGTTTCACCTTGGTCGACGCTTTTGCGGCCAAGCCGTTCAGGCAGATGTTCCCCTCGTCTATAAGACCCTGGGCTCTCGTCCGCGATATGCCTTCTTCCGCAGCCGCTTTGGCGACAAAGACGTCCAACCTCTCTCCGGCCGACAGCTCATCCACCTGGAATGTAAGGGTTCTCCGAGCCGCGGGATGTTCGGACGCCGTGTCCTTGTGGCCAGCAGCTTTCATTCTTCAAATCGCCCTTCTGGAGTCAGCAAGAAGAAAACCGCCATGAGAACGGCGCCTACCACTATGGCGCAGTCGGCCACATTGAAGACCGGCGCGAAAAAGCTGAGGCTTATGAAATCAGTGACGCTCCCAAAACGCACCCGGTCCAGTAGGTTTCCAAGCGCACCGCCTGCGATGAGGCCCAAAGACGTTACGCCCAAGGGGCCGCCTTTCCTTAGTTTGGGATAGATCAGGATAGCCAAAATAACGCAGCCCACGCTAACGAGCGCAAGATACGGAGCAGCGCCTTGCAGTATGCCGAAAGAAGCGCCCGAGTTTGACCAGTGGCTAAAGCGCAGGTAACTGCCCAGTATGTTCCGGGATTCGCCGAGGGCGAAGTTGCGCCTTATCCAGTCCTTGCTTAGATAGTCGCATAAGGAAACCAGCAAGAACGTGGCCCAGAACAGCAATGGTCTTCCCCCGCTTCACGAAAGACATAAAGAACCAATCTCCCAATTAGGATACTCGACCCCGAAGCCGCGAGGCAAGGAGGGGGAAGCCCCGCGGCCTGTACAGTTGCCGGCGTCGGGCTGATCCCCCTTGCATCGCCTCTCACCGTGGATGAGTACGGTGCGGACCTTCGGGCATGCGTTTATCCTCGGCATTGATATCGTCCGTGAGGGTTTCGAAGCCTCCCATAGGAGGGAAATCCCTGAGGACCCCTTCCTCGACCGGCCTCCAGCCGACCGCTCTTTGGCCCTCGTGAGATTCCTTGCAGCTTAGGCATAGTTCCGCCTCAGGCGCAGACCGGAGCCTGCCTTCAGGGATCAGGCCACCGCAGGACACGCAGTACCCGTACGTACCCCGCCTGATCCTGTGGAGGGCCCGGTCGATCTCGGTAAGGTCGATTTCCAGACCTTCCTTGAGCCCCAGGTCCTTCTCGCGCTCAAAGGTCTCGGCTGCGAGGTCAGCCGAATGCTGGTCGTAGGTTGAACTTTCACCGGTTGAGTCCTTAAGGCTCTCCGAAAAAGTGCCTTCCTTTATGCGTTGGACGCCTTCGCTTACCCTCTTTCTCTGCCTGAGAAGGATCGTTTCGAACTCTCGCAAGTCTATGTCTGTCCTAGGACCCTGGCCGGGGCTAGATGAGTGGTCCACCGGTCTGCCTCCTTGCCTGTTTCTTCTGCTTGGTGTTAGAGCTCGGTGTTAGAGCGCTGCCTTCGTCGTTCTCGTCGCGTTTCTCCTTATCGCGTCTCACTTATCCTTTCCCCTTAAGGTACTGCTGGATGATCCACACCAGTTCACCCAAGAAGTTACCGATAATCGGGAGGTTCAAGATGTAGCTTCTCGTGAGGACATAGATGATCATGGCGCCTAAGAGGGTAAAGCCCACTGCCAGCCCCGCACCCCTCGCCAATCCTCCCGCAAGGTTGAGCCAGAGGAGCCTTCCGGGCCGGTTCAAGAGGTTCACGTACTCGGCGATCTTGGCCCGCTCCAAGGAATCGGACACCTTCATGAGAGTCTCTTCGAGGGACCTCTTGCGGGAATCCGTCTCGTTACGGAAGTCCATCTTGTTGCGGGAGTCTCCCTCGTTGCGGGGCTCCCTCTTGTCACTCTTGCCTGAGCCGGGCAATACCCTCTCCCCCTGCACTACAGTGAAAGCCTCCCTCGTCCATATGTTCCCTCCGAAAACCAAGAGGTAATCCCCAAGAACCTTTTTCGGGACCCACCTCCTCACCGGAAAGGACGCCGCCGAAGCCCCTTACGCGCCGGCGCGGCTACTCTTCTGGGGCGACCCAAGCGGAGGGAAAACGCGCCGGACAGTCGAATAGGGCTATGGTCTCCTGCTAATCACGATAAGTTCCGTTACAGGAGGTTTGTGCCATGAGTGAGGGATCCCCCGTCCCCTATCCAACCTCTCCAAGACCCGAGGTCCTAACCCTCTCACCGTATATCCCCGGGAAACCGGCAGACGAGGTCAAGCGCGAGCTGGGGCTCGATAGAGTCGTGAAGCTCGCCTCCAATGAAAACCCTCTGGGACCGTCTCCAAGGGCCATGCAGGCAATCCAGGAGATGGCGGCGTCCCTTCACATTTATCCCGACGCTGCAGGGTTGCACTTGAAGACCAGGCTCTCCCAAGTGCACGGAATCCCGGCAAGCCAGATAGTGCTCGGAAACGGGTCCGATGAGATCATCATGCTCCTGGGCCAGGCCTTCGTAATGCCCGGCGACGAAGTGGTGATGGGCGACAAGACCTTCCCGGTGTACAAGACGTCCACGCTCCTTATGGGCGGGAAACCGGTTGAAGTGCCCCTCAAGGACGGCTTCTTGGACCTGGAAGCCATGGCGTCGGCCGTAACCGCCCATACAAAGCTCGTGTTCCTCTGCAACCCCAACAACCCGACGGGCACCATGAACCGAAAGGCGGAGGTAGAGCGGTTCCTTAGAGCCATACCTCCCCACGTACTGGTGATCTCCGACGAGGCCTACGCCGAGTACGTCGGAGACGAAGACTACGGCACTCTTCTCCCCCATCTAAAAGACGGGAAGAACGTCGCAGTCCTGAGGACTTTCTCCAAAATCTACGGGCTGGCAGGGCTTAGAACGGGCTATGGCCTTATGCCCGAATACGCTGCGGCGCTCATAAATAGAGTGAGGCTTTCTTTCAACCAGAACGCCCTGGCACAGAGAGCAGCGTTGGCGGCTCTCGACGACCGGGAGCACGTACGTGAGAGCGTCCGGGTAGTGGAGGAAGGCAAAGATTATCTATATCGAGAGTTTGCCGCAATGGGGCTTAAGGCCTACCCCACATGGGGCAACTTCATAATGGTGGATACGGGCAAGGACTGCCAGAAGGTCTTCCAGGCGCTCCTTGAGCGCGGCGTGATCGTGCGGCCCACGTCGGCGTGGGGGCTCCACACCTGCCTCAGGATCACCATTGGTACGCAGGAGGAGAACGACCTTTTGGTGGAAGCTTTGAGACAGGTCCTTCAGGAACTCCAAGAAGAAGTCTAAGAAACGGGCCTGCCGGAGAACGGCAGGTCCCTTGCTTGGTCTCCGAATCAGGCGTAACACACAGCAGTTTACTTTAGATGCGCCCGGCTCCGGCCGGAAGGGACGAGAGCCGGGCGACCATCACTCGCCGTTCACGGCCGCTCTTTCGGCCTCCAGGGCGTACCCCAGGATCTTCTCGGTTATCTTTTCTCTCAGCCTGTTTATGCCGCCGAAGTCCATGTTTGGAGCGTAGCAGCGCTCCATAGCGTCGTGATACTGCTTTGCCTGGCTGATGTAGAATATGGCCAGGTTGAAGAGCCGCTCGAATTCGTCCCTCGCCCGCTCTGCGTAAGGTGCGTGGTCCGCCACTATGGCCGCATCCGTGCACTCGTTCATATCGATGATCTTGTCGGCAGGCCCGGGGATATACGTGTGGGGCGCTATCGACTTCGTGAGCGCAAGCCCCAGCTCGGGCACGACGACGTGTTCGACCTTGTCTGGGTGCATGGGGCAGTAGTATGCCTCGGTAAAGAACCCCCGCTCCAGTGCCGCCCTTTTCACTTTCTCGAGGAGGTAGGACTTACCGGTCCCGGGTTCACCTTGGATAACGTACCTGGTCTTACACGGCGAGACGATGGTGTTCAGGTAGTTCACCATGCCGTCCGGAGTGATGGCGCTGGCGAAGAGCTTCCTCTCCACGCCCGGCCTTTGGGATATGGGGATCCCGTCGAAGCACTCGTCGATGATTTTCTGTGCGGTCATATTGGCCTTCCCGCAGTCCAAAGCCTCGATAGACACCGATTCCCAGTCCTCGTAGACCACCTGCGCCGCCTTTAGGTACCTGTACGCCCTCCCAAACACCGACTCAATACCGCGCTGGGCCTGCAGTATCTCTTTCTTCTTTGCTCTGACGGCGTCTTCGTCCCAGAACTCTCCAAGCCAAACGATCTCATCAACCGCTCCGGGGACTTTAGGGTCCACCACGTGAGGTGAAGTTCCGTCTACAATACCCACTCCTATTGCCGGGAATACCACGCCATCAATGGAATTGTTGTCTGAGGAACAATGGTGTACCTCCACGTCGTACCCGAGGTCCACCATGTGCTTGGCGATACTGGTCATGAAAGTAGACTTGCCTACTCCCGGCCCGCCCTTGATCACATAGATGCGACGGCTGTCCTTGGGCAGGATATAATCGTATAAAGAAAAGAACCCCAAAGGAGTGTTGTTGCCCGGAAAGACGCGTTTTACATAGCCTCTCTTGGTCAAGAGAAAGTCCCCCTATCTTCTGCCTCGCGTTTTCATGGTGCGCGGGTGGTCTTGCGCACGTCGCATCATATGATGAATCGCACGGGCGTGTGAAAAGCGGTAAAATGGCTTCAGGCAATGAAAGATCCGGGGGTGTGCATATGGTTTCTATTCCTCGGTGGGTTGCCGTCGTCGGAGGTATAGCGCTGGCCTTGTGCCTGGTCTTGGCAAATGTCCTCTTGTCAGTCCGCGCAAACGCGACCAATATAAAGCTCTATCAGAACCTCTGGACCGAGCTCGACGTGATGGAAGACACGGGTATGAGCATCGACGACCTTACAGAAGCAGGCAAGAAGCTCATCGACTATTTTCTCGGGAACTCTGATTCGCCTCAACTCACTACAAGGATACACGGCTTTGAACGGGAGCTTTACAACCATAGGGAGCTCCAGCACCTTCAGGACGTAAAGGACTTGTTCGTTTCAGGGTTCACCATAGAATGGCTGGCGACGGCCGCGTCTTTCGCCATCGCCATCCTTCTCATCACCTCAGGAAAACACAGGGAGGCGTCGATTGCCATCTACGCCTCCGCCATACTATCCGTAGTCCTCCTTGTCGCCTTTGCCTTGCCCGCCGCTTCGGACTTCACCGGGTGGTGGACAAAGTTTCACCTCTTAACGTTCACAAACGACCTGTGGCTCCTTGACCCCAAGACGGATTGGCTCATAAAGATGTTCCCCGAACCCTTCTTCTTCGCAACGGTGAAAAGGGTCGGCATCCACACCGCGATTACGGCTCTTGTGCTGGGTCTCGCGGGATTTGTGATCGGGCTTTTCGGCAGGAGAAGGCCACGGACCGAAAAAGGCTGGGCTACCAACTAAGACCGGGCGTAGGCCACGTTTCCTCCTACCACCGTCATTTCGACCTTGATATCCTTTATGGAGTCATGAGGCACACGGAAGATGTTCTCCGAAAGCACCGTGAAGTCAGCCAGTTTCCCCGGCTCAAGGGTGCCCTTCCTGTGCTCCTGAAACTCGGCGTAAGCCCCTCCCACGGTAAACATCCTGAGCGCTTCTTCCACGGTGATCCTCTCGTTGGGGTAGTAGGACGTCTTGGGCTCGCCTTCCATGTCTTTTCTGGTGACGGCCGCATAGATTCCCCACAAGGGATCTGCCGGCTCAACCGGGCAGTCGGAACCTCCGGCCATATGGACCCCGGCCTTCATCATCGTGCGCCAGGCGTAGGAAGAACGCATCCTCCTGAGGCCAACCCGTTCTTGCGCCCACCTCATATCCGTCGTAAGGAATTTGGGCTGCACATCGGCAACAACACCGTTGCGCTTCAGGTCCGATACCAGGCCCGGCGAGAGGATCTGTGCGTGGACCACCCTGTGCCTTGGACGCTCCCTTGTTATCCTGCCCTGGGCGTAGCCGATGGCCTCAAGGGCCACACGCACCGCCCTATCGCCTATGGCGTGGACCGCTACCTGCATTCCGAGAGCGTGGGCCTTATAGACGCTTTCCCTCAGCTCTTCTTCGCTAAGGACCAAAATGCCCGAAGTTTCAGGATGGTCGGAATAAGGCTCCTCAAGTGCCGCGGTCCTTCCGCCCAGCGAACCGTCTGCGAAGATCTTCACGGCGCCTATGCGGAAATAGTCGTCTCCGTCTCCCGTCCGGAGAGGCCCTTGGACCAGGTCATCAAGGAAATCGTAAGGAAGGTCCCAGTACACCCTCATGGGGAACCCTGCTTCCCTAGCCTCTCTGTATATCTCCATGGTCCCCCGGACGCCGACATGTCCGTCGTTGGGATGGACTGAGGTGATCCCCCTCTCAAGGAGATACCTGATGGCTTCTTTGGTGGATTCCAAGAGGCTCTCCCGGCTGGGTTCGGGGACCTTGCTCCTCACAAGCCCTTGGGCCGATTCCCTGAGCACTCCGGTGGGATCTCCGTAAGGATCCCGGTCGATTACGCCGCCGGGAGGGTCCGGAGTGTCGCGGGTAATACCTGCCAGTTCCAAGGCTTTCGAAGACACAACGGCCAGGTGGCCGCATGCCCTTGTGAGGTATACGGGACGGCCGGAACACACTTGGTCCAGGTCCTTCTTGGTGGGGTATCGCTTCTCGGCGAAGAAATCCTGGTCCCATCCCCTACCCAAGATCCACTCTTCCGGCCCTACGGTTTTTGCCTTCTCTGCAACGAGGTCCTTGAGCTCCGCTATTGAACTCACATCGTGCAACGAAAGATGCCTGAGACCTAACCCTAGGTTCATAAGGTGCAGGTGACTGTCGATAAAACCGGGGACGGCGACTTTCCCTCCCAGATCGACCACTTTCACCTGGGTGCCTCTAGGGAAGGCGTTTCGCGCGTCCTCCCTGTCGCCTACGTAAAGGATCCTCCCGTGGTAGGCGGCCAAGGCTTCTCTTTCCCTGGTCTCATGGGGAAATACGTGAAATCTCCCGTTTTGAAAAAGAACCGCTTCTTCGTGGGCCACAACACTCACTCCCCTAGGGCTAGTCTTACGCATGCCTCAGCAAGCACCTTTGTCGGGTCTATGACCGGCGCTTCCAGGTCTCCGTCCCGGAGGACGAGGGGCAGCTCAGTGCAGCCGGCAATGACCGCCTGAGCCCCTGCTCCAACCAGTTTCGCGCCTTGACGGAGCGCTATCTCCCGGCCTTTCTCTAGGTTCCCGCCTTTCACCGAGTAGATGGCGTCCATCACCTCAATCTGGTCGTCATGAGAGGGAACGATGACCGAGATGCCTGCTTCCGCTAGAGACTTATGATACAGCTCGGTCTTCAGTGTTCCAGAGGTGGCCAGTAACCCCACACGCTCGACTCTTCCTTTGAGCACCCGGGCAACCTCCCGCATCATGTGGAGGACCGGGACGTTGACCGCCGCCTGTATGGCGCCGTGAAAATAATGAGCCGTGTTGCAGGGCATGGCGATCAGCCCCGCCCCCATGCTTTCAACGTTCTTCGCCGTCTCCAGGAGAAGCGGGGTGGGATCCTCGCCTTTTCCAAGGATATAGGCCGTCCGGTCTGGGATTCTCGGATTGTTGTCAACGACAATCCTTAGGTGCTCCTGGTCCTTGGTGGCAGGGGTAGCCTTTATGATTTTCATAAAGAGGTCGGCCGTGGCTTCAGGGCCCATACCTCCCAAAATACCTACCGTCTTTCGGGCTTTATTGCCTCCGGTCATGCCTAAACCGCCTTTCTGGGACAGAAACTCCAAGAAATAATCGTAAGAAAGCGAGACTGTAAGGCAGCTCACAACTTCCTTAAGGCAAGTACCATCGCGGTAAGAAACCGGCCCGAACAGGCTTCCCGGTCAGCTCTTATGGTTCAAGCGTTCGAGGATGCCTGACGTCCCAGATTCCAGCATCTCAATGGTCGATTCCAGGAACGACTTGAACTCGGTCCTGAACCGGAGAAGGGTCTGGCGCGCACGGTCTACTTCCTCGTAACTCTTCTTGACCATCTCCTGGGCATCTTCGCGGGTCCTCTGGGCATCCAGAAGGGCCTGCCTCTTGATGGCGTCCGCTTCTCTGAGGGCAGCCTCTTTTATCTCGTCGGCAGTCTTCTGCGCAAGGACTATGGCGTTTTTCAAGGTTTCCTCGAGTCCCCGGTAGTGCTCTATCCGGGATTCAAGGCCCGCTAGCTCCACCTGAAGTTCCTCTTGAGTACGAATAAGCCTTTCGAACTCTGAAACCACAAGATCGAGGAACTCGTCGACCTCGTCCTCGCTGTAACCTCTAAAAGACTTGGAAAACTCCTTATTGTGAATATCCAGCGGCGTAAGCCTGCGGATGTCAACATCGAGGGGCTTGGATTCGTCTGTAGGAGCCATTTCGGGACCCTCCTCGGACTTGCCTCATCACAAATGTTAGGTTCAACAAGAAGCCAGGTTGTACCTTCTTGTCACAAAATCCGATCGTAAACGCAGCCGCGGGTTCGCTCTCAAGATCTCGGACCAAAGAGGCTGGTCCCGAGCCGGATTATGGTGGCTCCCTCTTCAACCGCAATGTCGAAGTCACCCGACATCCCCATGGACAGCTCTCTCAAGTATTCGGGGTGAATCCCGGAGCTCACCATTTCGTCCCTGAGGGTCCTCAGAGTACGGAAACACTCGCGCGCGCTCCGGCTCCCTCCCGTAAGAGGCGCCACGGTCATGAGCCCCTTTAGGCGGAGAGAGGGTAGCGACAAGATGTGCCGGGCGAGCGCAAGGGCTTCCTCCGGCGCGATGCCGTGTTTTGCGGGGTCGAGTCCTGCGTTTACTTCCATAAGTACAGGGAGCGGTTCGCTCCTGTACATGGCGGCGTATTTGGCAAGCGCCCCGGCTATACGGACCGAGTCTACCGAGTGGATTTCGTCGAAAACCCTTGCCGCCATGGAAGCCTTGTTGGTCTGAAGGTGCCCGATCATACAGATGGAGACGCCCTCAAAAACGCCTTCCGACACTTTCTTGCGGGCCTCTTGCACGCGATTTTCGCCAAACAAGACGAGCCCGGATTCTATGGCATCCCGGACGAGAGAAGCGCCCACCGACTTGGTTACCGCCATTACTTTCACTTGGGCGGCATCTCGCCCGGACCTCTCGCAAGCCTTTCGTACTCGTTCCAGTACCGCCTCAAGATTTGCCCTTATCATCTCACCCGTCTACCCTCCAGGAATCCCCATCCTCGAAGCACCAACTCGTCTGTCTCGTCGATGCCTCTCACCACTGCTTTGTCTCCTTTGACCATTAGTACTTGGATTTCGCGAAACCGCGCGAACGTCTTCTGGACCAAGAGTACCCCTTGCCGGCCTTCACGCTCGAGGAGCGCCGACTTCGGGATAACAACGCCCGATTGTGTCTTGGCGATAAGGCCTACCCGGTCCGTCTTCCTAAGCGACGAAACA
This sequence comes from Candidatus Fermentithermobacillaceae bacterium UBA3951, assembly GCA_002385465.1. GTDB lineage: Bacteria > Bacillota > Sulfobacillia > Fermentithermobacillales > Fermentithermobacillaceae > UBA3951. Next base: position 16,706 of record DGDN01000112.1, read on the forward strand.
GGCATCACGCTTATCTCCCCGACAATTATGGAATACCCCGGCGGTCTACCGTCATGGACTTCGGTGACCTTCGCCTGGAGCGTGGTGCCGTCGCTGAGCGCAAGTTCGACCCTGCCGTCTTCTCTCAAAGCGGGCTTGTCCTCGGTCTTTATAGGCAGGAAGAAGGTAACGCCTTGACCTGAGATGACCCTGCCCAAGAGGTCACCGGCCTCAACCGGTTGCCCATCCTTGACGGCCTCGGATTTCGTCTCCCTGGCTTCTCTCGCAAGGATGGCTAACTCGGCCGCACTCTTTCCGGCGAGGTTGTCCTTCGTAAACTTGGTCTCTATCGGGGTAACCTCGCTCGAAAAGACACCGGAAGAAGGCGAAATGACTTGGACAAGCGCCGAGGCTTGGAGAGCTTCGATTGCCGCCACACGGGCCGTGAGGTTCGCCCTTTCCTCTTCTATCTCTGCCAGTCGGTCGGCGCTCTGTCTTAAGTTCTTTTCCTCGGCCTCAAGAAGAGACTCGTGTTTTGTTGAGAGCTCCAACTCGCCCTTGGCGGACACTTCCCGTGAAAGGAAAAAAAGATTAAGGGCCTTGGCATAGGAATCCTCAACCAGGGCCGAAAGCTTCTCGAACTCCTCTTGGGTCTCGGCTTCATATTGAGCCAGCCGGGCTTTGGAAAACTCAAGGCTGTCGTCAAGCGCTTCCCTGGCCTCCGGCTTCCCTACTTCGGCGATCGCCTGCCCCGTCCTCACCGACTCTCCGTCTCTCACCAAGAACCGGAGAGTACCGGGGGCCGGCGCAACGACCAGCGAAACGCCCCCCGCGAACACGGCTTCGCCGTCGATCCTCTCCTCCAGAGTGCCTAGCGTGCCGCGTCCAACCCGTATTGTCGCGCGCAAAAAGGCCGTCCTTAAGTAAGGCCAAGTTAGGAGCAACACCAAAGACAGGAGTAATGCAAAAAGACTTACCCTGCGGGTGAGTGTTCTGAGCTTGGCCTTGGAGCGATAGCGTCTTGCCAATAGTCTCTTTCTCCTGGAAATGGGCTCATTCCGCTTACTTCCCAGTAAGAGAGTATGGCACTCTTTCTCCGTAAGTCAAGGTAAAGCGTGGCGGCGCGTTTCTAGTGTGTTCTCCTCAGGTACCGCTCGGATATCTCCACAAGTATTACGTCTTCGCCGATTTTCCTTATGTTTTCCCAAGGTACCACGTAATCGTCAGACCGGCCGAAAACTCCGAGCATCTTGGGCTGGCCGGGGACTATGACCGCGACGATTTTCCCGTTTGCGAGATCGAGCTCAACGTCGACGATATTGCCCAGGCGCCGGCCGTCGACAGTGTTCACGACATCCCGTGTAGCCAAGTCTGAGGCGCGGATCACAAGACCACCCCCTAGAACATTATATTGAGGGTGGCCGCATAGATGCGCTGCGAGGAATCCTCAATCCATGTTGTAGACGCCGGCTTGAACCGGACCGGCCCCGAGGAACACCGATAGAGCCTTCCCAATCCGGATCACTCCGGCCTTAATGGCATCCAGGAGGAGGGAGCGGACTTCCACCTTAACCTCATCCGTCAGGCTCTCATCGATGAAGATGACTCCCTTCACGGACCCGTCGGTTTCCGTTTGGCTCTCGTCGGGGACGCTCACGTCCGGCCACGTGCCGGGGACCACGCCCCTTTGGACGAGGTCGAAATAGCAAAGGGGCGGGTACATCACACACCACCAGTTGGCGCCCTTCCCGCTCCCCAAGGTAAGTCTGAGGGCCTTGTAATCTCCCTGGGGGAGGCGAACAACCTGTCCTCCCGAAAGACGGTACGTCTTTTCAGGGAAATGGACGGTCTTTAGCTCGGCCCTTGCGCCGTAGGATACCCCACGGGCACGGAGGTACTCATTGGCCAAAGCCTCTATCTCCGGGAGGCGGCTCTCAAGAAGTTTTTCGGCTTCGTGGGCGTCTTTGGCGTCTCTCAAGCCGGCCCCAAAACGCTCGATGACTGCGTCCCTGATCTCTTCTTTCAGTTTCTGGTCACCCGAATCGTCCGAATTGGCGGGGATGTGCAGGCGGAGCGTGCTCTCGGGCGTGAGAGACGGCCATTCGCCGGGTGACGTGAGAGACGTTCCTCTATGGGTCGGGATCGCGTCGTCGTTCCTGAGCTTCATGAGGTTATTGTCGGTATAGGCCTTCTCGGCCTTTACGGTTTGGGAATAGCTCCACCCCATAAACAGTATGAGCCCCGCAACGATCGACAATAGGAGCGCTTGACCGAGCACGCTTCTCGCTCTTCTTCGTTTTATATTCGCCACCCCCTTTCAGGCTTCTACCAGCATATCTTTGCGCATATGCCTGAGGGCCGCCTTTTCGAGGCGCGACACCTGGGCCTGTGATATGCCGATTTCCTGAGCAACCTCCATTTGTGTCTTTCCCTCAAAAAACCTCATTCTTATTATTGCCTGCTCACGTTCGGATAATTTTGACATGGATTCGCTGATGGTAAGCTCTTGTTCCCACGAGCTGTCCTCTCCCTTTTCGTCCTTAACCTGGTCCATTACGTAAATGGGGTCGCCGCCGTCATGGTAGACGGGCTCGAAGAGGCTTATGGGTTCCTGGATGGCGTCTAGGGCGTACACGACCTCTTCTTCCGGCGTCTTGAGCTCCTGGGAGATTTCCTTTACCGAAGGTTCTCTGCCCAGGCGGGAGATGAGAGTGTCGCGCACCTGGAGGGCTTTGTAGGCCACGTCCCGCAAGGACCGGGAAACGCGGATGGGGTTATTATCCCTTAAGTACCTCCGGATCTCGCCGATTATCATCGGCACTGCGTAGGTTGAGAATTTGACGTTCTGTCCGAGGTCGAAGTTGTCGATGGCTTTCATGAGGCCGATGCACCCGACCTGAAAGAGGTCGTCAACGTTCTCGCCCCGGTTCGTAAATCGCTGGATGACGGAGAGGACAAGCCTCAGGTTACCGTTTACGAGCTTCTCGCGGGCCGTTAGGTCTCCGGCTTGTTTTGCGAGGAAAAGTTCTTTCATCTTGGCGCTTGTAAGGACCGGCAACCGGCTTGTGTTTACGCCGCAAATCTCGACTTTGTTCAAAGCGCGGTAGTCCCCCCGGTGTGCTTCCAATATTTAGTGAATCATATTGAGTATTGCCAAATGAACCGGGGGTTATACAGGAGTTTACTGGAAGGTGACGATCTCCTTATAGAGCCGCTGCATTATTTTCTTCTCAAGCCGCGAAATATATGACTGGGAGATGCCCAGCATATCCGCAACTTGTTTCTGAGTGCGCTCAACTCCGTCCTTGAGCCCAAATCTTAGGTCCACTATGGTCCGCTCCCTCCAGGGAAGCCGGCCGAGGACCGCGCGCAGAGTCTGGCGGTCATCTTCCTTCTCCAGATCGCCGTAAATTAGGTCGTCGGGAGTCCCCTTTACGTCGGAGAGGCAGAGTTCATTCCCTTCCCCGTCCACGTTCAAGGGTTCGTCGAAAGAGACTTCCGATTTCACCCTCATGGTCCTCCGGAGGTACATGAGGATCTCGTTTTCGATGCACTTTGATGCGTAAGTCGCAAGTTTGATGTTTTTTTCTATGTCAAAGGTCGAAACCGCCTTTATGAGGCCCACCGACCCGATTGACACAAGGTCGTCCACGGGGATCCCTGTGTTCTCGAATTTCTTGGCGATGTACACGACCAGCCGTAGGTTCCGCTCGATTAGAGTAGACCTCACGTCTACGTCTCCCGAACGCAGCCTGCTTAAGAGCAGGCCTTCTTCTTCTTGAGTAAGGGGCGGCGGCAGGGCCTCGGTCCCGCCGATGTAGTCGATCCTTCCTCCTACCCCGAGGGCGCGAAGGAGTAAGTTTATCTCTCGCGTAAGGCGAGTCCAAATCGATGAAAGCGTCACGAGAGGCACCTCCTCAAGACTCTCCAAAGACTTAGGGATTCACAAGATCCGGGTGCAAGAGAGCCTGGTAGAGGCCGCTGGGGCTTAGTCTCTCTTGGGAAGCGCACACAATGGCGTTCTTGAACACCCGTAGACCGCTCTTGCCTACCAAAGCCAAACGATCGGGCCGGAACCCGGGTAGGACCCCCATCCTCCCGGACAGGCTCTCATAGGGGACGAGACGCAACCTTGTCCCGACGCTCGTCTCAGGCAAAGCTGCAGGTATGGCGTCCCAAGTGGACATAAAGAACGCGGAGACTTCCGGAGGCATGAGACTCCGGAGGGCCTCCCAGTCTATTACGATGACCGGAAGTCCCGAGACCGGATCCCGCAGGTTGTTGCCGGTATCGACGAGTCCGGTAAGCCCCAGTGTCTTGCCGCCCATGCTCACTTCGATGGTCATAAGAGGCAGCCGTCTGAGGGACGAATAGCCGTTCATTCTTGCGAGGACGGGTAACGCTGCCAGCACCGCCAAGGAGAGCGCCACGACGTACCAGTGGACTACCGCTTCGCCTTGAAAAAGAGAGGCCTGAGCTGCAATGCGTCCACCAAAACTCTGCAAGGCGAGGGCTGTACCCGCGGCGACGGCGGAAGAGAGGAAGAAGCACAAGGTGACTCTCAAGAGCGCTATCCCTCTTGTACCCGGGTAAGAAAGGGCGACCATGAACAGGCCGAAGGCTATCCGGGCCGGCAAAGAGTAGGCGGCTCTTAAAGGCACAACCAGTGCAGATACGGCATAGGCGGAACCAAGGAGCGAGGAGAAGGCCAAGCGCCAATGGGAGATGTTCCTGTAAGAGAGTTTCCCCGCCGCGAGCAAGATGATATAGTTCACGGCGACGTTCGTGAGGAGAAGCACGTCCCAGTAGATGTACCTGACCATCCGGGTCGATCACCCCGCAAGGCAATGCCTATTCAGGACCTCATCCCTTTATTACAGGGCGATCATACAACCGGTAGAGGTGCGAACCTTGTCCGTACCTGGATCTTTCTTCTCGGATTTTAGCGGGGCTTTTCGCCAGCTTTCTTCCTCAAGAAGAAGGGTACCTCGAGGATGTCCTGGGCATCGATGGCCGGCAGCGGTTCCCGCCTCGAAGCCGTAATGCGCTTGGAACCTCCCCTGTCAAAACCCGTGGCGATAACAGTGACCTGCACCATATCCTCAAGGTCGTTGTTTATGACGGCTCCCCAGATTATGTTGGCATCGGGGTCTGCAGCCTGCATGACTATCTCTGTAGCGGCGTCGACCTCGAAAAGCCCGAGGTCCGGCCCGCCGGTTATGTTCATAAGCACTCCCCTTGCTCCGTCGATGCCCGTCTCAAGGAGCGGGCTGGAGATGGCCTGCCTTGCAGCCTCAACTGCCCTGTCCTCGCCGCGCGCTATACCGATTCCCATGAGGGCAGACCCGGTATCCATCATGATTGTGCGGACGTCGGCAAAGTCCAGGTTGATGAGGCCGGGCACCATCACAAGGTCGGATATGCCTTGGACACCGTGCCGGAGCACGTCGTCGGCGATGCGGAACGCCTCCAGTATTGAAGTGTCACGTTGGACAACTTGCAGGAGGCGGTCGTTGGGGATGACGATAAGGGTGTCAACATGCTGCTGGAGGTTCTGAATCCCTGTGAGGGCCGTGTTCATGCGCCTTCTGCCCTCGAAGGAAAACGGCTTGGTGACCACACCAACGGTGAGCGCACCTACTTCTTTGGAACACTGAGCCACTACCGGCGCTCCTCCGGTGCCGGTCCCGCCGCCCATCCCGGCGGTTATGAAAACCATATCGGCACCTTTCAAGCACTCCATGATCTCCTCGCGAGATTCCTCGGCAGCCTTCTGCCCCACTTCAGGGTTGGCGCCTGCCCCCAAGCCCCTGGTTAGGGCTTGTCCTATCTGCAGTTTGGTTGGCGCGAGGGCAAGATTTAAAGCTTGAGCGTCGGTGTTGACCGCGATGAAGTCAACACCCTTGATACCTGCTTCAACCATGCGGTTGACGGCATTTGACCCGCCTCCGCCTACACCGATAACTTTCAGATTAGCGTATCTCGGCTCTTCTCCTGCCACAGAAAGCCACCTACCTTCCCCTGCTTTGGCATATGTTCCACGTAATCAGTAATTTCCCCTTCTCACTTGCCTTGACTTGCTCCTTCTTTCCCACTCGAGGCGTCTCTCAGAAGCAGGCGCCTTATCCGGCCCATGTTGTTGAACACCCTGACGCCAAGGGCAACGACTGCAGCCAGATAGAGTTCGATGCCTAGCATATCGCCTACATACACGAATCCGGCCGAGAGGAGGACGTTGCCAAAGAAACCCGTGGCAAAGATCACTATGTCGAACTCACCTTCGAGGCTCGCCCTGAGCCCTCCCAGGGAGGTATCGACACCGGCCAGAATTCCTACAGCCATATAGCGAGCAAGTATGGCCGGGACTTTCCAGGGCAAGTTCAAACCGACAAGCACGCCCGCCAGGAGACCGGCTAAGAGATACCACATTTACTTGGCCTCCTTCTTCACAGGCTTTGCGTATTTGAACGACAGCGGGCCGGCATAGGCCGGTATGGTGATATCTTCTTCTGTGTTGAGTTTGACTTCGAGCTTCCAAAAGGTCAGGTTATCGATCAGGCCGCCGCGCATTTTGAGTCCGCCCTCGAGAGTAGCAGGGTCTCCTATTGCCAGGATCTTGAATGGAGGAGCCTGGCGCACTCCGTTTATCATGATGACGTTGCCCGCGCAGGTGATCTCGGTGGTCGCCACTATCCTCTGCCCGTTCACGCTGACCGCCTCGGCCCCTGCCGCAAAGACCTCGTTCACGACCTCCAATAGGTCCTTGTCATGCACAACGAAAAGGTTAGGGTCCTGCCCCACCTGGCTGGGAGCGGTGGAATCCGAAAGGATGAGGCTTATGCCGGGGCCACGCACCTCCGTCATGCCCGCCAAGATCATAGTCTTGGCAAGCTCTTCTTGAAGGCCCCTTACCTGGTCTTCGACTGACTTGGTGTCGGCCAGCTGGTCCCTCAAGACCGACACTTCTTCCCTGAGCTTGTCCCGTTCCTCTTCGGTCCGCTTCAGCAGGATGGCTAGCTCTTCCGACCTCTGGTACTGCAAAGGACCCGTCACCTCGGGCCGGGAGCGAAACTGCATCGCCAACATAAAGCCGAATAAAGCGAATATAATCGTAAGCGCGACGTGTGTTCCCCGTCTCATGGCCTCACCTCCACTCCGTGAACTGCACCCGTAACTTATGTTCTCCGGGTTCATTGACCGGAAAGGCCCTCGCCGGTCGTAGGCTCTCCGGGCTCCAAGAGCCTCAGTTTGATCGCCACCTTCTCGTACCGTAGGTCGATTCGCTCGGCCATCTTCCCCTCGTGCGAGAGGTCCTCCAGGACCGATTCCAGCACGGCCGCCTTCACGGCGATATCACCCGAATCATTTCCCAAGAGAACACGGCATCCATCGTCCAGTATAAGGCTTACTTCTCCGCCCTGTACACTTATTTCTGTGAGTTTCTCTCCGGCTAAGGGGCCGAGGGACATGAGAGCTTTGAGCCCCCAGCCGTAAGTGTTCCTATCCAAGAACTGTCCGGGAGTCGCCGAGGCTTCGGGGCCCGTGATCGCAATTAGGCCTGTCCACGTGCCGTCGTCCTCTCCGAGCACACGGGCTTCGGCGTCTATGAGCCAGAGGGTATCTCCCACAGGCATGAACGCTACCGGCGTCCGCTCGGTGACCCTTATGACCACCGTATCGGGGAGCTTACGCCGGACTTCCGCGGTCTCAATCCAAGGCGAAAGTTCGATAATCTCCTCCGCCTTTGCGGTGTCGAACGCAAAGATGCTGGGCGAATCCTGTGCGCACCTTGCCACTATTTCATCCTTGCCAACCCGCTCTAGGCCTTCAACCCGGAACTCGCGGATATGAAAATAAGGAGACCGGAGGAAGAAAAACACTCCGGTAAAAAGGCAAAAGAGTATTACAAGAGCAAAGGTAGCGCTTCTTCTCTCGCGTTTCGGTGTTGGGCCGGAAGACAAATGTCCAGGTTCCCCCTTGCGCCGGATAAACCCCCGGCAGCCGGCACCTAGCGACGATTCTCGGAAACCCTCTTCACTGACGCGCCCAGAGACTCAAGCTTCTCCTCAAACCGTTCGTAGCCCCGGTCAATATTGTGGATGCCTCGCACAACGGTCTTTCCTTCCGCCGAGAGCCCCGCTATCACTAAGGACGCGCCCGAACGCAGATCGGTTGCCTCAACCATCGCGCCTGAAAGGGCCGGTACTCCCTTGATTATAGCAGTTCTGCCTTCACGACGGATTTTCGCGCCCATACGACCCAGTTCCTCGGCCTGTTTGAACCTGGAGTCAAATATGGTCTCAGTTATGACGGAAGTGCCGTCTGCAATTGAAAGAAGGGCCATCATCTGGGGCTGCATATCCGTGGGAAACCCGGGATAAGGGAGAGTCTTCACATCGGTGGCCCGTGGCCTCCCCCTACCTCGGACCGTGATCCCGTAGCCGTTGAAATGGACCTCCGCCCCGATCTCCCGGAGCTTTGAGGTAAGTGCCTGCACGTGCTCGGCCACCGCGTTTTGAACGGTGACTTCGCCTCCGGTTATCACGGCGCCTATCATCAAAGTGCCGACTTCAATCCTGTCGGGCATAATCGTGTGCTCGGCGCCGTGGAGCCTTTCCACCCCTTCTATACGTATAACGTCTGTCCCGGCGCCTCTCACTCTTGCCCCCATGGCATTTAGAAACGTCTGAAGGTCTACGATCTCAGGTTCCTTGGCTGCGTTTCGTATGATGGTCACGCCGTTTGCCAGGCACGCGCCCATCATAATGTTCTCCGTAGCTCCCACTGAAGGGATGTCCAGGTGGATGTCGATCCCTTCCCACTTCTTTCGCTCGGCCATGATGTGGCCGTGCTTCTCCTCAATCGAGGCGCCCAGCGCCTTAAGCCCTTTGATGTGGAGATCTATGGGACGCTGCCCTATGTCGCACCCACCAGGGTAGGAAACCCGGACTCTCCCCAGCTTTGCGAGTAGCGGCCCCATGAGAAAGATGGACGACCTCACTTGCCTCATCAGCATTTCATCCACAACATGACTGTCCATGGTTGTGGGATCGATGACCAGTGAGCCGTCGGAGGTCCTCTCAACGGTAGCCCCCAGCCCTTCGAGGATCTTTGACATGGTGCGGACATCACTTAGGTCAGGTGAGTTGTTGAGCACGCAAGGCGATCCGGCCATGACTGCAGCTGCCATTATGGGAAGCACCGCGTTCTTGGCCCCGCTCGCCCTGACCGTCCCCCGGAGCGGCCTGCGCCCTTCTACCTCAAACATGTACATTACTACCACTCTCCCGGCGGCAACCTCCAAGCCTGAACATTTTACGGCTCCGGCCGCTTACTGGTTACTGACGGCTTCGTAGCAGGACTTCTTGTATTGCGCCGTGGTGCTTCCAGACATCGCCGGCCCCCATGGTCACCACCACGTCGCCGGGCCTTGCCGAAAGCGCCGCCTCACGGCAAGCCTCGGCTGCGTCTTCGATGAGCCGCACGTCCGGATGGCCGGTCCGGGCCACCGCCTCGCTCACAAGTCTCGACCCTACGCCCAACTCGGTGTTCTCGCCCGGCCCGGCGTAGATACCCGTCACAAACACCGCGTCGGCCACCGACAGGGCTTTACCGAATTCGTCTTTGAGGATCCTCGTCCTCGCGTACCTGTGGGGTTGGAACACCACTATCACTCGCCCTTCGGGAAACGCGCTCTTAAGGACCTTGAGGGCGGCGACCACCTCGCTCGGGTGGTGGGAGAAGTCATCCACAATAAGGACACCGTTATGAACGCCGATTCGCTCCATCCGCCTCTTGGCCCCCGGGAAAGACGCCATGTGGCTGCACGCTTCCTCCGGCGAAACCCCGCAGGCGTTCGCAGCTGCAACCGCCCCTAAAGCGTTGGCCAGGTTGTGCATCCCGATGAGGCCCAAATCAAGCATGGCTACTTCCCGAGAACGGGCAAATACCCTGGCTTTCATCCTCCAGCCGGACATACTTGCGTCACGGACTTCCCAGACCGCAGGAAACCTCACCGAGTACGTCACGGCGTCAGGGCTTCTCTCTGCCCATTTCCTGAGCAGCTCGTCGTCGAGGCACACGACACGTGTGCCGCCCGGGCGCGTACCATCTAGAAAATCGAAAAACGCCTTCTCCAAAGCGTCCATTGAGCCCCAAAACTCCATGTGGTCGTTGTCTATGTTGGTAACAAGGGCGACGTCGGCATGGCACTTTAGGAACGAGCCGTCGCTCTCGTCGGTCTCGATGACCGCGTAGGTCCCGCCGCCGCGCCTCGCGTTTCCCAACTTCCCGAACTCGCCGCCTACCAGATACGTCGGGTCCTTCCCCGCCTTCACCAGAATCCAGGCGATCATGGAAGTCGTTGTCGTCTTTCCGTGGGACCCCGCAACGGCCACCAGCTTCTTGCCGCTTACGGCCTCAAGGAGCATATCCATCCGGTGGACCACGGGTATTCCCCTGCGCTTTGCCTCCATGAGCTCCGGATTGTCTTCATGGATGGCTGAGGAGACCACCACCCTGTCAGGCGACACCAGATTTTCCGCGCGGTGCCCGATATGGATACGGGCCCCCATCTTCTCCAGCTCTTCCGTCAAGTTTGAGGCTTTGACGTCGGACCCCGAAACCGAATGCCCCTGGGAAAGGAGGATCCGGGCGATACCCGACATGCTCTGGCCTCCGATTGCGATGAAATGTACGTTGGACATACCGACACCCTTCCCGACTCCGTCTCGTTTGCCACGGGTTTATATCCTATTAACTTTCGCTCCCGCCGGTCACGGGGCTTGTCCCAGGAGTCCGGCCATTGCGGCGCGACCGGCCTTTCCTTAGGGGCCTATTTCCTTCTCCGGGCGAGCTCTATAAGGTGACGGCAAATCACCCTCGTTGCTTCTCTTTTTCCAATCCGTCCGGACTCACGTGACAGATTCTTAAGCCTCTCCGGATCGCCCAGTAGGCCAAGCGCCACCTCGGCCACATCCGAAACGGCATTCGGCCCCTCTCTTACCACCACCGCCGCCCCTTCTTCCTCGAGAGCCCTCGCGTTGTACTCCTGATGGTTCCCGGCAACGTTCGGCGAAGGCACTATGACGGCGGGGATGCCCAGGGCGGTTATCTCGGCCAGAGTCATTCCCCCTGCCCGTCCGATTACGAGGTCTGCTGCACCGTAAGCTTTGGCCATATCATAGACATACGGCTTAAGGATAATATTCCCAGCTCTCACGCCGTCTATCCCTTCGCCGGGCGGAACACCCAGGCCGCGGCAGGCTTCGGCGTAGTACTCGGCCCCCGTCACAAACAGCATTGACGAGCCTCCGGGCATCTTCCTGGCGATCTCCAGCCCCGCTTCCACGAGGGTCCTCGCCCCTCTTGAGCCGCCGAGGAGGAGTATCGCGGGGCCTTCCTCGGGCATTCCGAAGGACCTCCGGCATTCTTCCTTCGGCGCTTCCTCGAAAACCGCCGTCCGCACGGGGTTTCCAGTAACCACGACGCGGGAAGGGACGGGGAAAAACCTCACGGAGTAGTCCCAGGCGGCGAAAGTCATATCCGCGATCCTTGAAAGCCACAGGTTGGTCTTGCCGGGGACGGCGTTCTGCTCTTGGATGGCCCGGGGGACACCCAACATGAAGGACGCGGCCATCACCGGGCCCGACGCGTAGCCGCCCGTGCCCAAGACGACATCCGGGCGGAACTCGCGGAGGATGGCCATAGCGTCGAAAACCCCCATGAACGCTCTGGCAAGCCCCTTAGCCGCCAAACCCACCGATTTTCCCATGACTCCGGAAGAACGGACCGGCCTGAAAGGGAACCCTTCCTTCGGGACAAGCTTGCTCTCCATGCCCGACTCGGTGCCTACATAAAGGACCGAGGCCCTCGGAAGGAGAACGCTCATCTCCTTGGCCACGGCCACGGCAGGGTATATATGCCCGCCTGTCCCTCCTCCGGTTACTATAAGGCGCAATTCTAAAGAGCCCCCTCTATCTACTGGCGTATCTTGAGATGTTGAGCACAATGCCTATGGCTACGAAGTTCATGACAAGCGCCGATCCCCCGCGACTTATGAAAGGAAGCGGTATTCCGGTAATCGGCAGGGAACCGGTGACAACCCCGATATTGATGGCGGCCTGAAGCACGACGAGGGCTGTCAGACCTGCCGCAAGAAAGCAGGAAAAGCGGTCGGGCGCGGCCATGGCCGCCCGGAATCCTCTCCACGCGACGACCATGAAGAGAGCGAGCACGAGAAATGTCCCAAAGAAGCCCATCTCTTCGCCGAGCACGGCGAAAATGAAATCGGTATCAGGTTCAGGGAGGTAGAACCACTTCTGTCTGGCGTAGCCGATCCCTGTGCCGAAAGGGCCACCTGTACCCAGAGCATATAGGGCTTGAATGATCTGCCAGCCTGCGCCTTCAGGATCGGCCCAAGGGTCGAGGAAAGCCAGCAAACGCTTTCTCCGGTATTCCTCCGAAAAAACAGCCCAGACGAGCGCAGGCACAGACGCGGCGGCCACGGCCAAGAGGTGCAGCCAATTCACCCCGGCAACGAAGATGACCACGGCAGCTCCCCCTGCGATGGCGACCGCCGTGCCCAAGTCGGGCTCCAGGAGGACCAAACCGCATGTGAGCCCCAAGAACAAGAGATAAGGCCCCAGACCTTTTACGAAACTGCCGAGTTTGTCTCTTCTCCTTGCCAGGCTGTCGGACAGGAAAAGGAGCGTGGTTACCTTAGCGATCTCAGCAGGCTGGAAGACAAACCGCCGGTAGCCGAGCCACCTCCTGGCGTCGTTCCGCACCTGCCCCACTCCCGGTATTAACACGACGATGAGGAGAATGATGCCTAAGCCCGTCATGAAGGGGATCCATGACCGGTAACGCCATACGTCAAAGTGCATGAGGAACAACATGGCCGATATACCGATACCCGCCCAGACGAGCTGGGTGATCAGGTAGTAGTAGGGGTGGCCGTAGAACTTCACCGACCGCACCATGCTGGCCGAAAAAACCATGATGATACCTATGGCCATGAGCGTCATGACCGCGAAAAACAGCACGTAGTCGGGGCTTCCCCGCCTCGTCCTTCGCTCTACCCTGGCCTTCCTCACACCCGATCCTCCGAAATCACATCCAGAGTCCTACAGATGCCGCTGCAAAAAGGCCGAGAAGAGCCGCGGCGGCAGCGGTCAACCTGAACATCCTCACGATCCTCACCTCGTCCCAGCCCGAGAGCTCGAAGTGGTGATGGATCGGAGTCATCTTGAAGATCCTCTTTCCAAAAAGCTGGAACGATATAACCTGCATTATGACGGTGATATTCTCAACTATAGGCACGAAGGCGAAAAACAGGAGCAAGAGTTCGGTCCTCGTTAAGACCGCTATGCCTGAGAGCAATGCCCCCAAGGCAAGGGCGCCTATATCTCCCATAATGACCCTGGCGGGATGGCGGTTGTACACGAGAAAACCCAGGATGGCCCCTACAGAGCCTGCAACCAGCGGGCCCAGAGACGGAATACCCAAGGTTCCTACGGCAGCGAGGGCCAGGGGATAGTAGGCGGCCAGTCCTTCGGCCACCACGCTACCCGCGAGGCCGTCCAACCCGTCGGTGAGGTTCACGCCGTTTGAAATGCCAACAATGACGAACACGCCGAAGATGCCGTAGAGAAACCCGAGGTCAAGGGGTTTCCCGGAGAACGGCACCACAATGGAAGTACCCCGCCCGGAGCTCGCCACAAACCACATGAACGCTCCGGCTATGATGATCTGAAAGGCCAGTTTCTCCCTGGCCCTGAGTCCCAGGTTGCGTCCTCTCTTGATTTTCCGGTAGTCATCCAGGAACCCGACAAGCCCCATGAGGCAGTAGAGGGCCAGGACTGAGGTCTCAAGCTGAGAGGGGGTCGTCTTTCTAAAGACGTGGTTCACCAAAGACGACGCGATGGTACCCAAGATGAAGATGAAACCGCCCATTGTGGGCGTACCTGCCTTCTTGCGGTGGGTCTCGGGGGCGTCATCTCGGATGTGCTGGCCGAACTTTACTTTGTGAAGCCAGGGGATGAGCACTTTGCCGAAAAGGACGGCAGATATGAAACCCGTTATGAGGGGCACGGCATCTTTAAGGATTTCCATAATCACAACTCCCCCAGGCGGTCCAGGAAGGCCACAATGCTCTCGAATCCCATCCCCCGGGATGCCTTCACCAAACAGACGTCACCGCGCCTTAAGATGTTGCCAAGGTACTCCTGGGCCTCTTCTTTCCCACCGAACCATGACGAGGTCTTTCTCGTCCCGGTTTCATTCCAGCCCTTTACTATCTCTATGCTTAAATCGCCTACGGCAACGAGGAGATCGGCCTTTCCCGCCGCATATTTCCCGATTTCTCTGTGAGCCTCCGGCCCGTAAGACCCCATCTCGAGCATGTCGCCCAAGACGGCGACTTTACGTTCTCCCTTGATCTCCTCGAGAAGGTCCAGCGCCGCCCTCATTGACTTGGGGCTTGCGTTGTACGCGTCATTTATCACGACAAGGCCGTTCTGCCTCCGTACTTCAAGCCTCATCGGGCTCATCTGGGCGTTCTCTAAACCTTCCCTGATCTCATGTGGCGACATGCCGAACTCAAGCCCGACGGCTACGGCCGCCAGAGAGTTCTGGACCATGTGGGCGCCCGGGACCTTAACCACAAGGGGAAAACGGTCGTCCTTGTAGACTAGAGTGAAAGAGGAGCCGTCGCTTCCCAGAGACCGGACATCTACCGCCCTCACATCGTTTTCTTCACCGAAACCGTAGAAAATCTTCCGGCAGGTCGCCTTCCGGCTCATCCTCCTTATGTGCTCGTTGTCGCCGCACATGACGGCCAGTCCGTCCCGGGGTAGAGCCTCCAGAAGCTCGGCTTTTGCATCGGCAATCTCTTCAATGCTCCCGAGGACGCCGATGTGGGATGCGGATATGTCGGTAAGCACCCCCACGGCAGGGCGGGAGATCTCACAGAGTTCCCCTATCTCGCCCCGTTTCCGCATCGCCATCTCCAAAACGGCATACCTGTAGGGGGCGTCAATGCCTAAGACGGCCAGAGGGAGGCCTATGTGCGAGTTCAAATTGCCGGGATTTCCGTAGGTCGAAAACCTCTGGGAGAGCACCGAAACCAGGAAGTCTTTGGTGCCGGTCTTTCCCACGCTCCCGGTCACGCCGATCACTTGGACCGGTAGCTCGCGCCGGTAATGAGAGGAAAGGTCTCTCAAGGCTCCAATGGTGGAAGACACCATCAATATGCCGAAACCGTCCGGTCCCGGATCCCCGCCCTGAACAGGGTGCTCGCAAACCGCGCCCCCTGCCCCTTTGTCACGTACCTCTGCCACGAAGTCGTGGCCGTCTGCCCGCTCGCCCACAATCGCCACGAACAGGTCGCCGGGAAGCGTCTTGCGGGAATCGATGTTTACCTTTGTGAACAGCCTGTCCTCATCACCGAAGGCGATGCGGCCGCCGGTTATGTCGGCAATCTCCTTTAGCGAGTACGGTCTCACCGCCCTACCCATCCCTTCCTGACGCGGCCAAGATAGCCTTGCGGGCTTCTTCCGCGTCGTCAAAATGATGTGTCTCTTCCCCTATGATCTGGTAGGTCTCATGGCCTTTCCCGGCAAGGACCACGACGTCGCCGGGCCTTGCCCTCCCTATCGCCTCGTTTATGGCCGCCCGGCGGTCCTTTATCCTGAGGTAGGAAGAACCGCCCCGGCTCTCTTTGAGGCCGGACTCGATGTCGTCCAGGATCTTATCCTCGTCTTCGGTCCTCGGGTTGTCGTTGGTGATTACCACTAAGTCGGCCATGTCGCCGGCGAGCTTCCCCATAACAGGACGCCTGCCTGCGTCTCTATCGCCTCCGCACCCGAAAACCACGATGACCCTCCCGGTCGTCATCTCCCTTGCAAGAGCGAGGATGTTCCGGAGGCTCTCTGGGGTGTGGGCGTAGTCCACCCACACGGAGAACCGGTCGGAGCCGGGCACCAGTTCCACTCGCCCCCTAACGCTTTTCGCGCTCTCGAGGCCCCGGGCGATATCGTCAAGGTCAAAGCCAAATCCGTAAGCCACCGAAGCCGCGGCGAGGGAGTTCAAAACATTGAAGCGGCCAATGAGGACCGTCCTTACTTTACGGCGGGTCTTGCCGCACACAAGGGTGAAAGATGTCCCCCGGGGATCTGTCCGAACATCCTCTGCCCTCACTTCGGCGTCGTCTCCGAGACCGTAAGCCACCACCCTTCCCGTTGCCTTTTCCCGGAATAAGGGGGCGTAATCGTCGTCTGCGTTTATGGCGGCGACGAGAGGACGCTCTTTCTTCTTGAGGCCGCGGGATTTCTGGAGGAGCTCGAAAAGCCTGGCCTTAGCACCAGCATACGCTTCAATCGTGCCGTGGAAGTCAAGGTGGTCCCAGCCAATATTGGTGAAGACGGCGGCGTCAAACAATATGTCTTCCACGCGGCACAAATCCAGCGCGTGGGAAGATACCTCCATGGTGGCCGCCTGACATTCCTTGGCAACCATTTCGCTCAAGAGTGACTGGAGCTCCAGTGATTCAGGGGTAGTCCGCGTGACGGGCCTCTCTTCGTCGCCCACGATGTTGTGGACGGTGCCTATCAGCCCCGTTTTTTGTCCGCAGGCTTCGAGCACGCTCCTTATGAGATGGCAGGTTGTGGTCTTGCCTTTTGTCCCAGTGATGCCGATAACGGTGAGGGCCCGGCTGGGATACCCGTAGTAACAGGATGCAGCCGACGACAGCGCCCTCCTGGGATCCTTGACCACCGCAAGGCCCGTTTCTTCCGGCACTCCCAGTGCCCCGGTCTCCCGGAAGGCACCGCCCAGGTTCGTGACCACCGCCGAGGCGCCCCGACTCAGGGCATGGGGTATGTACCGCCGTCCGTCGTCCTTTAGGCCGGGTATGGCGAAAAAGGCATGGCCCCGCGAAACGGTGCGGCTGTCGTAGGCGATACCGGTTATCTCGGCATCCCTAATGACCTCGCTTCCGGGCATGTCCTTAAGTACTGTGCTAAGGCGCATCGATTATCCCCCGTGTTCAAAAACATAAGGCCTAAGAGGCCTTCACTCGCCTACATCCATGCGGAAAACCACCTTCACCGTGGTCCCCAACGGGACTATGGTTCCCGCCGGCGGGTCCTGAGACACTGCAAAACCGCTACCCTGCGCCGAGAGGACAAGACCTGCTTCCATAAGCCTCTGGCGCGTCTGTGTGAGCCCCATACCCATTAGAGACGGGACGGCCACTTCTCCTTGTCCCGGAGTGACCTCTTCTTCCGTGTAGAGGATGACGTTGGTCCCTTTCGGCACTTTGGCTCCGGCCACCGGGAACTGGCGCGTGACACGCGTGCCGGGGCCTTCTTTGGACCCGACAAGTTCCAGCTTGCGCAGTTCTACCTGTGCCGAGGTAACCTCGCTGTCCACGAGGTCCGGTACCTCTACGAGTTCCGCGGGGTCTGTCCCCGGGACCTCTTCCTGGGGCGGCACCTCCAGGTAACGGAGTACGTCCCTCATTATCCCCTGGAAGACCGGGGCGGCTATCTGGCCCCCGTAATATGCTCCCTTTGGCTCGTCGATCATTATTAGAAGGGCTATCTTGGGATCGTTGGCAGGAGCAAACCCTATGAACCAAGCCAGGTACTTGCCCTCGGCCAACACGCCGTCTACCACTTTGTTTGATGTGCCTGTCTTACCCGCGAGCCTATACCCAGGTACGTAAGCCTGCTTTCCCGTGCCCTTGGACACGACTTCCTCCAGCGCTACCCGGAGCTCCTTGGAGGTCTTCTCGGATATTATCTGGTGTATCTTGCCCGGCGACTTGACTTCGACCGTGTTCCCGTCAACATCGGTTACGGCTTTCACCACGTGGGGAACCACGGTGTACCCCCCGTTCGCGATCGCCGATATGGACGCTATGAGCTGTATGGGTGTAAGCTGCAGTGTCTGCCCGAAAGACATGACCGCCAGGTCTATAGGCTTGCAGAGGTCTTCGGGTACGATTATCCCCGAAGCCTCGCCGGGTAGGTCAATGCCGGTCACGCTGGTAACGCCGAAGAGGTCGAGATATTTGTAAAAATCGCTGACTCCGGTACGGAGGCCGATCTCGATAAACCCTACGTTGCAGGAGTTCTGGATAACTTCGTTAAAGGTCTGGCTCCCGTGCCCTTCTGGGACGTGACACCTGAGCACCTCTTCTCCAACGCGTTTGCTCCCCCCGCAGAAAAAAGTATCGTCCACGGTCACTTTGCCCGTCTCCAGTGCGGCTGCGGCAGTGATAGGCTTGAAGGTCGACCCCGGAGGAAACGAATCGGTGATGGCAGTTATGCGCCGGTTGGCGTCGGGATAGCG
Organism: Candidatus Fermentithermobacillaceae bacterium UBA3951; assembly: GCA_002385465.1. Lineage (GTDB taxonomy): Bacteria > Bacillota > Sulfobacillia > Fermentithermobacillales > Fermentithermobacillaceae > UBA3951. The sequence continues at coordinate 35,042 of DGDN01000112.1, forward strand.
GTCGTACTCGTTGGGATCGTAGCTTGGGCGCATGGCCATAGCCAGTATCTCCCCGTTCTGCGGGTCCATGGCAATGGCAAACCCTCCGACCGCCTGGCTTCTCTCGACGGCCGCATCCAATTCCCTCTCGGCGATGAACTGTATCACCTCATCGATTGTCAAGATGAGGTTCTTGCCCATGACAGGAGGTATGTAACCTTTCTGAGACTGGGGAAGTTCCTCTCCCAGGGCATCGACCTCCACGGTGAATTGCCCTTCGATCCCCTTGAGCTGGCGGTCGTACTGGTACTCAAGCCCCTCAAGGCCGTCGTTGTCGATACCTACTATTCCGAGAGTCTGGGCGAGTAGGCTCCCTTTGGGCCATACTCTCATGGATTCCTGGGTAAACCCTATCCCCGGGAGTCTCTCCTCCCGTATGCGCCTCGCCACTTCATCGGGGATCTTCCTCTTCAGCCACTCAAATGAAGAATGCCTGGTGAGCCTCGCTATGAGCGAGTCGTAGCTCATCCCCAGGATCTCCGAGAGTATCGCCGCCGTATTTTCGGGGTCTCTTACTTGAGCGGGGATCGCGTAGACCGACTCAACGTCAATGCTGAAGGCGAGCTCGTGCCCGTTACGGTCGTAAATAACTCCGCGCCTTGGCTGAATGGGGATATCTTGCATCCTCATGTCCAAGGCTTCTTCACCCAGAGTATCCGACCAGAGAAACTGGATGTACACAAGTCTCGCAAAAAGCAAGACGAACGCGATAGCGACGCCTGTAAGCACACGAGCTACGCGTTTTCGGGCAAGCACTGCTCCCATAGGCGGTTCCTTTCGTGACGGGCGGAGAGATCCTCTAGTGTTGTCCCTTCGCCGTAGCTTCTTTCACTCCAAAGATCTGAGCTATGCGGCCGATCAACGAAAGTATACCACCGGGCTCCGGTTTCGGCTGCGAACTCGCGAAAACCGCGGAATTTGCCTGGGTAACGTTCACCTCAAGGGCTTTCACCTCGCCCGGGTCAACCATGCCCAAGGTCATGCGGGCCTCGTTCTCCACAAACTCCAGAGACTCGGCGTAAGAAACGACCTTCTTCAAATCTTCGTTCTTCAGTTTGAGTGATTGGAGCTCGCGCTGTTTGAGAGCAATCGTTTCGTTGTACTGCGCCACTCTGGCAGGCTGAAGCACCAGAAGGCACCCGGCCACCACGATAAGCAGGAAATACGCGATGCCAAAGAACTCGAGCGGCATGGAGCGTAGAGGCTTCCTCCTTGCCCTGCGGTCCTTTACCCTATGTGAAGTGCGCCCTGGGGCGCTTAACCTTAGTTCAGATGAACGTATCATGTCTCATCTCTCTCTTCACTACCCGCAGTTTTGCGCTCCGCGCTCTGGGGTTCGTTTCAACCTCTTCCGCTTCTGGTGTTACCGGTTTCAGGGTGACTCGCCTGGCCTCCCCACTCTCGGAAAGGCTCCGGAATGTGCTCTTGACCACGCGGTCCTCCAGTGAGTGATAGGAAAGGACCGCCATTACGCCGCCGGGCCTCAGGTGGTAGAAACCGTCCAGAATCGCCCTCTGGAGGAGTCCGAGTTCGTTGTTTACCTCTATCCGGAGAGCCTGGAAGGTCTTCCTTGCGGGATGGCCTCCACCTGTCCTTGCTCCTACTGGAATCGCCCTTTTCACTATGTCAACCAGGACATCGGCAGTGTCGATCTCTCGCTCTTCCCTGACCTTTAAGATCTCTCGGACGATGCGCCGCGCGAACCTCTCTTCGCCGTAATCCCTTAGGATTCTGGCCAGTTCTTCTCCGCTGTAAGTCATGAGTATGTCCCTGGCCGTCGTACCTTTCTCCGGGTCCATCCTCATGTCCAGGGGCCCGTCGCCCCAGTAACTGAAGCCCCTTTCCGGCGAATCCAGCTGCCTCGACGAAACCCCCAAGTCGTATAGGACCGTGTCCACTCTGGGCACTCCGAGTCCCGCAAGCACCTCGGGAAGGCGCCGGTAGTCCGCCTTGAGGGCCAAGAAGCGACCTCCGAACTCCCGGTCGAGCCTCTCTTTCGCTACGCTCAACGCTTCTCCGTCTACGTCGAACCCTATGACGAATGTCTCCGGCGAACGCCTTAGCACCTCAAGGGCATGTCCCCCGTCACCCAGCGTGCAATCCAGGTGGATCGATGGACGGTCCTGCAAGAGGTGTGACATCGTTTCCAAGACCATCACAGGCCGGTGGAAGTCTTCCGTCATACGCCTGTAACACTCTCCGCTATCTCAGAAAAGGTCTTCCCGATGTCTATCTTCTTGCGGTCCCATACTTCCTTATCCCAAATCTCAACCCTGGTACCCACGCCGAGTATCCAGACATCCTTGGTGATGCCCGCATACTCCCTGAGCGACATCGGCAGGACGATCCTGCCCCTGTCTCTTNNGGTCCCATACTTCCTTATCCCAAATCTCAACCCTGGTACCCACGCCGAGTATCCAGACATCCTTGGTGATGCCCGCATACTCCCTGAGCGACATCGGCAGGACGATCCTGCCCTGGCGGTCCGGCTCAACGTCGGTTGCACCTGAGAGGAAGTAGCGCTGGTAGTCTCTGGCTTCTCTGTGGTTAAGAGGCATGCTCTTTATCTTCTCGAGGACAAGTGCCCACTCTTCGCTAGGGTAGACAAAAAGGCAGTTATCAAGGCCTCGAGCAATGTAGAATCGGGGACCGAGAGCCTCCCTGAACTTAGAGGGCAAAGCTACTCTCCCCTTCTGGTCCACGGTATGGAGATATTCCCCCACAAACCCTGTGGACTGTGCCACCAATCACCACTCTCCCCCACTAGACACCCCTATTCTACACATCGAGGGTAATTCCTTCAACCTTTAGCTTTTTTGTGGCAACAAATAGGGCGATCGTAAATACTTGTTTCTAGCAAATGAAAAAGGCCGCACCACACATGGTGGGAGCGGCCCCCTAAGACGAATGAAGACTTATCGGGCTAGGCTTTTCCTATCGTGGCGACGGCCTCGAAAGAATCTTCGGCGGCTTTCCTCTCAAGGTGCAGCACGGAACCTCCGCACTTGGGACACCTGAGAGAAAAGCCGCCTTTTGCGCGCTCTTCCCCTCCATCTGCCTCGCGCCGGGTCGATCCTTGAACCCCGCACGCAAGGCAGATGTACTCAACCGTTCTGGGTGGTCTCACGACCTCGCCCCCTTAGGATGATTTTCCAATCCACCCTGCCTTCACTCTACTGTATTCTGGCGGGAGCTTGTGTTTCCTCCCGTCCTACATCTGAAAAACTTGCCAAACACTCCCTCCGCGTTTTCTCCCAAGATCATCTCCTGCTCCTTTTTCGTAAGGCCCGATGAAGCGACTTCTCGTATGTATCTTTTGCAGGTTACGAGGGGATAATCGCTTCCCAGCATGATCTTGTCCAACATCCCCAACGCTTTGAGGGCCAAATACACATCGGGCTTATAAAGGAGCGGTTGGGCGGCGCTATCGTAGTACACGTGCTCAAGGCCCCTTATCTCGGGCATGGAGGCATAAAAGGGAAGGCCACCTCCCAAGTGGGCGAAAACCGTGGTAAGCCCCGGGTTCTCCAAGGAGAACCGGTATGCTCCGAGGGGCCCCACGTCTCCCTTGCCGGGATAATCGTGGCCGACCAGCTCGTTTACGTGGATGAGGACTACTCTACCGGCTTCACGGCACAGTCCGGCAACCCTTTTCATCCCCTTGCCCAGGAGGTCGAAGCCGTGTCCTGCAGGGAAGATCTCGCCAACCCCGCACGCTCCCAGAGAAAGGCACCTCTCTGCTTCAGCCAAGGCGCCCGGCGATTCGGGATCGAGAACCGCCATAAAAGCGATCTTATCAGGGTAAGACCGCATGAGATGGGCCGCGTAATCGTTCTGCATGCGGGATATGCCCGTATCCTTGAACGCAAACCCCGAGATAACGGACTTATGGACGCCGTGTGCCTCCATGTCCCTTATGAGGTCTTCTCCGGTCAAGAAGCTCGCGTTCTTGGTCTTTGTGAGCAAGGCAAAATGGGGATCCCGCTCCGCGAAGAAAGCGGGATCCCCGGCTATTTCCGGGGGAACTACGTGCGCGTGGCAGTCGATGATCACGACCGGTGCTCACCGGCCTCCTCGACAAGCTCCATAAGGACCCCGAAAGTGCTCTTGGGATGGAGGAACCCTACCTTGGTCCCGTGGGCGCCCGGCCTGGGCTCTTTGTCTATGAGCCTTGCTCCTCCTTCTTCGGCCTTCTTGAGATCGCCGAGGATGTCGTCGGTCTCAAGAGCTATGTGGTGCATGCCCTCTCCCCTTGAGGCGAGGAACTTCGCGACAGGCGAATCGTCGGCCGTCGGCTGGAGGAACTCGAGCCTCGTATCGCCCACCGGGACAAATGCCACTTTCACTTTCTGCGAAGGGACTTCCTCAACGCCCGCGACCTCAAGCCCAAAGACATCCTTTACGGTCTTTATGGCCGCATCAAGGTCGTTCACGGCTATACCTATATGGTTCACTTTTGTGATCATCTATCCTCACTCCCTATATGAAAGCTCCGGGACGGTAGGTTCCAAACACATTCCGCAGGACATCACAGATTTCCCCGATGGTGGCGTATTGCCTGACCGCCTCAACGACCGGTACCACCAGGTTGGAATCTCCTCTGGCCGCGTTCTCTATCTCCTTGAGGGCCTGACCGACTGCCCTGGAATCGCGCCTCGCCTTTAGGTCCTTAAGGCGCTTCTTCTGGGCTTCGGCTATTTCCGGGTTAACCCTGAGGAGTCCCTTGGGAGGCTCCTCTTTCACTTCGAAGCAGTTTACTCCCACAACGAGGGATTCTTTGGCTTCGACCGACTTCTGGTACTTGTAGGCGCTATCCTGGATCTCTCGCTGTAGGTACCCTCGCTCAATGGCTGCGGGGGCGCCGCCCATATCGTCGATCTTCTTGATGTACTCCTCTGCCCTGGCCTCGATCTCGTCGGTCAGTTTTTCTACATAGTAGCTGCCGGCCAGGGGGTCTACCGTTTCGGCCACGCCCGACTCATGTGCGATTATCTGCTGCGTCCTTAAGGCTATCCTTACCGAGTCCTCGGTGGGGAGAGACAGTGCCTCATCCCGGGAGTTCGTGTGGAGCGACTGGGTGCCGCCTAGGACCGCGGCGAGGGCCTCAAGAGTCGTCCGGATAACGTTGTTGTCCGGCTGCTGGGCGGTGAGGGACGAACCGGCCGTCTGCGTGTGGAACCGGAGCATCATGGATTTCGGGTTTTTCGCGCCGAACCTTTCTTTCATTATGCGGGCCCAGAGCCGCCGGGCAGCCCTGAACTTGGCCACTTCCTCAAAGAAGTCCATGTGGCTGTTGAAGAAGAAACTAAGCCTTCCCGCAAACTGGTCGACGTCCAACCCCTTCTTCACGGCGGCTTCGACGTAAGCAATTCCGTTGGCCAGCGTAAAGGCGACCTCCTGGACCGCGGTAGCGCCCGCTTCCCTTATGTGGTAACCGCTTATGGAGATGGTGTTCCAAAGCGGAATTGTCTTAGAGCAGTACTCGAATATGTCGGTAACCAGGCGCATGGAGGGCCCGGGCGGGAATATGTATGTACCTCTTGCCACGTATTCTTTCAGGATGTCGTTCTGCACCGTCCCCTGCAGCTTATCGGGGCTCACCCCTTGCTTCTCGCCCACTACCTGATACATGGCAAGGAGCAGCGCCGCCGGGGCGTTTATCGTCATGGAAGTCGATACTTTGTCCAGGGGAATCCCGCTGAACACTACCTCCATGTCTTCCAACGAGTCGATGGCCACGCCGACCTTGCCTACTTCGCCCTCGGCAAGGGGGTGGTCGGAGTCGTACCCCACCTGCGTGGGCAGGTCAAAGGCCACCGAGAGGCCGGTCTGTCCCTGCTCGAGCAGGAACCTGAACCTCTGGTTGGTCTCTTCGGCGGTACCAAAGCCGGCGTACTGGCGCATGGTCCAGAGACGCCCCCGGTACATGGTGGGTTGGACTCCACGGGTGAAGGGATACTCGCCCGGGAAACCGAGCTTCTCCGAGTAGTCCCATCCTTCGAGATCGGGAGGCGTGAGAGCGCGGTCTATGGGTATTCCCGACCGGGTCGAGAATTCTTTCTTCCGTTCGGGATATCTCTGGATGACCCTGGCAACCGTGCCCTCTTCCCACTTTTTCTTGAGCGCCCTAAGTTCCTCGGCCTTCACTTCCAAATCCCCTCCTAAGCGACGTTACGACAGCCAACCACGGAGTCTCATGGCGTCCGTAACCCTCTTAACGCCTACCAAAAATGCGGCTTCTCTCATGGATACCTTCATATCGCAGTGCATCCCAAAAACGGACGAGAAACATTCTACCATGATCTTCTCCAGTTTCCTCTCGAGCTCGTCTTCCGTCCAAGACGAACCCTGGAGGTTCTGCACCCACTCGAAATAGGAAGCAGTGACGCCGCCCGCGGATGCCAAGATATCCGGCACTACCATAACCCCTTTTTGCTCGAGGACGGTATCGGCGCCGGGGACAGTCGGTCCGTTGGCGGCTTCCACCACCAGGCTGGCTTTTACTCGGGGAGCGATCTCTTCGGTTATTGAACCCTCAAGGGCGGCAGGGATCAAGACATCGACCGGAAGGGCGAAAAACTCGCCTTCCGGCACGTCCTTCGATCCGGGAAATCCCCTTACTGTCCCCCGCTCCTTTTTCCAGGCAAGGACCGCCACGGGGTCCAGCCCGTCGGGGTCGTAGGCCGCCCCGCCGGTATCGTTGCACGCTACCATCTTAGATCCAAGCTCAGCCATGTAGTAGGCGGTGTTGAAGCCTGCGTTTCCAAAACCGCTCACGGCATAAGAAGCTCCCTTTAGGTCTATGCCCAAGGCCTTGGCGGCCTCTCGGGCGCAGAGGACGGTACCCCTGGCCGTAGCCGTATCTCTGGCCGCAACTCCTCCGAGTTCAACCGGCTTCCCCGTCACGACCGGCGGGGTAACTTCTCTCCTAAGTGACGAATACTCATCCATTATCCAGGCCATCACTTGGGCGTTGGTGTACATCTCTGGGGCGGGGATATCTCTGAGGGGCCCCAGGAGGTCGGCCACGGCGCGCACGTACCCCCGCGTGAGGTTCTCAAGTTCCCTTTGGGACATCTCTTTGGGGTTGCAGCGAATTCCGCCTTTTGCGCCGCCGAAAGGGAGCCCCATGACCGACGACTTAAAGGTCATCCACATCGCCAGAGCCTTGATCTCGTCGGCACCCACGGCGGGATGGAACCTGATGCCCCCTTTGGCAGGGCCCAGGGCAGTCGAATGCTGGGAGCGCCATCCGGTGAAAACCTTCGTGGACCCGTCGTCCATTTTCACGGGAATGGCGACTTCCAGCGTCTTCTCGGGCTCTCTGAGCCTCTCGTAAGCGATACTCTCCAAGCCAAGCATATCGCAGGCTTTCTTAACCTCGCGCCTGGCAATCTCCAGCCATCTAGTGCCACAAACCGGCATCCGCGAATCCTCCCCGGGGCGATGCGCGCATGGACCCTATGAGTTTACCTCCTTGGCAGCCTGAATACCTGCCAAGAAAGCCGTCTTGTTGAGCTCCTCCGTGCCTTTGGGCACCCTCGCCAAAACCGACTGAAGAGCAGCTTCTTCGGGCACTATGCCCGTGAGGCCCACCAAGAGACCCAAAGCCACGATGTTCGCAACGATCTCGCGGCCGAGCTCCTTGGCTTTGGCGCTTATCGAATACTTAATGACCTTGGCATCGATGGGAGGCACGTCCTTCACATATGTGTCGTCCACGATGACCATCCCTCCCGGGCGGACACCGGGGACGAACTTGTCACAGGCCTCTTGGGTCATGACAAGGAGGATCTCCGGGCTCTTAATCTCCGGATAGTCGATCTCATCGGTGGAGATTATGACGTCGGCCTTTGAAGAACCGCCGCGGGACTCAGGCCCGTATGACTGGGACTGCACGGCGTTGTACTCGGTGTGCTCGGCTGCCGCAGCGGCCAAGATAATTGCCGCGGTAATGAGCCCCTGGCCACCTGCACCCGCCAGCCTGAACTCTTTACGCATTAGCCCCTTCCTCCTTCCGCCGTCTTGGCCAGAAGTTCGTCGTAGACTTTGGTGAGCTCCTTAGAGGGCTTGTTCACGAGCACCCCTATGGGGAACTTCCCCTCTTTCTCTTCAGGGGTCATCTTGTCCCACGAGGCGCCCGGAACCGCGTGATCTTTCATCCAATTGAGCATATCAAGCGGAGTCCGGAGCTTGTTGCGGCGGCCGAAGTACGTCGGGCATTGAGACAGCGCATCTACAAAGCTGAACCCGTCGTACTTCAAGGCATCCTTGATTACGTTGGTGAGATGGCGGGTGTGATAGGCGGTACTCCTTGCGACAAATGACCCGCCCGCTCCCTTTACAAGCTCGCAGAGGTCAAAGGGCCGCTCGATCATGCCGTAGGGAGCCGTAGAAGCGTAGCTGCCCGTGGGAGTGAGCGGCGAGTACTGGCCCGAAGTCATCCCGTAGATGTTGTTGTTGAAGCAGATCACGGTGAGGCCTATGTTCCGCCTCGCGGCGTGAATGAGATGGTTGCCTCCGATGGCGGCGGCGTCGCCGTCGCCGGTTATGACGACCACGTCAAGCTCGGGATTCGCCATCTTTATCCCCGTAGCGAACGGGATGGCCCTGCCGTGAGTGGTGTGAAGGGTGTCGAAGTTCATGTATCCGGGAGCACGGGACGAGCAACCGATACCCGATACTACTACGGTCTTCTCGGCGTCAATCCCGGACTCGTCGATGGCCCGTATGATGGCTTGGGTTACGATGCCGTGTCCGCATCCGGGACACCAGATATGTGGCAATTTGCCCACACGTAGATATTTCTCAAGAGGCAGAGCCACTCTGAATCGCCTCCTTAATTGCGTCCAGAATCTCGTCCGGCTCAATGTAACGGCCGCCCAGTTTGTTGACTCCAACTACCGGACAGGCATCGCCCATAACGCGCTTCACGGGCAGGATAATCTGGCCCAGATTCATCTCGGGGACGATCACGGCTTTGGGCTTCTTGGCCTTGGCCTTAAGGAGTGGCTCCTCGATGAAAGGCCAGATGGTCACCGGGCGGATAAGTCCCGCCTTGAGACCCTTTGCACGGGCGTCCCGGACGGCCTTCTTGGCCGACCTGGCGGTGCCGCCGTAGGAGAACACGAACACTTCGGCATCATCGGTAAAAAGCTCTTCTGCCTGAGGCAGGTCTTTTTTCCTGGATGTGATCTTGTCGTTTATCCTCTTTATTTGTCTCGCGCCCAGTTCGGGGTTGTTCGTCGGGAAACCGTCCTCACCGTGGGTAAGGCCGGTTACGTGGTACTTGTAGCCGTCTCCGAAAGCGGCAAGAGGGGCTACCTTGGCCGGATCACCGTAGTCGGCGTAAGGCTTATACTGTCCGGGAGGAAGATCGGGCTTTGCCCTGTCTTTCACCAAGAGCTCCGACTTCGAAGGCAGCACGACCTTCTCGCGGAGGTGGCCGACCATCTCATCCATAAGCAGGATGACCGGCGTCCTCAGTTCTTCGGCTATGTTGAATGCGGCCACGGTCAAAGTGTAGGCTTCGAGGACGCTCGACGGCGCGAGCGCCACGATCTCGTGGTCGCCGTGAGTACCCCACCTGGCTTGCATGACGTCGCCTTGGGCCGCCGACGTCGGCATACCGGTAGACGGTCCCACTCGCTGGACGTCCACCACTACACACGGGATCTCGGCCTCTACGGCGAACCCTATGTTCTCCTGCTTCAGGGAAAATCCCGGGCCTGACGTGGCCGTCATGGACTTCCGGCCTGCCAGGGAAGCACCACAAATGGCAGCCATGCTGGCGATCTCATCTTCCATCTGCATGAATTTGCCGCCTACCCGCGGGAGATACGAAGCGCAGAGCTCGGCGATCTCGGTAGACGGCGTTATTGGGTAGCCTGCGAAAAACTTAAGGCCTGCCGCTATTGCTCCTTCCACACAGGCTTCATTGCCAAGAAGAAGCCTGGGCTTACCCTCCTTCATTGCTCGGCCCTCCTCCTCACGATGATGGCAAAGTCCGGACAGTGCATCTCACACAGAAGGCAACCGATGCACTGCGAGGGCGCCTTCACGACCGGGCCGCCTTCACCATCGCTCTCCAGCACGTCTTTGGGGCAAAATGCTATACAGAGACCGCACTTCTTGCACCACTTTCTGTTTACCGCGATCTCAAACGGTGAATCACTCACCACCAAGGACCCCCTTCTGCCTGTTCATTTTGCGATGCTCAAGCACGGAGGACCTTAAGAGGTTCACCGAACCCGCGTCCGGCCGGTATACGAATTCGATGATCTGAGTCCCCCTCTTGGCCATCGCCGAAACCTCCTTTTGCCGTCCGGGCGACACTATGACCGCCCGTTTGCCCTTGAGCTTGTCCCTCACGATCGCCGGGTCTTTTCCGGTAACCGTCTCAACGTTCACCTCGGTGATCCCGGCGTTCTCCATGGACTTTCTGACCCTCTCGGCAAACCTTTCCGATATGCAGACCAAGAGAACGTCGGACCCCGGCGGGAGCCTTGCGATGCGCACGATGGTCTCCATATCGGGATCGAGAGCAATCCCGAGGACATCTTCGGACCTCTCGGGCAAGGACGTCCGCACTTCGTCGAGATGAAAGAACGTGGTGACAACCATGTCGGAACGGGCAACCGTCTCTCTTGCTTCCTCCGCCCCGCGGAAAAGGTCGTCGGTCAAGACGGGAAGCACTTTCACACCGGTACCGAGCTCCAGCTCCTTGCTGAAGTAGTCCAGTTGCTCCCTGTTGCACTCTACGAAGGCGATTTTCACGTCGGAGAGCATCTTGCGGCGTTCTTCCACCCTGCGCGTCACGACCTGGAGAAACTCGTCAGGGTTCACCCCCAGCGCCAGGGCATCGTCCAGGGCGGAATCAATGACCCTGTTGAGGCGCTCTCTCTTGTTCTCCATACGCAGGATGTCATCGGCCTCGGCGACAAAGGTACCCCGTCCCTGCCTGGACGTTATGAGGCCCTCTGCCTCGAGCTGCCTGTAAGCGAGGCTTACGGTATTGCGGCTGACTCCCAGTTCCGCTGCAAGGGCACGCTCCGTGGGAAGCCTCTGCCCCCTCTTCCACTGACCACTTGAGATGAGCGATTCTATCCTTCTTTTTACCTGCAAGTAAATGGGCAAACCGCCCTTCCTGCGAAGGTCGAAGGATGATCTTTCTTCCAAAGCGGCCCCTCCCTACTGGCCGGACCAATTGGCACAAATGGATCTATTCTCGATCCATTTTGGATCTCCTCCGGCCGGCCACCGGAATCTCCCGTTCTCCCCTTACATCGCTCTTTCTTACATGCCCATTATACAGAAAAAAGACCGGACGTGACCGTCCGGATTGGATCTCTTTTTGGTGCCAAAATGAAGCCAATCTACTGCGCTGGGCTCTAGTCTCTTATGGGCCTCGCGATACCGGTCTTAAGTACCTCAACCTCGACCCTCTCGGCAACCCTTACTTTCACCGAAATATCTTCTACCTTTGTGATCACGCCGACGAGTCCTCCGGCGGTGACCACCTTGTCTCCCGGTTTTAGCGCCCTTATCATCTCGGCCCTCTCGCGTTGCTCCTTCTGCTGGGGCCTGATGGTGAAGAAGTACATAAACACAAAGAGCAAGACTATCCAGATGTAACCCGTCCAGGCTTGGAGTCCCTGTGGCACGTTCTAAACCTCCTTATCGCCGTTTAGGCTTCACACACTTTCTCACGCCTTTGGTTTTCCATGTTCGACCAAGCTTCAGAGATTACCTTTTCCGAGCATGGCAAATCTCATGAAAGGAGCCGGGAGAAGCGGGTTTTGGGACCTTGGCGGGCCTCATTCCTCGCGAAAAGGGTAAACCTCAAGTATGCTCTCACGCAGGCGCTCCTCGGTTCCTTCAAGGATCGACTCCCTGATACGCTCCATGAGCCTCTGGAAAAAACGGAGATTATGTATCGTTAGAAGGGTCGATGCCAGCGTCTCACCCGCAACCAGAAGGTGCCTCAAATAGGCCCTCGTAAACCCCTTACACGTTACGCAGTCGCAGCTCTCCTCGAGGGGGCCGTAATCTCCGGCAAACTTCCGGTTTCTGATGTTGAGCCCCCCCTCAAACGTGAAGGCCCGGCCGTGGCGGGCGTTCCTCGTGGGAAGCACACAGTCAAACATGTCAACGCCGCTTAAGGAGCCTTCAATGAGGTCAAGCGGGTGTCCTACGCCCATTAGGTACCGCGGCTTGTCTTCGGGCAAGTAGCCTACGGTGGACCTTACAATCTCGTAGAAATCCTTCTTGGGCTCGCCGACGGCCAGGCCGCCTATGGCGTACCCGGGGAAATCAAGGCGCGAGAGGCTTAAGGCCGACTCCTTCCTGAGATCGGTCCACACCGACCCCTGGACGATCCCGAAGAGTGCCTGGGAACGGGGCACCGGAACCGACTTTGCTCTTTCTGCCCACAGTGTAGTGCGCACCATGGCCTTGCGGGCAACTTCCTTGCTGACCGGGTAGGGCACGCACTGATCGAAGCACATGATGATATCGGCCCCTATGTCAACCTGAGCCCTCACCGAAATCTCCGGCGAGAAGAACACCTCACTACCGTCTATGTGAGACCTGAAAGAGGCGCCTTCGTCAGTCACTTTGACGGTTGACCCGAGGCTCATGACTTGAAAGCCGCCGCTATCGGTAAGAGTGGAACCTTTCCAGTTCATGAACCGGTGGAGCCCCCCCGCCGCCTTGACCGTTTCGGTGCCGGGCCTAAGGTACAGGTGATAGGCATTGGAGAGGATGATCTTGGAACCTGTCTTCAAGACATCCTCGGGAAGGACCGACTTCACGGTAGCCTGGGTCCCCACAGGCATGAACACCGGCGTCTCGAACTCTCCGTGGACGGTGCGGATTGTGCCGAGCCTCGCCTTTCCCCTCTGGTAGTTGCAGCTGAACACAAGGTCCGTCTGGGCCAATTGTCTCTCTCCTTAAGTCTCTAGAGAATAAGCATCGCGTCTCCGAACGAGAAGAAGCGGTATCGCAATGCCACTGCCTCTTCGTAAGCTTTCAGGATATTGTCCTTTCCCGCAAACGCCGCCACCAGCATAAGCAACGTGGACTTGGGAAGGTGGAAGTTGGTTATCATGTGGTCGACCACTTTGAAACGGTAGGGCGGGTATATGAAGAGCCTGGTCTCTCCCCTAAACGGGAGCACTCTCCCGTCCTCGGCAGAAGAACTCTCGAGAGACCGGACCACGGTCGTCCCGACCGCGAAAACCCTGCCTCCGTTCCTCCGCACATCGTTAAGGGCCCTGGCCGTCTCCTCGCTTATCTCGAAGTACTCCTCGTGCATTACGTGGGCCTCGACCTTTTCCTCCTTAACCGGCCTGAAGGTGCCTAAGCCTACGTTCAGGGTCACGGCCTCTATGAGGACTCCCATCTCCTCGATTTCCTCGAGGAGCCGAGGGGTGAAGTGAAGTCCGGCAGTCGGGGCAGCCGCCGAGCCGGGGGTTCTCGCGTACACCGTCTGGTACCTCGTAGGGTCGGTGAGAGGCGCCTTGATGTACGGCGGGAGAGGAACTTGCCCCACCCTTGCGAGGACATCTTCCCACCGACCGTCGTAGTCCCAGTGGACAATCCTTCCACCGTATCCTGTGCGGCCTTGCACTGTGCCCCTGAGGGCCACCTCTTGCCCGCCGCCGCGGGCATCGGCGATGGTGAAAACGTCTCCCGTCCTAACTTTGTGGCCGGGTCTCACGAGGCACTCCCAGTTATCTCCCCCCAAGTCCTTAAGGAGCAGGACTTCTATCTTGCCGCCGGTCGCCCGGATCCCGTGCATCCTTGCGGGGATGACCCTGGTATCGTTAACAACTAGCGCATCCCCCCGGCGCAAGAACTCCTTGACATCGCGAAATCGCCTGTGCTCCGTCCTACCCGTAGACCGGTAAAGAACCATAAGGCGCGATTCATCCCGGCGCTCGAGAGGTATTTGGGCAATGAGCTCCTGCGGCAAAGAGTAATCGAATTCCTCTACTCTCAACGGTCCCACCTACCACCACTTGTCCGGCGTTGTCTCTGGATAGTACAGCCCGAGTATCTCCCAGGCGTCTTTACCCTCCAGAGCCATGCCCCGGGCTCCCCATTGGGAGAGACCGACGCCGTGGCCCCACCCTGAGCCCTCAAGGACCACTCTCTGGGAACCCTCGATTCTCGCTTCGGACAAGACTGCAACCGCCTGAGGTAGATGCACAGGAAGAGGTCCGTTTGACCTTCCGATTACAAATGAAGATCCGAGATGGACGCCGCTTAGGACCCCCTCCGATCCGGCTACGCTGAAGCACATACCGGTAGAGAGAGACCCTTCCGTCGCCCGTCCACCTCCTACCACGTAAGCAGAAAACAAAGTGCTCTTTACCTGGGGAAGGACCGCCCTCAAGTCAGTTCCGCGCACCGGACAGGCTCCGGGTCCCGATCCGAGCAAGACCGTGAACCACCTTCCGGAAACACCCTGCTCCAGCCCTCGGAGGACATCCGGGGGCCCGCTTAGGTGAACACCCAAGCGGTCTGCCGCCAGCGCCAGGTCACCGGGAGTGAGATCCACCGACCAGAAAGAGTGGGGTGATTCGTGAGGCGGTTCTGCCACCGGGACCAGGTAGGGCACTCCTCTACCCCAGACATAGCACGGGTCTTCCGTCATGCCCCCGGCATCTGCATGGTAATAAGCCGCAGCCGGCAGCCCTTGGTATGTGAGGATCTCTCCCCTCGTCGACAAGGTAGCGCTAATCGTCCGGTCCGTTTCCTCGCCTATTCCCCTGTACACCTGGTCATGCGACCAGATCAGGACGTCCTCGGGCCTCAGCGACGAAAACACACCTACGTAGTCCCTGTCCGTCGCTCCCTTCCTTAATCCGGTCTTGTAGGCAGCGTAGCTCCGGACGGCCACGGCCTGTGCCCTGGCGGCCTCTAAGGGCCACGAGTCGATCATCTCCCCGCCTACTACCGACTGGACGTAGTCCTCGATATCAACGGCATTGGCGACAAGGAGGCTTCCCGAATCGACCATGGCTATCATGCTGCCGCGAAAAGACGCATAGGCATACGCGGCGCCTGCGCCTTCTGCCGAGACCACCGAAACGAAAGGACCTTGGGGCGATGCAGGCGACACCAAGAGGTTGCCGCCGGCTGTCCCCTTTCGAGCGCCGGATCCGGTCACCTCCCAGGCAATCTTCGACCCGGACACAGAAAGGGTGAGAGAGTTCCCAGGTTTCAACGAGACTTTCTCCCCTGACGGAGTTGTGAGCGACCAGTTCCCGCCCGAGCGGAGGGTAAGCGACTTTGTCCTGAAGAGCCCGACGAGTACCTGGGGCGATTTGGACTCGCGGGGCAAAGCCCCGCCTGCGAAGAGCACCGGGGAGTTCCCACCCGCTCTCGTGTAGACAACAAGAGACAGGACGACGAGGAGCGCCACACACACGGCCCGCGTCACGGACCCACCTCGCCTCTTCCTGGCGCCGGTATCCATCTCATCTCCTCCTTAAGAGCCAGAAGACAAGCGTCAAGAAAAGGCTCAAAAGTAAGCAGCTTGCGAGCGGGAAGTACAGAGTGAACCCCGGCTTTTCCACCCTGATGTCACCGGGAAGGCGGCCGAACCCCAGCCTCCCTAGGAAAGAAACCGCGAAGCCGAGCGCCAAGAGCAGGAGCCCTATGAGCATGAGTGAGCGGCCGAGATCAAAATGGCCATTCATCGAGGCTCACCCCCGTGACTGAACTCGCAACCGCAGTATTTCTGCATGTAAAGATGCTTTCCCCGCGCCATTTCCCTGCTCCTTCTATACCCTTTCCGGAAATCAAAGTACAGAAACTCGACAGAGTGCCTCCTGGACGCCTCCAGGCCTTCACGGACAATGCCCTCGTGGTCCTGGTAGATACTCAGGAGGAGTGAAGAGGTAAAGAAGCGGAACCCTTCTTGCCTCGCGATCCTGGCGGTCTCCTGGAGCCTTGTCCTGTAGCAGATTAGGCACCTCCGGGGCTTCACAAGATCTCTTGACACCGCCTCCAGCCAGCTTTCGTGGGACATCTCCACACGCAAAAGGGGCATTTTCTCCGTAGCGGCGAACTCCTTCATCGTGAGCCACCGTTTCTCCCTTTCGCCATCGGGGTATATGTTGGGGTTTAGGAACAAGGCGCTCACCGAATACCCCAGAGACCTCATGAGGGCCAGAGGAAAGGTGGAACAAGGAGCGCAGCACGAGTGCATGAGGACTCTCACGGCCCCTCGAAAAGCCTCCCTTGATTCCGGGCGCCAAGAGGCTTCCCCATGTACTCAATGGCTTTTTTCGTGACCGAGCGTCCTCTGGGTGTCCGTTCGAGAAACCCTATTTGGAGGAGATAGGGCTCGTACACATCTTCAAGTGTACCCGGGTCTTCTGAAAGGGAAGCCGCCAGAGTCGAAAGGCCCACAGGACCGCCTCCGTAGTTCTCAATAATCGTGAGAAGCACCTGCCGGTCGAGCCTGTCCAAACCCATCTCGTCGATATCCAGCATGGCAAGGGCCTCGGCGGCCACTTCCTTGGAGATCTCTCCGTCCTTTCGGACCTGTGCGAAGTCACGCACCCTCCGAAGGAGACGGTTCGCTATCCTCGGCGTCCCCCGGGACCGCCTGGCGATCTCCATACCCCCGCCCTTATCGAGCGGTATGTCAAGTATCTTGGCGGACCTCTTGACTACCTGGTACAGCTCTTCGTGGCTGTAGTACTCGAGCCTGAAGCTGATGCCGAACCTGTCGCGGAGGGGAGAAGTCAGGAGGCCGCTCCTCGTGGTTGCAGCGATCAAAGTGAACTTGGGAAGCTTGAGCCTGTACGTCCGAGCTTGGGGGCCTTTTCCCGCCACCCAATCATAGCTGAAATCCTCCATGGCAGGATAGAGAGCTTCCTCGGCGACGTGGCTCAGGCGATGGATCTCATCTATGAAAAGGACGTCCCTATCTTCGAGATTGGTAAGGATGGCCACCAGGTCGCCGGGCCTTTCAATGGCCGGACCCGAAGTCACCCTTATGCCCACTCCCAGCTCGTTGGCGATCACGTGCGCCAGAGTCGTCTTGCCGAGCCCGGGCGGACCCGAGAGCAGGATATGGTCCAAGGCGTCTCCGCGCCTGCGGGCCGCCTCGATGAACACGCTTAAGTTCTCCTTGACCACTTCCTGCCCTATGTACTCGTGCAGGTAGTTTGGTCTAAGAGATACCTCCACGCATTCGTCTTCCGCCTGCTTCTCTGTGGAAATCAGCTCTCTAGAGTCGGGCAAGTCTCCTAAGCGCCTCCTTTAGTACGCCTTCCAGATCGCCTCCGGCATCTTCCAAACTGATGTTCGCGAGGGCATCCCTTGCTTCCTGCCATGTGTACCCCAAAGCCAGGAGCGCCTCAAGAGCTTCGTTCTGAAAATCCCTATGACTCGGGGGTTTTGGATCGGGAGCTTTTATGTCCTTGAGTCCGATCTTGTCTCTAAGCTCCAGTATAATCCTGGCGGCGGTCTTCTTCCCCACCCCCTGGACTTGGGTAAGGCCGCGCTCATCTCTGGCGATGACGGCGCTGTAGAACTCCTCCGGTTTCATGGCCGAAACGATGGCCAGGGCGACCTTGGAGCCGACCCCCCTCACCGATTGAAGGAGGTCGAAGCAAGCCCTTTCCTCGCGAGTGCGAAACCCGAACAAGGTGAAACTGTCTTCGCGGACTATCAACCTTGTGTAGAGGTGGATCTTCTCTTTGAGAGCGCTGGCTTCCAGGAGATCTTGGGTTACGAGCACTTCGTAGCCGACCCCTCCGGTTTCGACCACCAGTGTATCTTTACCCCTGTCCACCAAAGTCCCGCTGAGTTCGGCTATCATTTCTTCCTCCGATAAGTTCCCAATTGCCTTTAGGCTATTTGTCCTTCTCCCTCACGAGGCGCGCGCTGAAAGAGCGCTTTATACAAGCCGTCACGGCTATCGCGAGGGCGTCGCAGGTGTCGTCGGGTCTCGGGATCTTGGAAAGGCCCAGGATCCTCTGGACCATGGTCGCTATCTGCTCCTTGGTCGCGGCCCCGTATCCCACGATGGAGGACTTAACCTGCAAGGGGGTGACTTCTTCGACGGGAATACCGTGGGCCGCCGCAGCCAAGAGGCATACGCCCCTCCCGTGCCCCACTTGAATGGCAGACTTGGCATTCTTGGCGAAAAACAATTCCTCGACGGCCACCACTTCAGGGGAATGCCTGGCCATTATCTTGTTGAGTTCTCCCCAAATGACAAAGAGCCTCTCCGGGAGGCTATCTTGTTTCCCGGTCACTATTAAGCCGTAGTCTACGGCGAGGAAATCGTGGCCTTTCGTGTCCACGACCCCCCAGCCCGTCCTCTCGATACCGGGGTCAAGTCCTAGTATGCGCACCCGTTTTCACCTGGGCAAGTCTTCTACCTAGTGTTCCTTTATCCCTTCCAGGTATATGGCGACTTCCCGTTCGAGAGAGGCGGGTACGTCTTCGTGGGGTACCAGAGGGTCAACTTCGATCACGTAGCCGCTTTTCAGGAAGGCCTTGTCTCTCGGAGCGAGGTCGGCCTCCCGGATGTCAGTCCGCTCCTTGAGGAGGAAGCGGGGGTCGGGCTCCTTCCCTCTGAAAACGCACACGTATCCCCGGTAGATAGTGATGAGCCTCAGGCGGTGGTGGGTATCGCAGTATTCTTCCAGTTGCCGGAGGAGGCGGACTTTCTGGGCTTCCTCCCTCGTTACCGCCCAAGCCTGCGAGAGACCGGCCATTACCGAGTCAAATTCCTGAACCGGGTACTCGCGGTACTCCACCAGAGAGTCGCCGCACTTTAGGTACTCGGTCCTGTACTCCACCCGGACCGCGGTGTGAGAGGCCTCGGTTTCGCGGTTAAGGAACGGAAGATTGAGCCCCCCGCCTTTGAGGAGCATGCTGCCGGCTATAACGGTGCAGGCAAAAGCACATATTGAGATAAGGGCCAGCATCAACCGCTTGTACGCACTGGGCGGATGTTTAGCCAATTAGCCTCACTCCAGGGGAAATATGCTTCCCCGGAGGAGGCCTTCTTATGCCTCTACCTCGGGCATGTCAAAGTTGGAGTACACCTTGGTGACATCGTCGTGGTCGTCGAGGGCTTCGAGCAGCCGCATAACCTTTTCGGCGTCTTCCCCTTCAACTGAGACGGTCGTCTTGGGGGTCTGGTCAAGCTCTGCCGACTGTATGACCACTCTTTCGTCCGCCTCAAGCTGCTTCCTCACCGAGTCAAGATCTCCGGGGGCGGTGTAGACCACGTAGGAATCGTCCTCCAAGACTACGTCCTCAGCGCCTCCCTCAATGGCGAGAGCGAGGACATCGTCTTCCGAAAGATTCCCTTTCTCAATCACAATGACGCCTTTTTGCTCGAACATCCACGAAACCGAACCGATCTCCCCGAGTTTCCCGCCGTGCTTCGAGAAAATAAACCTGATCTCTCCGGCGGTCCTGTTGCGGTTGTCGGTGGCCGCCTCGACCAGTACGGCGGTACCTCCGGGCCCATAACCTTCGTAGGTGAGCTCCTCAACTTGGGCCCCGTCGCTAAGCTCCCCCGTGCCTCTCTTTATGGCGCGGTTTATGCTGTCCAAGGCCACGTTGGCCGCCCGGGCCTTCTCGATGGCGAGCTTGAGCCGGAAGTTCCCGTCCGGGTTCCCGCCTCCGTGGCGGGCTGCCAGCATCACCTCTCTGAGCGCCTTGGAGATGATGTTGGACCTCATAGCGTCCATCTTGGCCTTGTGGCGCTTTATGTTGGCCCATTTCGAGTGTCCTGCCATAAAAACTCCTCCTATATCACATCCGGGACAGGAGGCATTCTCCTCTTGTGCTCCGAGTTCCTGTGTCGCCGCTCGATTTTTTCCCGGACATCTTGGGGAACCGGCTGTCCGAGAAGATATCTGTCCAGGTCGCGGTATGTAATGCCCATTTCTTCTTCATCGGTCTGGCCTCTCCAGAGCCCGGCAGACGGCGCTTTCTCAAGGATCTTCTTAGGAACACCCAGGTAAGCGGCCATTTCTCTGACCTCGCCCTTGGTGAGGTTCCCGAGGGGCATGATGTCGACGCCCGAATCCCCGTGCTTAGTGGAATACCCGACGTACAGCTCAGCCCTGTTGCTGCCGCCCACCACCAGGTAATTCAAGAGACTCGCGTAGTAGTACCAGGCGGCCATCCTTAGCCGCGGTTTCAGATTTGCCTCTGCCAAGGGGATGGGAAAGCCCGAGGTGGAAGCCACCGGGCCGTCCGGTGTTTCTCCGCAGTTACCCGAACCTTCGACCGACGCCGGGGATGCCGAGCCTTCGCATCCGGATTCAGGCGCGCCTTCCGCGGAGCGAAAAGAGGCGAGCATAGCGTCATATACGGGGCTAAGGTCAACAACCTTGTAAGGACAATCAAACAAGCGCACCAGTTCGAGGGCGTCATCCACATCTTCTTGGATGGAATGACAAGGGTTTATGAGCGCAAGACACTCTCGCCCGAAGGCTCTTTTTGAGAGTGCTAAGACCAGTGCCGAATCAAGACCGCCTGACAAGCCGAAAACGACCCCGCCGGCGCCCGCTTCCCGGACCCTCTGGCGCATCCACTGAACCAAACGCTCCGAAGCCAGGGCCCAATCACGGTTCGTCAATTATGTCACCCCCATTTACGCCCCCAATTATATCAGGACACCCACACCGGCTGCTCGGCTTGCTTGAGGGGGCTGGGGAAGACCACGGGCCAAGGGGCGGCTGCCCGCTCACCTCACGGGAGGAAACGAGAGGTACGTGTCAGGCACCTTGCCCGGTATGAGCACGGTGGTAAGGGGGATGTCGGTCACCACTTCGGTCTCCGCTGCGATGAGGGGGATGATTACGCGCACCGAGCAGGTAGCCCTAAGCAGGATGTTGTAACGCGTCTGGTTGATGCCCGTGACGTCGTATGAGTCGTAAACTTGCGCCCTTACAGACCCGTACGGGAAGACCCTTATGGGGATCTTGGGGCCGACCGGCGCGAAGAGCTTTGATCCGAAGGCCTGGCCCATGGGCACGCGAATGGTGAAACCTTCGAGGTGGCCGACGGCTTGCTGGAGCACTTCCAGGGCATCGGCCTGGATCTGGTTCAGGGCGGTGGTATTTGTCCTCACGTACAAAAGGTCCCCCGTGGGTCCGGTCTCGAACTCAAGGAGGACCTTGCCGTTCAGAAGGGTGGCAAGGTGCTCGTTGATCGTGTTCACCATGACTTCGTTGGCCACCCGGGTGGTTTCTGACTCGGCGATCGCCACCAGGGTAGGTACTATGGAACGCTCGGCCCAAGAGAAAAGCCACATGACGAGCGCCAAAATCCCAATGAGGTAGGCTGCCGCCCTGGTACGTCGCCCAAGCCGGACGCTCCCCGAGAGCCTCGTGACTCCGGAACGAAACATCCTCCTGCGAAAAATGAGGAGCCCTCCCCCTTGTTAAGAAGCTCCTCATTATATGCTGTATTGACGACGAACTTGATTGGCGTGTGCTTGGGAGCGACTAGCGCTCGACCCTCACCTTGCAGAACCTGCGCTTTCCTACCTGTAGGAGCATGCCGTCAGAGAGGGTAACTACAGACGACTCAACTTCCTTCTTTACCCCGTCTACCCTTACGGCGCCGCTCCTTACGAGCCTCCTCGCCTCCTGAGAAGAAGATGCAAGACCCGTGAGGCATACGAGCCGGGCGAGCCCTATTTCGCTGCCTTCTTTTCCTTCCTGGACAAACACCTCGGGGATGTCGGTCGGGAGCTCTCTTTCCCTGAATACCCTCAGGAACTCGGCTTTGGCGTTTTCGGCAGCCGTCCTATCGTGGAACTCCTTCACGATATCAAAGGCCAGGTCCATCTTGGCGTCCATCGGGTGGACCTTGCCCGACTCAATGTCGCTCTCTAGCCTTTCTACCCATGACTTGCTTCTCGTGAGGACCAGCCTGTAATAGGTGCCCATTTGGGCGTCGGGGATGGACATAAGCTTCCCGAACATCTCCTTGGGCTCGTCCTTGACAGCAACGTAATTGCCGAGGCTCTTGGACATCTTTTGGACGCCGTCAAGCCCCACCAGAATGGGGAGCGTGAGACACACCTGCGGCTTCTGCCCGTACTCCGGCTGGATAGCGCGACCCACGAGAAGGTTAAAAGTCTGGTCGGTCCCTCCGAGCTCTAAATCGGCTCCGATGGCCACCGAATCGTAGGCCTGGGCAAGGGGATACAAGAATTCGTGGACGCCAATGGGGAGCCCGCCCTCGTAGCGCTTCCGGAAGTCATCTCGCTCGAGCATACGCGCAACGGTGAACTTGGACCCGAGTTCGATGATTTGGGCGAAGCTCATGGGCGAAAGCCAGGTGCTGTTGAACACGGTGTGAGTCTTCTCCGGGTCCAGAATGAGAGTGGCCTGTTCCCGATAGGTTTCGGCGTTTACCCGGACCTCCTCGGCTGAAAGCTGGCGCCTCGTGGTAGAGCGACCGCTTGGGTCACCTATCATGCCCGTGAAATCGCCAATGACAAAGTAGATCTCATGGCCGAGTTCTTGAAACTCCCGGAGTTTTTTCATGACAACAACGTGGCCCAAGTGTAGGTCCGGCGCACTCGGGTCAACTCCCAGTTTCACTTTGAGAGGCCTTTTGGTCTCAAGGGAGTTTTTTATCTTTTCATAAAGGTCTTCGGGAGTAACCAGGGTCTCCGCCCTGTCAGAAATAATCTCGACCTGTCTTTTCGCTTCAAGGTTCTCCAAGGGGGCTTCCTCCCGGGTTCGTTTCCAGGGATTATATCACGTCTTCGATGTTATAATGGAGGGACCGGTTAAGGCGACTCTTACGTCTTTAGCTATTGGACAAGGACCTGCCGGTCTTTCAGT
This sequence comes from Candidatus Fermentithermobacillaceae bacterium UBA3951, assembly GCA_002385465.1. GTDB lineage: Bacteria > Bacillota > Sulfobacillia > Fermentithermobacillales > Fermentithermobacillaceae > UBA3951. The sequence goes on from DGDN01000112.1 coordinate 57,934, forward strand.
CAGAAGACAATAGCCTCCCGGGGGATGTGGACAAGTGGCCAAGAAGAGGCAACGAAGAATACCGTGGCTGGACATCTTTCTCTTCACCATCCTGTTTGTCGCCCTGGCCGCAGGCGGCTTCGCCGTATATATGGTTTCCAAGGCTTACGAAAACCTGCCGGCCCTCGCGAACCTCGAGCCAAAGCCGTCTGAGACCTCTTTCGTTTACGACAGGAACGGGAACTTGTGGAAAGAGCTCCACTCCACCGAGAACAGGGTGGTAGTAGATCTTAAAGACCTGCCCCAGCATTTCAAAGATGCGGTACTCGCAGCCGAAGACCACAGGTTCTACTCCCATGTGGGAGTAGATCTAAGGGCCATCGCTCGGGCACTCTTCCTAATCGTCACCGGCCGGGACTTCCAGGGCGGGAGCACCATTACCCAGCAGCTTGCGAAGAAGGCGTTCCTTACCGACGCACAGACCTGGACGCGCAAGCTGCAAGACGCGATGCTCGCCCTCAAGCTGGAAAGGCAGTTCACAAAAGACGAGATCCTGGAGATGTACGTAAACATCGTCCCCTACGGCCGGGGGGCCTACGGTCCCGAGGCGGCTGCCAAGGCGTTTTTCGGGAAATCCATAAGAGACATCACCGTGGATGAAGCCGCGTTCTTGGCCGGGATGATAAACGGGCCTTATCTCTACGACCCGGCGGACAACCCTCAAGGGGCCCTTACCAAGCGAAATCAAGTCCTCGACCAGATGGCCGCTTACGGATTCATCTCTCCCGAAGAGGCAGCAGAGTACAAGCAAGTGCCGCTTCAGACCCTGGAGCGAGGCGCAAGTGAACCCGTAGAGGGAGGCTACTTCCTCGACTATGTGCTGAAACAGCTCCTGTCCAGGTACCCGTCGGAGAAGGTCTACGGCGGAGGCCTCAGGATATACACAACCTACGACCCGGACGCTCAGAGGGCTGTGGATAAGGCGATCAGCGAAACGCTGGATCCGGACTTCCCTTACGTTGACGCCGACAGCATGCAGGCCGCGGCAATCGTGTTGGACGCCGACACCGGTCACATCCTTGCTATGTCAGGCGGCCGCAAACATGAGGGAATGCTTGCCTGGAACAGGGCAGTAGATACCAAGAGACAACCGGGTTCCGCCTTCAAGCCGCTGGCGGTGTACGTGCCTGCTTTGGAAGCGGGGATCACGCCTACTACATTTGTTGAAGATACCCCCGTAACCTGGACCGATCCGATTACGGGTGAAGAGTTCTCCCCCCGGAACTACAGCGGGACCTTTTCCGGCGTGCCGGTCACCGTGAGATACGCGGTGCAGGAATCTCTGAACGTGATCGCATGCAAGGTCCAGGACATGATTGGGATCCCCAATTCGCTTGAGACCGCCGAGAAAATGGGCATAACGTCTCTCGTCAAAGAAAGGACGCCCGACGGCAGGAATGACTACACAAGGTCCCTCGCCTTAGGAGGCCTGACATACGGGGTGTCGCCTTTGGATATGGCCGTTGCCTACGCAACCCTGGCCAACAGGGGGATCAGGGTTGAGCCCATAGCCATACTCAGGGTGGAAGACAAAGACGGCAACCTCCTGGAGGAACACAACACCAGAAGGACGCTGGCCATCTCGGAAGAAACCGCCTTCCTAATGACAAGCATGCTTGAGAACGTGATAAGGAACGGTACGGGGCAGGCTGCCAATATAGGCAAACCCGCCGCCGGGAAGACCGGCACGACAAGCGACTGGAAAGACGCTTGGTTCGCCGGGTACACCCCCAATACCGTGGGCATTGTCTGGATGGGCTTCGACCAGGAAAAAACCATGGCACAGTGGAAGATCACGGGCGGGAGCTACCCTGCAAGGATATGGAACAAGATGATGAAGGAGATATGCAAGGACGAAACGGCGACCTTCACTCCGCCTCCCGGCATCATCTCGCTCAAGATATGTAAGAAGACGGCGCTAATGCCCGGACCCTATTGCCCGGCCGAAGACATATACACCGAGTACTTCATAAAGAACCAGACTCCTACCGGGATTTGCTTCCACGATCGCGCTGTGATCCACCACCCGTACATCGATCCTGAACCCGAGTCTCAGATTGAACCGGAGCCCGAGTCAGGGTTCTGAGTCCCGAAGGAGTACGCTCGGTTCCGAGTGCCGGGGTCTCAGCGCCGAGTTCCGAATGTGAGTAAACAATGTCGAGCTAAGAGCCCTAAATCTTCACCTTTGCCACGGTGACTCCGGACCCGCCTTCGCCGGTTTCGCCGAGTCGCCACTCGGAAACCCGGGGGTCAGCGCGGAGGAAATCGGAAACGGCCTTGCGGAGGGCACCCGTGCCCTTTCCGTGGATTATCCTGACCTTCGAAAGCCCCGCCAAGAGGGCATCGTCCAGGTACTTGTCCAAAGCGTTTGCGGCCTCTTCTCCGGTCATGCCCCGGAGGTCTATCTCGAAAGACACCTCACGGGTCTTCTCCAGGGACACGAGGGCGCGGCTCTCCCCCGCCGGAGCACCTTCGCTCGCCGGAGGACGGGTTTCGCCCCGGACTATGTGGCGGAGGTCTTCCAGTTTGGCACGCATGGTCAAAGGACCTATCCTTACGGCAACCGACCCACTGTCATCGGGCGGCTCCAGAACGATACCGGGCTCCTTGAACCCCTTAACCGCCACTTCTTTTCCGGGCACCGCTTCCCCAGGCAAGACCCGCTTGCCCTCCTGGGCTCCTTCGTCTTCCTCGTAGCCAAACTCGTCCCGGACGCTTCTCAGGCGTTCCCGGGCCTCCCTCACCGCCTGAGAGTAGCCGGCCCTGCTCTCTCTCTCGCGGTCGCGAAACTCCTTTATGGTTTTCTCCAATTCCAACCTTGCCCGGTTCACCATAGAAGCGGCTTCTCGCCGGGCTCTGTTCAGGATTTCCTTCCTGGATGCCTCAAGGGCCCTTACTTTCTCTTCCCATTCGGCGCGGAGCCTCGCGGCTTTTTCCCTGTCTATCTCGGCATCCCGGGCCGCTTCCCTGCTCTTCTGGGCCGACTCCTCCATATCTTGAATGACGTCATCCAAGTGGAGGAGGTTTTCATGGATATTTGCCCTGGCATCGCGAAGCACATCTTCGGGCATTCCCAACCTCTTGGCCACAAGGAAAGCGTTGGACCGCCCGGGTCTCCCGATTACCAGACGGTAAGTGGGGATCATGTTCACGGCATCCCATTCGACAGACGCGTTGCGCATGCCCTGAGTCTCCTGGGCGGCGATCTTAAGCTCGCTGAAATGGCTTGTGACGACCGAGAGGGCGCCCGAGTCGTTGAGTCGCTTCAGGATCGCAAGGGCAAGGGCCGCTCCCTCCTGGGGATCTGTCCCCGCCCCCAGCTCGTCCACAAGGACCAGTTTTCCGGGCCCGGCCTCTTTGAGTATCCTGACGACGTTTGAAATGTGGGCTGAGAACGTGCTCAAGTTCTCTTCGATTGACTGCTCGTCGCCGATTATGGCCAAGACACCGGTTATCTCCCCGATAACGGTGTCCTCTCTGCAAGGGCACGGAAACCCTGAAAGCGCCATGACGGTAAGAAGCCCGCAGGTCTTAAGGGCGACGGTCTTCCCGCCCATATTGGGGCCCGTGATGACGACCGTCCGTATATCGTCCCGGGATAAGGAGATATCCATAGGCACGGGCTTCCCCGTAAGGAGCGGGTGATACGCTTCGCTGAGCTTAAGCACATGCTCACCGGTAAGAGCCGGGAAACAACCTTTCCACCGGAACGCAAGGCGCACCTTTGCCAGGGCAAAATCGAAATCGGAAAGGGCCCTGCACCCGTCGTGGAGGAGGTCTTTCGAGTCTCCAACCATCGCAGAGACCTCGGTGAGTATCCTGTCGATCTCATCCCGTTCCTCGAGTTCCAAACGCTTCATCTGGTTGGCCATCTCGAGGAGTTCCGGTGGCTCCACGAAGAGGGTCTGGCCGGAAGCCGACTGGTCGTGGACGAGCCCGCCGATCTTGGCCGCGTGTTCCTGGCGGACCGGCAACACGTACCTTCCGTCGCGGATGGATACGATGGGCTCCTGCAGGTACTGTGAAATGTCCCTCCTGCGGACGAGTTCCTCGGCCCTTTTCCTCATCCGGTCCCGGAAATCTCCCAAGGCACGCCGGATCCTCTGCAACGCCGGGCTGGCCGAATCCTTGACCTGGCCATCCACGTCGACCGTTTCGTAGAGCCTTGAACGGAGGCCTGGAAGAGACGGTATTTTGCTCCTAAGGCGAGAAAGCTCCGGATAAGCCCCGGACACACCGTCAAGCCACCGGGATAGGCTCTCCATAACGAGCATGGTGTCCAGTATCCGCCGTAGATCAACCGGCTGGAGCACAACTCCTTGAGATGCTGCGCTCACTCTGGGCCCTATGTCGGTGGCGCCGGAAAGGCCGGGAGAGGCATGCTCGGAGAGCACATCCATCAGCTCTCTCCCCAGTTTCTGCTCTTCCCTGGCCAAACTTGTGGACGTAGGCAGGGCTTCCATAGCCCTCTTTCGCCCGAAATCGGTGTCCGCTTCCCTGGCCAGCATCTCCTGGATCTTGCGAAATTCCAGGAGTTCCAGCGTTTTAGGATCCATACCTTTTCTCCAGTATCGTGCGTATGGCCGCTACGGTCTCATCGCGAAGGCAGGTCTTGTAAAGTTTTCTCAGGTC
>DGDN01000095.1:0-7091 GCA_002385465.1 Candidatus Fermentithermobacillaceae bacterium UBA3951
GTGAATTAACTGACCTTTGACAAGACCGTCGATTGTCACTGCGGAGATCAGGCGACGTAATACCATGCGGTGCGGGCCTTGACTGCACCGACCTGCTCGCTCAGCCGCACACTGGTAGTTTCTTGTCAATTCGCAAAAGTCCTCTCAGAATGATCAGCCCGACAATCTAGCTGCAAGTGCTGCAAACTGGGTCTGAGTCGAGTGCCCGCCAACCTTGAGGCAGGAGTTGTACACTTGGAGGCCTGACCACGTTGAGCAGTCTCATGGGTTGCGCCTTGTACACCAGAGCGAAGCCGGAGTCAGGTGAGGCCTCGAAATACGGTTCTGGCTCGAACCAGCCAAACAGGCAGGTGAACTTGGAGATCGCCTCATCGTGGGAGCTGTACTCGAAGCGCTCTACTCGAACCACTATCGAGTCCCAGACCACCAGCTTCGTCGTGCTCTCGGTCCACTAAAGCCTGTCACCGGGCCTCAAGTCATCGTACGGCGACAACCGGCGTCGCCACAGGTTATACCAGTACCTTCGAGCCATCTCGGACGCACCGCTTGGCAGACTAAAGCGTCGGCTGGTTATGTACCCCACATCGAGCACCTCCTGCTCATGCCTGGCCACGCCCGTCTTAGCAAGACCCGACGCGGTCACCGTCTCCTATCAATAGTCACCGCCTCGCGATCGTCACGATATCAACGTCGAGCCCTTGGCGCTGCACCTCCAGCTGTTTCGACTTGCGAATGGCTGCCTCCGATATATCCAGATGGAATGGGAACGCTACCGACAGATTCGGTACCTGCTGCATAAGCAGGATTTCGCTATCCAGAGATGACAGTAGGGCCGCCAGGAACCACAGCTGAACCTCAGTGCTAACAGGAGCTTTCCTGGGGCCAGGCACGTAAATCCCTTTCTTGTGGGTGTCTTCGAGAACGCCCCAGTCGACCATGGAACGTACCACCCGCCTACACGCCCTCAGAACCGTGGAACGCTCACCCCATCGCTCACACAAGCGGCGACGGATCTGGCCAAGTGAGATCTCGTTTTGAAGGATCAGAAGCCGTCCAATGATATCGGCTATATCTCGGAAGAACGGATAAGCCAGGAGAGTCATACCCCAGTGCAGCCAGAGCCTCGCGTCCGGGCCCTCTTCAGCCAGAAACCGAAAAGCCTGCTCTTGCAGCGGTCTGTGCCGCTCAGGCACCCGAGCCCAAATGCGAGTCAGTACACCGATGGTCTTGTCGCGCGCTTCTTGACTGGGATGCTCGGGCTCCAACATGTTTTCGAGGTATGTCCGGATTTCGAGCATGTCGTGTGTCATCGACGCTTTCCACGCCACAGAATCCAGCCATTCAAGCTTTATCCGCCTGTCGAACCCAATAACCAGGCTCACGGTCACCGTCCCTCCCAAATTTTGACAAAGGGGACTACGACCTCCTCCAGGGAGATTCCTCCATGGGTCACAGTCTCTTGTCCTTCTTGAACGAATGCGGTCCGCCCGGAAGCAAGAAGGACACAGTAACCGTGAGGCAGGCCAACCCCCGGCCAGGCGATCGCGCCAGGCGCCTTTTCCATCATCTGTTTTCTGAGTACCTCGGTGCCATAGACACGCGCGCGTTCACCACGGACTTCTGACAGTATACCGTCCTGCAGCTTCCCTACACCCTTTGCCGCGATGTTGCCGTGATCAGAGGTCAGGAAGACTGTATATTGGTTTTTCAGAAGTGAATCGATAAAGTCCCCTATCCAGCCCTGTTCCGCCCACAATCGCACTTGTTGGTGCATGCCAGGGATTCCAAGCTCCATGCCATGAAGGATCCTGTCCACCTTGTCTATAACCAAGCCGACGACCTCGGGCCGTTGCTCCAAGAGGTCACGGGATTCCTGCAATTTGCTATCGTCCCAGCTCTTTGCGTAGTAGACGCGGTCGCCTCTCACGCCGCTATCTTCCCAGAGTCTGCACCAAAGCGATTCTTCCTTTGAGGTGCTCATGATCGCTTTTTCCAGGTACATGGGCGGGTCTCCCGCAAACAGCGATTGTCTGGAGACAGATGTTAGAGTGGGTACCCAAGCGAAAACCTGGCCTTCCTCAAATCGCCAAGCTGGGTGCTTCTCTCTCATGAAATCCCGGATGATCAGCCACTGATCGAGAGAGAGACCGTCAATCACCAGCAAAGCGACTCTCCCCACAAGACCCTTGGCGCGCTGGTAGGCGAGGTGCCTGCTTACGTGGTGCACCATCACCGGCCTCTCTGTATACGGAAGACTGGCGAGAGAACCGTAGCGTGCAAGCATCCATCTGGCAAACCGGTCCTCGACCTCATCATGCAGCTGCTCGATCTCGTTCTCTGCCACGCTATCTATGTTCAGCTTGAATCTTAGTACCTGCATTTCAGCCCAAAGAACTGCAGTGTGCTGCCAATCCCTATGAGAAGCCGAGGCCTCAGGAAGGCTTCTCCGGATTTCTTGAAGAAGCCACGCCAGTCTGCGAGCGTCATTTGCCTGCCTGTCAAAGCTCACTCCCGGCAACACCCAGTCCGGCAAACCTTCTACAGACTCAACGTGAACCTGTTCGAGGCGGCCTTCTGCGAAGAGAGTATCCATGTATACTCGGATATCGTAATCGCCGAAAGGGACCACCGTAGATTCTTCACGAAGTCCACCGGTCACATACTGCTTCCATTCCCGTTGCAGAAACTTAAAGAAGAGCTCTCGGTCGGGGACGATGTCTTCCAGTGGCCAGGTATTGAAGATAGCCTTGTTCCTCAGAGAAGCAACCACGTGGTCATCGAGTGCCTTTGGAAAGGTCACGGATCTGCAGTGACGCGAAAGCAGCGTTTTCATGAGGTCGACCGGGGATTGGATAAGGTCCACTGCGATGCCAAAGACATGCTCCAGAACGAAATCTTTGGTCGCCCTTTCGCCAAGATGAGGGCCGCTGTAAGCCTCATAAGACTCGTATAGCTTATCCATCCATCGCTTCTCAAGAGACGCAACTACCGGGTAGCTGAGTCTCGGGAAGATGTCAGCAAGACTGAGAAACACCTTTCTGCCCTGCACCCAGACATCGAACGGCAGACGCCGCAGTTCCTGCCTATCATCTTGCACTACGACCACCAAGGGCGCAGTCTCGCCGCGATCCCGCCTGGGGCGATACTTCGACTCATATACATAGCGAAACGCGATTGGATCACCGAAGAAGAGGATGTCAAACCCCATGCTTTCCAAGGTCGAAAGCATGTCCTCCTCCGCCATGAGGCCGTCAGGATCGGCTATCAAGATGAGGTCAGGCGCACCCGGCTGTATTCCCTGAAGCACTCTCTCACGCCAGCTCATTCGTGACCACCTACCACATGGATGATGGTGATGGCATGTAGTTCCGGTAACACCCTGTCCTGAGTCTCTTGCTGCGACAGCCAGTCTTCCTCTTCTCGGTGGAGCTCTGCTAGACGATGCTCCCGCACCGCAGGCAGCCCAATCCTCATCACGGCATCACGCCGCATCTGGAACCAATACTGGGCCTTTTCTCGTTCCCTGCGTAGGTGCTCTTCATGCTGCGTTTCGAGTTCCGCGTATACATTGTAACCGTAGCGCTCAGCCTCTTTCTTGAGCCTGTCGTAAACCTCCACCGCCTCCTTCCCTGAGACATGCCCTTCGATGTCGACTGAAGGCTCATCCAACAGCAGGTCCCATATCCTCTGGGCAGTGGGGATGAACACTTTCAGACCCTCTTCTTGTTCAAACAGCGGAACCATCCTGGCTTTCAGGACCTTCTCAGCCACGATGGCTATCCTCCATAGAGACCAATAGCCTCTAATGCTCTGAGGGAGCTTCCTGAGTCTCACCCTCGGGATTGGCTGGCCGGACACAACGAAAGACAGACGTGACATAATGTCGCGTACCCTCGGCTCTGCGAGACTAAGGTAAGATAAGGAGTGCGCGTCGGCTTCTTGTCTCGAAAAAGACACACCCTCCATAGCAACGCCGTCTGGCCAGATCACATCGTAGCCTGCAAGTTTAGGCTCAACTCTTCCCCCTGAAGAAAGCAGGTAGTTCACAGTCATACGCTCAGTCCAATACGGAAGCGGATGGGTGGAAAGCCTTTCCACCACTGCCGGACTCAACTCGCCGTCTGCCGTGAGAAGGAGGTTTCCGGCGATCGCCTCTCGGAATCGTTCTCTGAGTTCAGATTCCAGTTCTTGCGCCTTCGGCACCAGCTGTTCGGGACGGAGGATCGCTTCCCTGTACAGCTCCTCGAAGTCGGAAGCCACTTCACCCGAGTCAAGGACATCGCTCATCTTGTCAACTCCGAATTCAGCCAGGATGGCCGCAAGCTTTTCCTGCAAGACCTCTTGCACCCGATGCTCGATGGTGTCCTCGAGGACCAAGTTCAGCGCCCGGACAACATGCTGCTGGCCAATGCGATCCACACGCCCGATACGCTGCTCTATCCGCATGGGATTCCAGGGAAGGTCGTAGTTTATGACAACATGACAGAACTGCAGGTTCAAGCCCTCTCCGCCAGCATCGGTGGAGACGAGGATCCTTGCCTTGCCTGAAAACTCCTGCTGAACCCTTCTTCTCTCCTCCAAACCCATTGATCCGTTCAGGCAAACCACGGAAAAGCCCCTGTCTTCCAGAAACTCCTTGAGCATCTCCTGGGTTGCCGTAAACTCGGTAAAGATAAGGAACTTGAGTTCAGGATCATTCTCCTCAGCTTGCACCTGGTACATCCAGTCGAGTAGAGCCTCGGCCCGGGCATCCGGCTGGAACTCACATTCGCGTGCAAGAGACAGAAGGCTCTTTACCTGTTCGCGTTCGCTGGCAAAACCCTCCAGGCGATACTTGAGTAGTTCTTCAAGCTGAGCTTGCCCGTCAATGTCCCACCAGTCTTCTTCCAGGTTATCAAGCCCCACAAAATGACCGGGCGCCTCTTCTTCGATTACCTCCAGTCTTCGCTCCAGGGCTGTTCGAATCGCCCTCGTGCTGCTGGCAACAAGGCGCTGCATCAGCACCATCAAGAAACCGACGTAGTTTCGCTTCTCCTTGAGCGCCCGGTTGTATCCTTCCCTCACGTATTCGGTGACGGCATCGTACAGCTTCCGCTGCTTCACATGCTGAGTCCTCCAAGCCACGGGCACGAGCTGCGTGCGACGAGGCTTGAACAGAGGTCTCCCCTTCTCGTCTATCGCACGGCGCTTTTCGGTGCGGATGACAAAGCGAGACACTCTCTCCCTCTTCACAGAGTCGACGCTCGGGAAAGCCTCGCTGTCGAGAAGCGACATCAAACGATGAAACGACTCGGTCTTCCCCTGGTGGGGAGTAGCGGTGAGAAGGAGGAGGTACGGTGAGACCTGGGCAAGCCCTCTTCCCAAACGGTACCTGGCTACCATACTGGTGCTTCCAGCTATCTTGTGGGCTTCGTCGACGATCACCAGGTCCCATCCTGCGGCAAGCAGGCTTTCAAAGCGCTCCCGATTGTACCGGTCCACCTGCTCTTTTCTCCAACCTCTTCGAGACTCAAGAGGCTTCACTGCGTCCATCGGCACGATGACTTGATCGAACCTTCGCCAGAAGTTGGAATCCCCATCGAACTGAGAGAGAGCCGAGATTTCAGGAGGCTCCAGCACGTAGAAGCGCTCGGAAAAACGGTCTTCCATCTCCTGTGCCCACTGCATGATTAGCCCCTTCGGAGCGACGATCAGCGTGCGCCTCACAAGTCCCCGGAGCTTCATTTCTCGCATTATGAGGCCGGCCTCGATCGTTTTCCCCAGCCCTACCTCGTCAGCCAAGAGGTAGCGCACCCTGTCATCTGAGAGAGCTCGAGACACCGCATAGATCTGATGGGGCAAGGGCACAACGCGAGCCTCGAGCGGGGCGACAAGGATGTCCGAATGGGCCAGGCTCTCCTGGATGCGGGCTGCAGCTACCGTGTACAGGAGTCTTTCTCGACCAGGAACATCAGCCTGCGTGATGGAAGTAAGATCTTCTTCCTGAAGCTGAACGACCTTCTCCAGGCTCGTGGACCAGGCCCGGTAGACAACCTTTCCCCACAGGTCCAACGTTTCGATGACTTTGACCGGTTCGCGATGCTTAAGACTCCAGCTCCAATCTCCTGGCTGATATCTCCGGGCCAGCGCCAACACCAACACCTCACAAGGCCGGCTATCGTTCCCCAAGCAGGATCAGGGCATTGTCATGGTACATGAGGAGAGCGGAATCCTCCTGAAGAACAGAATCTGGTATGCGTCTTGCCACTTCCACTATGGTCTTGTAGTCCTTCGCCACCCAACATGCCTTGAACCCGGCCCTCAGGGCCTCGGTGCGGAACACCCTGAGCTTCCCGTGGCCCCGCTTGTACTCTTCAAACTCCTTGAGAAGCGCCTTCTCTCTCACCTTCTCAAGGTCGGCTTGTCTTCCCGGGTCCGGGACATACCATCGACCATCGTCATCTCTCAAGAAGTTCTGCTCCAACAGCTCCAGCAGTTCAGGCAACTTCTCATGCCGGGCCTTGCGAAGCTCCACCAGGAACTTGGGATGGAGCTCTTGATATGTCTGTGGTTTCTCCGATAGCTCCTTGCGCAGCCACTGGATCGATGTCTTTTCATCGTTCACGAAGAGCGACAGCTGTTCAACTCCCTGTACCTGCAATCGCTTCTTGTCATACTCCACCACCTGGTCAGGGAGGAAGTACATGCCGTCTCTCTGGGGGAAGCGCTTTGTCAGGCCAGCATAGAACTCAGCCGCTCCCATGGGCACAAAGACACCCCGCTGCACATGGAAAGCAACCATGCGGTCGTACAGGAGGTAGTTCTGTCGTTCGACAATGAGTTCCGCCTTACCGTTCTTCTCCAAGAACACAGGAAGCTGCTTCAGGTGTGTCCGAACGAAATCCCATACGCCTTCTTCAGTCCCTGCCTTCAGTCGGAACCTCTTCTCAAGTCCGTCGTTCGGTTTGTAAGCCGAGATAACCAGATCCTGCTTAACCGCAGTGGTAGATGTGACCTGCTTGAAAGTCCCCTGCTGTTTATCCAGTGTGCGCACGTCTGCGATAACGAACCCTGCCCGCATGATGGCTTCCTGGATGGCGTTCCAGATCCGG
>DGDN01000095.1:7330-7503 GCA_002385465.1 Candidatus Fermentithermobacillaceae bacterium UBA3951
GTTATGGAACACCACCGTCATCCATCTTCCGGGCTTCAACACCCGGTAGTACTCCCTGAAGCACCTCTCCATGAGCTCTTGGTACTCCCTTGGGCCTTTCCCTTGGGTGCTATTCTCAATGGCTTCTGGACCAGTGTTCGTGAAAACCTTGAGCCAGGCTTCCCACAGGAAGT
>DGDN01000047.1 GCA_002385465.1 Candidatus Fermentithermobacillaceae bacterium UBA3951
CCGGAGGAGTGCCCCTTGTCATGTTCCCGGCCATGTTCGTTGCATAGACGAAGACCCCGGCATTGACGATGACTGCCACTGCCGCGTATGGCCAAACCAGAGCGGGCGAATGGTAGCGCGAATGGGCCAGCCCACTCATATACAGCAAACCCGAAACGACGGCGACGGCGACGTTTGCAAACGTGACGGCAAGACCCGCTCCCAAGTCGAGCCTCGGGACCCCGGTGGCCTGCGGGATCTCCGGTTTGTGAGCGGCAGCAGCCACCGTCGTGGCCGATGTGGCAAAGGACAGGGCAAGCCATATGACCCATATGGCCGGGAAGTCGTCCAGGGCAATGCGGCCAAAGAGCTTGAGGACCACTACAAGAAAAGCGATGCAGACCGATTGGATGATTCCGTAGAAGAACGCTTTACCCCTCATGACTCTCGCCGGATCGCACGGAACCTGGCGGAGTAACCGGACCGTCTGAAACATGTTCTTCAAAGACCACGAAGCGTAAGTCCCGCTCAACGCGAGGAAAAAGAAGGGGATCAATGCGAATGCTCGGTCTTCGGCGGGCGTCCCGCCCCTTCCCGGGCCGAGCCGCATCGCCAGGACCACAATAAGGACATAGAGGATCTGGGATTGGCTTTGGATGTCTCTCAGCAAGAGCTTTGACTCAACCAACAGGGCCTTAACCTCAACCGAAAGAGGAGCAGGACCGGGCGAGGCTTGGATCCCACGGCTCGCGCGGGCTCCGCCACCAAGCGGCTCGGCGTATTCCAAACGAGTCCCGGACGCCGTCTCGGGCACCGAACGCGATGTCGGACCCGGTGCGCGGCCGGTCGTAGGAAGCAACACATGGCCGGGCGCGCCGTTCGGCACGGGGGAGGCCTTTCGTCCCCTGCGCCCCTCGCGAGATGCGGCCCAACCGGTGAGGTAAGCCCTCTCAGTCCTCGTCGCGACAAACGCGAAGAGCGCGAGCACAGCGCCTGTAAGGAGGACGCCCGAGACCAGTAGGGGAGCCCACCTCTCGTAGAGGCCCTCAACTACGGCCCTTGCCAGGAGCGTAGAGGGTGACCAGGAAGGTCCCAGCCTCCCGAAAAAACGCGAGAAAGCCGAGGGGCCTGCATCTCTGGCCTGTCTCCATAGTTCGGACGAACTCGCCACATGGAAGAGGAGATACGTAATAGCGCCGGCGATCGTCCCCAGCGCGGCTGTGATCTCCTTAGACCTGTAGGGCGGGAGTATCCTTATTACAAGCAAATTAGTGAGTACCGCCAGCACTGCGGGGAGGACGGCAAAGGGCAGTCCCGCCAGGACCGCCAGGACGTAGTACCAGGGAGGCGCGTACCACGCCACGCCGAGAGCCACTAACAACGGGATGCCCGCAAACACGTAGGTAACGAGCCCCGAGCCGGCTACTTCCAGCATCTTTGCCAGGATCACCGACCTGGGACGCGAAGGTGAGGCCAGGAGGAGAGGGAGATCTCGAGACAAGTACAGGTGGTAAAAAGCCGAACTGAAAGAAGCTCCTATCTGCATGAAGAGGATGACGTTTAGGGCGCCCGTCAAGAACGGGAGGAGGTACTCCGGGCTTATCGTTTCCGACGCGGACCCTACAACCCGGCCTAACCAGTAAGAGATAGGCGGCACCAGGATGGCTCCTATCGCCATGAAGATCCATGACCACACGCTTACTAAGCGCATTCTGGCTTTCAGGCCGACCCACAGCATGCGAAAGGCGGCTCTCATGCGCCAACGTTCCTTTCTTGATTGGCGGGTCCTCCGCCTCTGGGCGATGCGATGGACGCTTCCCGCTCATCGGCCTCAAGGGAATCTATAATATCCTTGTGCTCTTCGCCGGCGGCCAGGCCCACGAAGATGTCTTCCAGCGTTGTCCCGCCCACCGACATCTCGGGGGCCTTTGCGCTCAGTTCGGCCATAGTCCCTTCCGCGACCAAGAACCCGTCTACCAGAATCCCTATCCTGTCGCAGAGGCGTTCAGCCACCTCAAGGATATGCGTCGAGAGGAGGATAGCCGCTCCGGACCTGGCCATTTTCCTGAGCATCCCCTTGAGAACCCGTACTGTGATGGGGTCCAGGCCGGTTATTGGCTCATCCATGATGAGGACCTGCGGGTTGTGGAGTAGAGCTGCCGAGATGGCGACCTTCTGCTTCATGCCCCTTGAGTACGACTCGATCCGGTCGCCTGATCTGTCCTCTAAGTCGAGGAGGTGCAGCATTTCTCTCATCGCAGCCCGCCTTACGGCTTTGGGGAGCGAGTACAGCTCGCCCACGAAGTCCAAGAATTCCAGGGCAGTGAGTTTCTCGTAGAGGACGGGCTCGTCGGGGACGTATCCCAGAGAGGCCTTTGCCATCTCAGGACTTCGCTTCATGTCGTGCCCGCACACTGATACAGTCCCTTTTGTGGGTTCCAGAATACCTGTGAGCATCCGGATGGTCGTCGACTTCCCCGAGCCGTTGGGCCCCAGGAGTCCGTAGACTTCTCCCGGCCTTATGGCCAAGTTTAGGTCTTTCACAACGGGGTGTCTGTCGTACTCTTTGTGGAGGGACCGGGCGATAAGAAGGCTTTCCGGATGAGTGGGAAGCAAGGGACCAACTCCTCTCCGAGTCAATTTCCTTCTAGAGCACTCAGAACTAGAACGCTCAGAACTCGGGCGATGTCCGTTCCCTTACGAAAGTTAGGACTTTTTCTGCCAACGTTAATTTCAGCATCGCCTTGTGTTAAGACCGCCCTTCCCGGTACTAATATATACCAAGGAAGGGCGAGTCCGGTAACACCTGGCGCTTCTAGTAACCCAGTTTCTCGCCTACGACCACTACCACGAACTTCTCCTTGCCGCCGGGTTTGGCCGCCAGGATGGTTGTAATGGCATAGAACTTCGCCTTCTCGACGTCGCTGGCGTTCTGGTCAAACTCCATCCCGAGGCGTTTATAGTTCACCGGCGCCGCATAGTTCCGGACGCGGGCCAGCCCCTCTTCGACGTCAGCGACGATCTTGTTGTACCCGCAGACCACGATGCTCGTCTTAGGTCCAAAGATCATGGATGCTACCCGGTTTCCACTGCCGTCGATGTTTATGAGCGTGCCCTTCAAGGTGACCGCATTTGTGCTTGATAGGAACACATCGGCGGTGATCTGGCTGTTGCGGGCTTTCGCTCTCTCCTCACTGCTCAGGGACTGGTCCCAGTGGTCGTACACCGTATTGCCGCGGGCTTTGAGCGCCTCATGGATCCCCAGTTCCCTGACGGTGACCGACCCTCCGATACCTACCGACGCACCTTGCGGAATGGCGTCGAGTACCGTTTTCACGGCTTCGTCCCTCGTGGCCGCGTAGACCGCAGTAAAGCCCACCTTGTTCAAGGCTGCGACACAAGCCTTTGCCCTCTTCGTGTGGAACCACGTTTCGGGGTCAAGGGGCTTTTTTTCCATCATTATGCCTACCTCCCTTGCCTAGCCAATCGCTCCCGTTCATAGAGACCTACAAGGAGCTTGCTCTCCCGTCATACGGTTAGCCTGCAATTACCCGGCCGGATACATCGATTGAGGAATCCGGCCGGTGACACCGCGTGGTGGATTATGGATATCGCCCCACCTACTTTAGATCGAGGTACTCGGCGATATTGGCCTTTTCGACCTTGACCGGCCTGATCTTTTTGTTAAGGGCAGTGAGAAGGCTCGTAACGCCCGGGCCGTGGCCGGATACATAAGAGTTGGAGTGGACCACGATGCCTATGATGACCGCGTCCTTGCGGTAGCTTCTTCCGTAGAAGGACGAAGAGTCGGCGATGGCCACTATGTCTCCGAGCCTTATTTTGTCCAGCCCGAGTTCCTGAAGCCGGCCCCATTCCATTGAGGTGATGTCGTAGTCTCCGCGCTCCGCCGAATTTGCCCCGAGGCCGCTACCCATGAACTCGGGAGGAACGATGTGGGCGACGGGCACTTCCAGCACACCGCCTTTTTCGACGATGCCCATTTTGTGGAGGAACGAGGGGTCTGTGTTCATGACCTTCACTTCGGGATAGTCGGTGAGCTGAAGTCCCTGGCCGAAGCCTTTGACCTGGATCTTGTCTCCGACCTGGAGTTTCTCGAGGGTTTCTTGGTCGAAGTGGATGAGGACGTGCTCGATGCCGCCGCTGTCTCTTATACACATCT
>DGDN01000044.1:0-769 GCA_002385465.1 Candidatus Fermentithermobacillaceae bacterium UBA3951
CCGATGGACAGAATACGGTTGTTAAGAGGAAAGAGGCTTCTCCAGGAACGAGAGAAAGCCATTCGTGAACGCTTGTACCTCCTTAGAAAGAACTTGAGCGACTCGCCTAAAGGATACTTCCAGGGAGACCGGGTCCTTCCGGGCACCAGGCTCGTCATGGGTATGGACGTTCACGAGTTTACGTCTCCCATCGATAAGATCATCATGGGGGCGAGAAGAGCATGAAACCGTTGGATGCGTTGACTTCACTACCGAGGTCACCTGACGTGGCCAGGTACGCGTCCACTTTGGTGCGTCAAGGCGAGGCTCAAGCCCAGAGCCAGATGCTTGGCTTTGCCAAAGAGCTTTCCCATAAGAATCAAACGGTCGGTGAGACGACGAAGACCTGGACCGACAACAAGACAGATACAGATAGCCCTGGAGGCGGCGGGACCTTCTATGAGGCCAACCCTGAACGCCGGGGCGGAAGAGACGAAAGAGAAGAGCCTTCTACGCTGCACCCCTCCAAAGGAAAAATCCTCGACATAAAAGGCATCTGAACCCAGATCTCTTTTGCGAGAATTTGGGCGATCGTGCTTTCTTTTGTGATATACTACGTCCGGTCTCAACAGTACACACGCTGCCGGAGGCTCTTGCCGGTGCTCCGAATGGAGTCCCTGAGCCGTCGAAGGCGCGGAGGAACAACCGTGGAGGTGTTATTTTGTCAGTAGTCTCAATGAAGCAGCTCCTGGAAGCAGGAGTGCACTTCGGCCACCAGACCCGCAGGTGG
>DGDN01000044.1:990-5040 GCA_002385465.1 Candidatus Fermentithermobacillaceae bacterium UBA3951
CAACGGCATCTACATCATCGACCTTCAAAAAACAGTCCGCATGCTCGAAGAAGCCTATGACTTCATGCGCGCTACCGCTCAATCGGGCGGCCGGGTGCTCTTCGTGGGAACCAAGAAGCAGGCCCAGGAAGCAGTGGAGTTGGAAGCAAAAAGGTGCGGCGAGTTCTACGTGAACCAGAGATGGCTCGGCGGGACTCTCACCAACTTCTCGACCATTAGAAGGCGCATCCAACGACTCATGGAGCTTGAGGAGTGGGAGACCACCGGCTACCTGGAGAGGCTCCCCAAGAAGGAAGCAGCCCTTCTCATGAAAGACAAGGCCAAACTCGAGAAGTACTTCTCGGGCATCAAGGGAATGCAGGACCTTCCCGACGTAATGTTTGTCGTTGACCCGCGGAAGGAGCACATTGCGGTTCTGGAAGCGCGGCGTCTCGAGATCCCCGTGGTCGCCATAGTCGATACCAACTGCGACCCTGACGAGATTGATTACGTTATTCCGGGTAACGACGACGCAATAAGGTCGGTGAAACTAATTTCGTCCAAGATGGCCGACGCTATCCTTGAAGGCAAACAGGGAACCCAAGTTCAGGAGGAATAAAGATGGCCGACATCACTGTTAGTATGATCAAAGAGCTCCGGGAGAGGACCGGGGCAGGGATGATGGACTGCAAGAAGGCCCTCCAGGAGACGAACGGCGACATGGAGAAAGCCATTGACCTTCTCCGCAAGAAGGGCCTGGCTTCAGCGGCCAAGAAGGCAGGACGTGCGGCCGACGAGGGCATAGTGGCATCGTACATCCACCACAACCACAAGATCGGCGTGCTTCTGGAGCTCAACTGCGAAACGGACTTCGTGGCACGAACGGATCAGTTCCAGAAACTCGCTGCCGATATCGCCATGCATATAGCCTGGGCCAACCCCCAGTACGTTTCCAAAGAGGACGTTCCCGCCGAGGATCTTAACCGTGAAATCGAGGTGGAAAAGGGCCGGGCACTTGAAGAAGGTAAACCCGCCGCCGTCATCGACAAAATCGTAGAGGGCAGGCTTTCCAAGTTCTACGAGAGGGTTTGCCTCTTGGAACAGCCGTTCATAAGGGACGATTCCAAGAAAGTGAAAGACATCATCGCAAGCACTGTCGCCGTACTCGGCGAGAACATCAAGATAGGCAAGTTCGCAAGGATTGCGATAGGAGAGTAAGACTCATAGAAGAATAGAGACAAACGAATCGGAGGGATTGTCGTGGGTGAAAAAACCCCGAAGTATCGCCGGGTAATACTGAAGCTTTCAGGAGAAGCCATGGCGGGTCCGTCCGGATTCGGTCTCGACTTAGCTGTTATAGACCGCGTAGCCGAACAAGTCGTGAAAGTCCATAATATGGACGTCGAGATAGCCGTTGTCGTCGGGGGTGGCAATTTCTGGCGAGGCGTAAAGGGCGAGTCCCAGGGCCTCGACAGGGCCACCTCCGACTATATGGGAATGCTGGCCACCGTAATGAACGGCATGGCCCTTCAGGTAGCGCTTGAGCGTCTCGGAGTAGAGACCAGGCTCATGACCGCCATAGACATGAGGGAAGTGGCCGAACCCTACATACGGAGGAAAGCCATCCACCACCTAAAGAACCGGCGCATTGTAATCTTCGGGGCCGGGTCAGGCAATCCTTATTTTACGACGGACACGACAGCGGCACTCAGGGCTACCGAGATTGGGGCCGAAGCCATCCTCATGGCCAAGCGGGGAACGGACGGAGTCTACGATTCAGATCCCAACGAAAATCCCAACGCCGTCCGATTCGACCGTTTGGATTATATGGAACTATTGAGCAGACGGCTCAAGGTGATGGACGCCACCGCCACTACCCTATGTATGGACAACCGGATACCCCTCATCGTATTTGACTTGGATGTTTATGGTAACATAGAAAGGGCAGTTTGCGGTGAGAAGGTCGGAACATTTGTAGGGAGGGAATGAGATGGACGAGAAAACGATCCTTCAGGAAGCCGAGGATAAGATGAAGAAAGTCATCGAAACCCTCAAGAAAACGCTGGCTTCGATGAGGACGGGGAGGGCCAGTCCCGCTCTTCTCGAAAAGGTCATGGTTGACTACTACGGAGTGCCTACGCCGGTCAACCAGGTGGCCACCATCGGAGTGACGCCGCCCAGGACTCTGGTAGTACAAGCCTGGGACAAGAAGATGCTGGGCCCAATCGAGAAGGCTATCCAGAAGGCCGACTTGGGCGTCATGCCCGTCAACGACGGAAATGTGATCAGAGTCACCATCCCCGCCCTATCAGGCGAACGGAGACAAGAGATAGTGAAGGGCATCCGCAAGCAGGCCGAAGCCGAGAAGGTTAACGTGAGAAACGTCCGGCGCGATGCCATTGACGTCATCCGGAAGGCCGAGAAAAACAAGCAGCTATCAGAGGACCAAGCGCGAAAAATCCAGGATAAAGTCCAGAAGCTCACCGATAAGTACATAAAGGCCGTCGACGAGGTAGTCGCTGCCAAGGAAAAGGAAGTCATGGAGGTTTGAGCATCTCTGAATCCCCTCATGACATGAGATCCAAGGCGGGAGACGATCTTGAAGAGTCTTTATTGAAAAGGGCGCTTTCAGGAAACATCCCCGTCCACGTGGGGATTGTCATGGACGGAAACGGAAGATGGGCCGTTTCGAGGGGGATGAAACGCAGCGAAGGTCACCGGGCGGGAGTCGAGAGCCTCAAGAGGTGTCTCCCCGCTCTTCTTCGCTTGGGTATTAGGTTCTGCACGTTTTACGTATTCTCGACCGAAAACTGGAAGAGGCCCAGAGAAGAGGTCCAATTCCTTATGGACCTCATACTGGAATACGCCAAGGAAGACCGGAGTGATTTCATAAGGCAAGGGATCCGCGTGATTCCCATAGGGCGCTGGCGAGAAATGCCCCGTCAGGTTGTACAAGCCCTCTCGAGGCTCGCCATGGACACGGCATCGGGAGACAAGCTTACGGTACTCCTTGCGGTAAACTACGGCGGCCGTCAGGAGATAGTCGATGCCGCCAAGGAGCTTGCGATTTCCTATGTAGGACGGGAGAAGGAACTCCAGGCCGCCGGTGAAGAAGAGTTCAGGCAGTTCTTGTACGAGCCATCGGCTCCAGATGTAGACCTGGTTATACGGACTTCGGGAGAGATGCGTCTCTCCAACTTTCTCTTGTGGAGGGCGGCATACGCGGAATTGGTGTTCCTAGACGTGCTCTGGCCCGACTTCGGACCCGTAGACCTTTACAAGTCGATTATCGAGTACCAAGGCCGTGAGAGGCGGTTCGGCGATGTCGGAAGGGAATGATACGGGTGTTTAAGGAGAGGACGTTGTCATCCTTGGTCTTCGCTCCTCTCGTATTTTCCGTGTTTTACTTTGGCGGTTGGTACTTCTTGGTGTTCTTGGCGGTCGTGGCGTTCTTGGCCGGCCTCGAATACCGAAAGCTCCTGGGAGCTGCCGGGGTGACCATAGATCCCTTATTCGCCGCCGTATGCACGGCTGTGGTATTCTCCGCATGTTTTACCGGCTCATTCGGTCTCATTATGGCACTGGCAGCCGGTGCCCTCATCGTGCTTTCCTTATCGCTCAGGATAGGCAGTGTCCCTTCGGCCATGTTTGCCCTCTCAGGTATCATGTATATCGGCGGTCTTCTGGGTTGCCTGGCCTTACTCAGGACAGGTGAGAACGGACGGGCCTGGGCCCTAATAGTCCTGGTTGCAACCTGGGCTACGGATGTGGGGGCCTACCTCGGCGGGATGGCATTCGGGCGCCACAAGATGGCCCCTTCCATAAGCCCCGGGAAGTCCTGGGAAGGAGCCGTATCCGGAGTGTGCCTGGCCCTCATCGTGGGCGCCGTATCGTCAAGGTATTTCGGGATACCCGTCTGGTTCGGAGTCGCCTCAGGGCTTGTCTTGAGTGTCTTGGCCGAACTGGGTGATCTTGTGGAGTCTCTTCTCAAACGTTGGGCCCGCGTCAAAGACTCGGGAAAGGTACTTCCGGGCCACGGCGGTGTCTTAGACCTGTCTCTTATACACATCT
>DGDN01000073.1:0-3421 GCA_002385465.1 Candidatus Fermentithermobacillaceae bacterium UBA3951
CATCCATATTCCCTTCTGCCGTTCTCTGTGCCCGTTCTGCACGTACACAAAGACAACGTACGAGGCCGGCCTTGCTGCCGGCTACTCGCATGCTTTGGAGGTCGAAGCTCGGCGCGTTCTTGCGAATTTGGATGGGAAGAGGATCTTCAGTGTGTACTTCGGCGGGGGGACGCCGCTCACGCTCCTTGAATCGGTGGAGTCCGTATTGGGTCTTTTGAGAGAGTACTTCACTCCCAGTGCAGAGGTGGCGGTAGAGGTTCACCCGCATGATGTTAGCCCCGCTATCATCGAGCGTCTGGCCAAGGCGGGAGTCAACATGGTGAGCCTCGGTGTGGAATCGCTGGATAACGACGTGCTTGGGGGAATGGCAAGGAATCACAGCGCGGAAGACGCCCTTCTTGCCCTTCGCACGCTCGTGGATTTTGGGCGGTTTTCGGTCAATGTCGACCTCATGACCGGCATCCCGGGGCAGGACCCTGAGTCAGCAGTATCAGACATGCTGACGCTTATGGAAGAAGGAGTAGATCAGGTGGCGGCCTACCCGCTCATGGACTTCTCGTTCACGCGTATGAAGACTAATTTGTCTTGGATGGGGCAGTACAGGCTCCTACGCGATATGGCTTCGGCCGCTAAGGACGCCGGATACCTGCGGACTTCGGTGTGGACGTGGACCAAGCCCGGCTCTCCCAAGTACTCGTCAATAACAAGGGAAGACTACCTCGGCATAGGAGCGGGGGCGGCGACTCACCTTGGCAGGCATTTCTGGGTGAACACCTTTGACGTTGGGGCGTATGTGGAGAGGATGAACGGCGCTCATCCTAGAAACTGCGGTGGTGGAACGGCGGCAGTTGGAAACAGCCTTGCGGTTTCCGAGGCGGCAGCGACTGTCGCGGAATTCCCTGAGTCCGCGAACGTCTCGCCCGTTGCCCTCGGAATCAGGATGGATGACCGGCAATCGGCACTCTACCGCCTGTTCTGGCGCTGCTACGAGGGAGAGTTCGATCTGGACTCGCCGGAAGCGCTGGCAGTACCGGTCCTCCGGCGTCTGGCCAGACTGGCTGAGGTGCTCGGGCTGGCGGTGAGATCGTCATCTACGGTTACCCTTACGGAGAGAGGCTTCTTTCTGTATCACTTTCTCGAGCGATATTACACCAGGAGGTACATAGGGACTCTGTGGCGGCATTGCCGCGAGTCAGCGTTTCCGCAGGAGATCCTGCTCTAGCCAACAGGGAGGACGATGGCTATGGAAAGGCGGGCGTTGGTTGAGATCGCTACGGTTAGCACGGACGTGGAGAGGGAACTTTTGAGGTCGGCCCTTGAGGGCAATGGGATAGACGTGATATTCCGGACACAGCTGCCTCCGGCCACATACCCGGGCTTGGCGTTCATAAAGGTGCTTGTGCCCGAGGACCAGGCGGAACTTGCCCGCAAGGTGCTTAGCGGGGAAGGGGATCCGTGTTCTTGAGTCACTCCCGCCTGATGGCCTCGACCGGACTCACAGACGTCTTTCATTTGCCCGACAATACACAGATAATATTGCCAGAACATTGGAAGGCAGGAAGATGCAGATGTCATTGCCGCATGATGTGAAAGACATCCCTATCAAGAGCCCGAGATCTGCACCAAGCGATATACCACCCAGTGCTAAACGGTTAAGTCACCCTTTCCGGATGTGGGATTCGATAGCCCAGACGCCTGAAGCCGTCCGCCGCTGTCTGGACTGTGGAGCTTCAGAGAAAGCCATCGCCGCCGGGAAGGCCCTTTTGGAGAGAAACATCGAAAGGGTTTTTCTCGTAGGATGCGGGACCTCGCATCACGCCGCTATGTCGACGGCATACGCCCTGTACGACCTCACGGATGTAGACGCGGACGCGTGCAATGCGTTCGAATTCACTTCTTACCGGTTGAGCAATGTTTGTGAGAAGACCGGAGTCATCGTCTTTTCGCATTCAGGGAGTACCGGTACCACCGTTCAGGCTCTTCGCGCGGCATGCGAGCGCGGCGCCTTTACCATCTCCTTCACTCATGCGCCCGATTCGCCTCTTGCGCACGGGGCCGACATAGCCATTACCATTGACGGAGGCATTGAGCCTCTCTACCCGAAGACGAGGAGCTACATAGAAACCGCTGCGATGGGTCACCTTCTTGCAACCGGAATGGCGGCCGAAAAGTCGTCGGACAGGCTACCGAAACCAATGGCCGGTGAGAAGGCGGCGCATGATAGGCCTAGGGGAATCAGGCCGAAGGACGAAGAGGCGTTGGTGGGGGAGCTCAGGCGGATCCCGGACCTTCTAGACAGGTGCCGGCCACTAGAAGGACAGGCGAAGATGCTGGCCGATAAGTATGCTGGGTTCCGTAGAGTGCTTATCGTTGGCGCGGGACCCAACTACCCGACGGCCCTTGAGATCGCGCTGAAGTTCAAGGAGGCTGTCTTGATAGCGGGTGAGGGATTGGAGATCGAGGAGGCGTTCCACGGGCCTATCGTGAGCCTTGATAGTGGTACGCTGGTTATCGCCATATCCGTCCCGGGGCCCGGCCTTGAGCGGGTGGGTCGCTTCGCGCACGTAGCATCAAGGATGGGTGCCTCCGTACTGAGCGTTGGCCCTGAGCCCTATGAGGGCGAAGGTATTGATACGATGCGGGTACCAACGGAGGGGATCCGTGAAGCCTTCAGCGGCTCGGTCCTGGTCTACCCGCTTTACATGCTGTCCTACTACAGCGCCCTTGCGCGGGGGAACAACCCGGATAACTTTAGGCTCGAAGAACTTGGACTTGCCCCGCTGGTCACGGGTTTATGAGGACCTACGAGATCTCAAGAGAATTCGTGAATGCGTTCAGCCGTATTTCAGGAGGCACATCGTGGCGTACTCAAAGCCGTTTCATTAGGTTGAGTCACGTAGCCCGCGTTCTCCTCCTTCTCAGGTCATAGCCAGATGCCGAGGAAGGAGAGATCTGGTATTTTCTGCATGTTTGGCACGAAGTACAAGCCGCCGACCGGGCTTGGTGGTCCGCTTTCGAATACGTGGAGGCTGCTCCTGATTGGGTTCTTCCAAGGGCTGGTCCCGGCGTACGTGATCGAAAGGCTCTTCTGGGAGCAGCGCGGCATCACAATCCAGCAGGTTGTATACTGTGAGATCGCCTACGCGATCGCAGTGGTCCTCTTCGAGATCCCCACTGGCGTACTCGCCGATAAGTGGAGCCGGAAGGGGATGTTGGTAACTCACGCCCTGCTGAACTGCGCCGAGTTTCTCATCCTCATCTACGCGACGGAGTTCTGGCATTTCGCTTTGGTTACCTTCTTGGCGGGTATCGGCACCTCCGCAAAGAGCGGTTCGCTTCACGCTCTCTTGTACGACTCACTGGCCATGTCAGGCAGGCAGGATGACTTCGAAATGCACGTGGGCAGGCTGGGGGCGACCGA
>DGDN01000073.1:3687-7301 GCA_002385465.1 Candidatus Fermentithermobacillaceae bacterium UBA3951
GGCCTCATTTTGGCTCTGACCCTTGTGGAGCCGGATTTCCGCGGACATAGCCCTCCAGCGATGCCGGTTACCGAGTACGTCGCCCGCTCGGTTGCTTTCCTCCGGTCTCACAGGCAAGTTGCGAGGGTCGTGCTAACGGGGATGGTCCTGGGCGCCTTCATCACCTACCCGGATGAGTTCTGGCAGGTGTACCTGAACAGGCTGTCGGTTCCCACGCGGTATTTTGGGTTCTTTTCTCTTGCCCTGTACCTGGGTAGGGGTCCCGCCGGCATCTCGGCCTTCAGGCTCCTCAAGGTGTTCGGGCACGAGACGCTCCTGACTGCAATTGTCGGCCTAACGGCTCTCGCTTTCGCTGTGATGGTCTTGCCCGGCGCTTTGGGGGCCGTCGCCCTGGTCGTGGTGTCTTCGCTGTACGGGCTGGTGGAGCCCATCGTGTCAGGGTATCTCCACCACAGCGTGGACTCACGGATAAGGGCCACCGTGGATTCCTTCCAGTCGCTGGGCTTAAGGGCGGCCAGCATCGTGGTTGGACTGGGGTTCGGCTATGTGGCGACGCATTTCTCCATATTCAAGGGTTTTGGCTTCTTGGCGGTCCTGAGCTCTCTGTATCTGGTCGGGTTTTTGGTGGCTGCGGACGGACGGCATCGTGAAGAACACGAGAAGGGCTAGAGAGGCACCTCTAGCCCTCGCCTGAGCTCTGGCTTTCCTGCGACACGGAGAATGGCCGTTTCGATCGGCGCTGGGTCGTTGTGTCACCGAGGCGTCTAGCGCGGCTCCCACCGTTGTCTTGTATAACGCAGAAGGCTACAGACTAGCGGCACTCCCAGCGCCTGAGCAGTGCCCTCATGTCTTTGAGCTCCTGGAGGAACTTATCCGCCTCTCTCCGCACGTGATCGAGCAGAAGTGGGTCAGGGATGGCGCTCAAGAGCCGGCACAATACGGCGAGCTCGTGGGCAGTGGCTTTGAAGTTCCTGAGTTCGGTGACCCGCTGAGTCACTGTTTCAGTGAACTGGATTACCCTGTTAAAGTGCTCCGGGCGTGATCTGGCCATTGACTTCAAGTCTCTGGCTGTCTCAAGAAGGTCGGAGAACACTTCTTTGGATGCCTGCGCCTGCGCCAGAAGCTCCCGCTCCGAAGGGTCTAGGAGAGAGATTATAAACTCTATGTGTTCTTTCATGATCCTGAGGAAGAACGACTGTTCTTTCAAGATCGCCACGAGTGTGTCGCTACAGGGCCGGCAGTTCAAGAAATCTAGAAAGTGAATGGCTTCGCGAGTGATGTGGTCGAGGAGGAGGGGATAGAGGGGACCCCTGAGCTCGCATGTGACCAGCATCCTCATGAGCTTGTGTTTGAACGCGATTAAGGCTTCGACGGCGTGCCTTATCTCGTCGACCAGTCTCTGGTCTAGCCCCGCCTTTGACTCTACCCGGTTCTGAAGTCCCTGGAACAGCTCATAGAACCTCTGCGCTTCTGCGATGAGGTCTTGCCTCGAACACGGAAGGCTCAGTGAGATGAAAAGGGAGTGTTCCTTCAGGATCCTGACCCAGAACCGCACCTCGTTGAGCGCATCCCGCGTATTAGGGAAGGACCCCACCATGCCCGCTCCCAATGCTCCGGCATCCTTGTACTCACTCATAGTACTTCACCCCTGTATTGCGCTCGGTATCGGACAAACCCGGCAAGATAGATCAGCAAGACAGATTCTATAGACCGGTTAGCCCGGCCAGCTCATTCCGTCAACATATTATGTTGACTATAGCGTGATGGTGAGGAAAGAGCCGGGATGAGTCAACCGCGGTCATTTAGAGGCATTGGGGAGAGGCGTACAAAATAGGGAAGGGCAAGGAGGACCGGGTCGAGAAAGGGATGAGGAAGAGGCTTTTCGCCCCAACGGGAGACAATACGTGCCACAGGAGGGCGCTACCGGTGAACGAGCAGGTACAGTTTGCAGACCGTCTCGAGTTTAGACGGTGGCTGGAAGAGAACTACGACAAGAGCCCGGGGGTATGGATGGTCTTTGGCAAGACAGACAATGTGAAGACCCTCAAACCCGATGAGGCGCTCGAAGAGGCGCTCTGCTTCGGATGGATTGATGGCCAGATTACGAGCATAGACGAGACCACGTACATGAAGAAGTTCACGCCGAGGCGGAAGGGCAGCAAGTGGTCGGAGCGGAACCGCGCCATTGCCGAGAGGCTCATCCAAGAGGGCAAAATGGCCGAACCGGGCCTTTTGGCCATCGAGCGGGCGAAGAAGGAAGGCACCTGGGATACGCCCAAAGCTGCCCCTATCAGCGATGAACAGGTCGCCATACTCGTCGAAGCCCTCCAAGGCTATGAACCGGCTCTCTCGAACTTCCAGAAGATGTCTCCTTCAGTCAGGCGGACATACACCGCCTTCTACCTGGACGCGAAATCTGAGGCTACCAGGGCGAAGCGGCTGGAGAGGATTGTCGACCGGCTAAACCAGAACCTGA
Source organism: Candidatus Fermentithermobacillaceae bacterium UBA3951 (assembly GCA_002385465.1). Classification (GTDB taxonomy): domain Bacteria; phylum Bacillota; class Sulfobacillia; order Fermentithermobacillales; family Fermentithermobacillaceae; genus UBA3951. Next base: position 6,164 of record DGDN01000073.1, read on the forward strand.
AGCCCATGTAGTCCGGCCCGGGGACGTACTGGACGTCCTAGGACCTTCTGCCGGCCGCGTAAAAGCCTTCCCAGAGGGCCCCGCCCGCGGCTTCGAGGACTTGCCGGGATGGCTGTCCTCAGGAGCGTCGTCCTACCCCTCCACCTCGGCGCTGAACATGTAGGCGGTGCTGGGCTTGTCGCAACCATCCAGGAAAACCTCTGCGGTCCAGTACTTGTCGGGGTAAGGGATCATGACGCCCTGCCCGAGCATGATGTTCCTGGTTATATCGTACATGGCGTCGACATCGTATCCATCGCGTCTGTGCATGGCTTCGATGTCGCCAGAGAAGGTGGCAAACGCAAACTGGGAGATGAAGGGCGGGCCCGGCTTGCGGTCGCCCTCAGGCACGAAGTCGAAGTAGACAAATCCTTCAGGCACGGGGGTATCCGCCCTCATGAACCGTCCCCAGAAACCGTGCGCCGGACCAACATCCACGTTTTTCCCATAGTGATGCATGAGGAAGACGTCAAAGTCCCAGCCTGACTTGTACTCGTCCATGGCGTTCAGGAGCCCGAACAGGCTCTTGCGGCCCTCGGCTTCCTCCACGCTGGTGTCTTCCTTTCCTATGAAGCGCATTGCTGGCAATGTCTTGTACTCGAAGCTCTTCACCTTGAAGCCCTTTTGCTGCTTCTCAACCATAGCAGGCATGAACAACGCCCACTGCACGCATGCGTCTAAGTCCTTGAGGCAGTTGATGTAGCCGTACAGATCCACATGATTGACGCCCTCAGGGCCTGTCTTTTCTCCTGCGAACAGCTCCCGGATGCTACGATCCCGCATGATGGAAAAGTCCGCGAAAACCTTGCCCACTATCTCGGTCAGGCGCTCATCGTGGGATATGCCAGACAGCGCTTCGTCAAACCGGTCCAACGCCTTGAAAACCGCCGGGTTTACCACGCCGGACGGCTCCAGTTCGGCCAAGTATGCCCGGAGCTGCGCGTTCTGTTCCTTGAACCGAGCAAGCACGCCCTGCATAAGGATCAGCTCGTTTTCGGCGAGTTTGTCGTCTGTCCATTCGGCGTCGTCTCGCATCCAATCGATCAGTGCGTCAAAGACGCCGGGATTCTGTCCCCTGGCTTTTGCCGCCCAGCTAACG
>DGDN01000115.1 GCA_002385465.1 Candidatus Fermentithermobacillaceae bacterium UBA3951
GTCTTCTTCGGAGGGATCATGGCTCTCCACAGGGGCTTGTCGATCGCGGATATCACCGGTTTCCTCCTCTATGTGGCCTCCTTCTACGAGCCGGTCATACAGCTTAACCGGATAAACGAATCGCTCCAGCAAGCCCTTGCTGCCGGCGACAGGTACTTCGAGGTGCTCGACTCCATCCCCGAGATCAAGGACCTCCCCGGCGCGGTGGAATTGCCGCAAGTTAAGGGGCACATCGTTTTCGAGGATGTATCGTTCCAATACGGTGATGACGTACCTGTGCTACGCAACATAAACCTTGAGGTACAGCCCGGCCAGATGGTCGCGCTCGTCGGGCCAACAGGCGTGGGCAAGACCACCATGGCCAATCTGATACCCCGGTTCTATGACCCGACGGAAGGCAGGGTCTTGGTGGACGGTGTTGACATAAAGAACGTCAAACTCACCTCGCTCCGCAGGAATATCAGTATGGTCTTGCAGGATGTTTTCTTGTTCAACGGTACAGTCGCTGAAAACATCGCTTACGGGAGCCCTCACGCCTCAAGGCAGGAGATAGAGGCGGCAGCCAAAATGGCCGGGGCCGACGAGTTTATCCGGGAGCTGCCGAGCGGCTACGATACGCACATCGGCGAGCGAGGAGTACGGCTTTCGGGTGGACAGAAGCAGAGGCTTGCCATAGCAAGGGCTCTCCTCTACAATGCGCCCATCCTAATTCTCGATGAAGCTACGTCTTCGGTTGATACCGAAACCGAGGCAAAGATCAGCACTGCATTGCGCAGGCTCATGGAAGGTCGCACGACGGTGGTTATCGCCCACAGGTTGTCGACAATCCGTAATGCCGACAAGATCGTTGTCCTTAGCGAAGGCGAGATCGTCGAGGAAGGCCGCCATGAGGAACTCCTGGAGAAAGGCGGCCTGTACGCAAGGCTTGTGAAGATCGACGCTGACCCGGCGGGAGCCGGTGGCGAGGTATTGGCAACGGAGCAGTAGCTTGGGCGCCGTAAACGGCCGCTCCTCATGCATGATTCCCACTCTCGATGGGTCTTTGTATCATTTGGGCGCATCCTTAACAAACTACCTCAGGAACCATGAGATGCCATTTCCAGAAAGCGAGAGTGAAAGAATGAGGATGTCGGCTTTGGACTGGATCGCCGCGATACTCACGATTATCGGAGGACTGAATTGGGGCCTTATCGGGTTCGCAGGCTTTAACCTGGTCTCTTCCATCTTCGGTGAGGGGACTTCGGCCGAGCGCGTCGTCTACTCCCTCGTCGGGTTGGCGGCCCTGTACCAACTCATCCGCCTCCTGTTCAGAGAGTCTGTAACCGAGAGGGTTGACAGAGAGTAGGAGGTCGGGCCTTGTCCTTACGGTGGGACTGAAGACTGGGCAAAGGGAAGAAGGGGGCAGGTCTCTGGCCTAACCCATGGCGCTTCTACCTTAGCGTCTATGCGTGGTTCCTCGCAAAAGTTTCGGTTAGGCCTTCGGCCTGCCCTCTCCTGCGATTCCTTCCCTTCAGTTTCCTTACCGCACCTGGCCGGAGCCTTCTACCAAGTATTTGAACGTAACCATCTCTCTCAGGCCCACCGGGCCCCTGGCATGGAGCTTCTGGGTGGAGATGCCGATTTCGCCGCCAAAACCGAACTCCATCCCGTCTGTGAATCTTGTGCTGGCGTTCCAGTACACGCAGGCCGCGTCGACCTCCGCCTGAAACCGTCTTGCAGCCTCTCCGTTTTGGGTGACTATGGCTTCCGAATGGCCGGTCCCGTGCCTGGCGACGTGGCGTGTCGCCTCCTCAAGATCATCTACGACCTTGATGGCCAGGGTGAGGCTGAGGTATTCCCTGCCCCAATCGTCGTCGTTAGCCGGACTGACCCACGGAACGTTCGACGCTGTCTCCCTGCAACCGCGGATCTCGACGCCCATGTGCCTGAGGCGTTCGCAGACGGCCGGAAGGAACCTACTCGCCACATCCCTGTCCACCAAGACCGTCTCGACCGCGTTGCACACAGACGGGTTCTGGCACTTGGCGTTCAGGATTATCGACGTAGCCATGTCGAGATCGGCGTCGCAGTGGACGTATATGTGGCAGTTACCGACTCCTGTTTCCAAGACGGGGACGGAAGCCTCCTCGACCACGGTTTTTATGAGCCCGGACCCGCCGCGAGGTACCAAGAGATCTATGTGGCCCCGGGCGTGCAGCATTGCCCGGACACAGGCCCTCCCGGCAGTATCGAGGTATATGACAGAATCCTTCGGGAACCCGACATGTTCCAGTCCCCTGTGGAGAGCCGAAACAATTGCCAGGTTGGTGAGACGGCTCTCGCTCCCGCCCTTCAGGATGGCAGCGCTTCCCGATTTGAGACAGATAGACGCAGCATCAGATGTGACATTGGGACGGGACTCATAGATAACACCGACTACGCCAAAAGGCACAGAGACCTTCCTTATCTGCAGGCCGTTGGGACGCTCGAAAACGTCAAGTACTCGACCTACCGGGTCGGGGAGGGCGGCCAGGGCACGGATTCCCCCGGCCATGTCCCTTACCTTGGATGCCGACAGGGTGAGGCGTGAAACGAACGCCGCCGGATAGCCCGACGAACGCGCGACGGCGACGTCTTCTTCGTTTGCCTCGAGGATACTTGAGGCAGATGATTCAAGCGCCTGAGCCATGGCAACGAGTGCTCCGTCCTTTGCGGTAGAGCTTGCCGTAGCCAAGAAGCCCGCCGCCTTACGGGCCCTCTGAGCGGCTTCGCGGACCGCAGGTTCCATACTCAGTCCCTCCATCTCATGGCCACCTCCTCTGTCTGCGACTTAGCCCCCCGGTTAAGAGTCGGATGCTCTTTTTCTCTCCATCTGAAAGCCGTGTCCTCCGCAGGAATGTCACTCCCCGGCCGCCCCTCTCCTGCAGCTTTTCCCACGGCATCCTCGGGAGCGAAAAATGTCCCTATTTCCTGGCCCGATGCGGCCATAAGCAGCGCGCCGGGTCTGCTCCCGTTGGCGATGACCACCGGAATGCCGCTACTCAGGGCCATTTCGGCAGCCCACAGCTTGGTGACCATGCCCCCGGTGCCTACGCGGTTCTCCTGTTCCTCCGAACTTTCCGGGTCGGTTGTGTGTTGCCCAGGGTCTCCGGCCGAGAGCTCAGGCGAAACCGCCATGGCCACAACCTTTTCATCTACGCGGTTTACTACCCTGAGGAGACGCGCGTTGGGGTCCCTCCTTGGGTCCGCGCTGAACAGGCCGTCAGTGTCGGTCAAGATTATGAGGGCTCCGCCCCCTACGAGGGTGGCCACCCGTGCGGAGAGGGTGTCGTTATCGCCCAGCTTGATCTCGTCGATGGACACGGTGTCGTTTTCATTGATGACCGGCACGATCCGCCTGGCGCACAATTGCTCCAGTGTGTTGCGGCAGAGCGACGCTCTCTTGGCGATTGTGAAGTCGTCCTTCGTAAGGAGCACTTGGGCTATGGTTAGTCCGTGCTTTTCAAAGAGGGTTTCATATGTCTGCATGAGTACCGCCTGACCTACTGCCGACAGGACTTGCTTGTCGGTCAGGGTCCCACCGGAGCGGGTGCCGGCGTTGCCATGCCTACCTGCCGATGGAGCCCGGGAGCTCAGCTTGCCGCGCCCTGCTGCGACGGCGCCCGAAGAAACGAGGATTACTTCTCGCCCCCGAGACATGAGTTCGGCTATCTGGCGGACCAGTTCCTCAAGGACTTTGATGTTGAGCCCGCCCGATGGGTCGGTCACAGTGGATGAACCTACCTTGACCACTATTCGTTTGGCCCGGAGGAGAAGGTGGCGGGAAACGCTCTGGGCCATCTCCCGCGACCTCGCTCTGGCGTGCGCCATGGCCTCCTCGACAAGGAGGTCCAGACGCTTGCCTTCGAAGACACGGAGTGCGGCGGCTGTCGTCCCATTGGGCGACGTGACTTGTCTCACCAGGTCCGAAAGGCTCGTCCGGCTGTCCGCAACCAGCATTCCGGCGCCTGCAAGGGTCTGTCTTGCCAGTTGTTCGGAGAGGGCTGGGTCCAGCCCCATCCTGGCCCCAGCGGCTGCCATGTCTTGGGCCAGCCTGAAGAAGTACGCGGGGCCGCTTCCGGAAAGCGCCGTGACCGAATCTAGGTCTTCTTCGCTGACCCAGAATACCTTACCGGTTGCTCCCAGTATGGTCTCTGCCAAGACCTTATGGGCATCGCCGGAGTCCTTTCCGAGGCTTGCTGCCATCACGCCTTCGCCAACCTGAGCCGGTATGTTGGGCATGCATCTTACGACATGGAACGCGTCTTCTAAGTGTGTTTCGAGGTGGGCCAGGGGGACGCCCGCCACCACTGATATGAGGAGTTTGGGGACGGAGCCGTCACCGAGGCTTGGGGTTCCTAGAGCATTTCCCACGGCATCCAGCACATCTGTCACATCCGCAGGCTTGACCGCAAGGATTACCGTATCGGAGAGGTCCAGTAGTTTGGGGATCCCCTGGACCGCCTTCACGCCGTATTGAGACGTGAGCCGGCGCAGCCGTTCCTTGTTGGACTTGTTCACAATGACAATCTGCCCGGGCTCCACGATGCCGGCGGCGATAATCCCCCGGATCATCGCTTCCGCCATATTGCCGGCGCCTATGAACCCTATAGTCCCTACCGGTGTTCTTGCCTTCATCTACCATTCCTCCGACTCCACAGGTACTAAAACAAGAACCCTTCGCCTCTAAGGACGAAGGGTCGCTTCGCGGTACCACCTTATGTTGGGCAAACATGTTGCCCCACTCGCCGAGTTCAACGGAAGCCCAAGCATCTTTGAGGATTCTCAAGGCTCGCGTAAACTCCGTCCCTGATATCGGGTAGACTCCCCGTCAGACTCATCGCCTGAAGGCTCACGGGCGGGTACGAGGTCCCTCTGGGCCGCCATCTCACCAACCGGAGGCTCTCTGTTTCCTGGGTAGTCCTCTTGTTCCCGGTCAACGCCTTACTATCGGTTTGGGTGATTATACTCCGAGAATGCGGAGCGGACAAGGGGGTCAGCGCGAAACCGTCCCCGCGTAACCACAGAAAACGGGTTTACGGCTTAGAGGACTAGAACCTACGGTTTACGAACTATAAGTTGAGGGGGTGCCATCATGAGAATAGGTATAGCAGGGTTTTCCGACGAAACCTGTACGTTCTGCAAAGATCCCACGACCATAGAGAGATTTGAGCAAGGTACGGTGAGAGGTCAAGCGATCCTCGAGCGAAGCCGGGGGATCCCGACCTACATAAACGGCTTCATGCGTGTCTTGGAGGCCGAAGGGGCCGAGATGGTTCCCACTGTGGCCGCAAGCAAAGGCCCGGGTGGGTTTTCCAGCTGGTTAACGACGGAGTGCTTCGATAAGTATTCCTATGAGATAGCGGATGCTCTAAAGGCCGCAGGCAAGCTTGATGGAGTCTTGCTTGCCCTCCACGGAGCCATGGCCGTGACGGGTGTGCCCCGGCCCGAAGCCGAGCTCGTCCGGAGAGTCCGGAAAGCCGTGGGCGACATCCCCATCATGGTTACCCTGGACCTCCACGCCAACGAGGACCAGGAGATGGCGGATGCTGCCGACGCAGTCTTTATCCTCAAGACATATCCCCACGTCGATTCGCAAGAGATAGGCGAGATAGCCGCGAGGTGCATGGTTGAAACCGTGCGGGGGAACATGAGGCCGACAATGGCCTGCAGGAGGCCGGGCATCATCTCGGCCAGCATCTATCAGGCTTCTGCGTACCATCCCATGAAAGACATCTACGACCGGTGCCGCGAGTGGGAGAAAAAGCCGGATGTCTACTGCGTTTCTGTGGCTCCTGGCTATGCCTACGCGGATGTGGTGGACGCAGGGATGTCGGTATTCGTCGTCACCAACAACAACCAGGCCCTGGCAGAGGAGATAGCCCAGGATATCTCCGATTTCGCATGGAGTCTCAGGGAGTCGTTCTCAGAGCCTCTTCCCGGTGCCGAAGAAGCCACAAGGATGGCAATGGAGCTGGTAGCCCAAGGAAAAGGTCCCGTGGTGATAGCCGACGGCGCCGACCGGATCGGCGACAGCACTCATATGCTCAAAGAGCTTCTGAGGCAGGGGGCGAAGAACTGGGGCATCCCGGGTATCAGCGACCCTAAGGCCGCCGCGTGGCTTGAACAGAACGCAAAGGTAGGAGATACGGTCACGGTCAAAATTGGAGGCTGGTACGACGAGAACTCGGGCGAGCCCGTTGAG
>DGDN01000103.1 GCA_002385465.1 Candidatus Fermentithermobacillaceae bacterium UBA3951
ATGCTGGTATTTTTTTTTTTTTTTAATGATACGACCCTCACCAGCATAGACCAGGTCGTACCCACCGTCTCGAGGACATAGCCGGCGATGTAGAGGCATACGGCGGTCAAAAAACGCGGGTAGTCGCCGGACGCCAAGGCATCGAGGCAGCGGGCCAAGAAAATCGCAGTAGCAACGGGGGTTACGGCCCTCAAGAGGAGCGTCGTTGAGAAGCTCGCGGCCATGCCCCAAGGCCTTCTAAGATAACCGCTCATCTCGCGGACAACCGCGGGCAGGGTCAATGAGGCATCGTTCTTCGAAACAGCTCCCATCCGTCCGCCCCCACTTTGCACTTCACCTTAGACTACTCAAGAATATGAATTAAGTCAATTATCACATTAAAGAATTCAAGGTCTGAGTTAACCACGGATATTCCGGACAAGTCGCTCCGACCGGATCCTACCGAAACCTCTCCAGTTGACCGGCACCTCGCCTGTGTGATACTGTTTTCTCCGTTCGCTTTGGCGGCCCTGGCGAAACCTTGCCCATAAGCACGATAGAGGAGCCTCAATAATGTCTTTCATTGGACACGCGGCTTCACCGGATAGCCTTCGAAAATACCGGGTGCTGGCTTTCAAAGGGTTCATCCAGAACTTGCAGTATACCGCTTCTCACTTGGTGAACTCGGTGGCCAGTGCGATCTTCGGCGTGCTTGAGGTCTATTTCTGGTTAAACGTAATACCTCCACAAGGGTTCGCCGATTACGCGCCCCTCACCATGGTGCACTACATAACCATCAACCAGGCCTTCGTATGGTTCACCCAGTTCGGCATACGTGTACGAACGAGAGTGAGAGACGCGGTACGTTCCGGAAACGTCGCGACCGAGCTCATGCGTCCCATCGATTTCTACGCTTACCACCTGGCGACCGAGTACGGCTCATTGTTGTACGGACTGTTGTTTAGAGGAGTCCCGGTAGCTCTCATGCTGTCCACCTTGGGCTTCTACATCCCGAAGCACCCGGCGACATGGGGATGGGCGCTCTTCGCGCTGCTCCTAGGGGGTTACATCGCAGCCGCCAACATGTATATGGTTGGGCTCACGGCCTTTTGGACCACCGAGATCAGGACGCCGTACTGGGTGATGAGTTCACTTAGCCTGGGGTTCGGAGGAGCTACGTTCCCCCTGGAAGTCCTGCCCGACCGCCTCTATCGCCTTGCGCGGTGGTCTCCCTTCGCTTGCCTGAACTACAACCCAGCGCGGATCTACCTTGAGCTTTCGGGCCCCGAGCTGGTCCTACCCGGCTTAGTGTGGGCCGTTATCGTGACCGTGATAGCCCAGGCCCTCACCAAGATAGCACGGAGGAATCTGGAGGTGCAGGGCGGATGAGCCGGGGAAGCTTCAGACGGTTAATAGGCTTAATCAGGCTGTACGCATTGCTCATTTCAGCCGCAGTCAGGGCAAAGATGCAGTACAAATTCGACTTTGTGACGTCCACCCTCCTTGAGAGCCTCATGGGCGCTTACGACTATATGGTGGCGTTGGCGGCCCTCTGGAGATTTCATACCGTCGCCGGATGGAACATCTATGAGGTAGGGCTCCTCTACTCGGTCTCCAAGATCGGGTGGGGACTCTACCGGACCTTCCTGGAGGAAGTGGACAGGTTCGAAGGGTACATCGTCCGGGGCGACTACGACTCAATTCTCGTAAGACCTTATCCGAGCCTGTTCGTGCTGGCTTCACGGAACTTCGCCCTCGAGAGGCTTTCTTTCGTCATCCAAGGAGCCGCCGTCATGGTGATTTCCCTCAAGGGACTGCTTGCGTCAGGTGTCCTCAGCTTGGCAAGCGTTTTTCACCTTCTACTTGCGATAGTCTGGACGACGCTCCTTTTCTCAGCCGTCGGTATCGCGACCTCTGCGGCCGCATTCGTCATAGTGAGGATCGAAGAGCTGCAGGTATTCACGCAGAACGCAACGAGTACTGCTTCTCTCTATCCTCTCGAGATATATCCCGCCTGGCTCCGAAACATGCTCCTCTACGTAATACCGCTGGGCGTGGGCAACTACATACCTGTGAGATATCTCCTGGGAAAAGGGGGAACGTGGCTCAACTTGGCGGTGCCTGCCGTTGTCGCCTTGCTTAGCATAATGTTGGCGGTATGGCTCTGGCGCCTGGGAGAAACCCGGTATCACAGCACCGGGTCTTGAGACACCCATGAGGCGGATGGCGTCTTGCGGACGATACCTGGCAGAGGAGCATCCAGGTTTGCCGGATGAGCCGGCAAACCTAGAAAAGAAACCGGCAGCCAGTATCCCTGAGCAGATGAGCTTGAGAGTGACCCGGAGGAGGGATATGAAGTGACGACCGGCCCGAAAGACCTCGCCGTCTACGCGAGGAACCTCTGTAAAGCCTATTTCGTTCCCGTGCTGAAGTCGGGTTTCTTGGGAGGGGTGCGTACACTGCTCTCCCAAGAGAAGCGGCGGGTGGACGCCGTAAACGACGTTTCTTTCGACATCCGTCCCGGAGAGTTTGTCGGCTACATCGGGCCCAACGGGGCCGGTAAGTCCACAACGGTCAAGATGCTCACCGGGATACTGCACCCTACCTCGGGAGAAGTGCTTGTGGACGGGCTTTCTCCCCAGAGGCAAAGGCAGGACCTCGCGAGGCGCATCGGAGTGGTCTTCGGCCAGAGGACCCAGCTCTGGTGGGACCTTCCCACCATAGACTCTTTCGATATACTCTCTGCGATGTACGACGTGAGCGCATCCCAATATCGCTCATTCCTCAAGAAATTTGACGACCTCCTCGGGATAGGAGAGTTCCTCGACACGCCCGTGAGGCGCCTTTCCCTCGGACAGAGGATGCGGGCCGAGCTTGCTGCTGCCCTCATCCATAGACCCAGCATCCTTTTCCTGGATGAGCCCACAATCGGTTTGGACGTGGTCGCAAAACGCAGGATGCGTGAGTTCTTGGCCGCCGTGAACGCCTCTCGGGAGGTCACGGTGCTCCTCACAACCCATGACTTGAAAGACATCGAAGAGCTTTGCCGCCGGGTGATGATAGTGAACCACGGCAGCCTGATCTACGACGGGACGCTCGAGTCTCTACGCCGAGAGGTGCACCTACCGACGGTCCTCGAGGTTAAGTACTACGGTCTACCCGAGGGACTTGGCGCGGGCTCGTTTATTGGGCCCGGGGGCGAGGTCTCGGCGGCGCCGCCCAGGGACGCCTGGCAGATTGCCTCCGTAAACGCCGACTCACGGTCGGTAAGAGTCCTCTTCGACAGAAGCCAAACGCCTGCGCCTGCGGTCATCGCCGCGATGCAGGCGCTGGGCGAAATCAGGGACGTCTCCCTGGAGGAACCCGCCATAGACGACATCATACGGCGCATCCTTGAGGCGAAATAGGGACGGTGAGGGCCTTTAAGAGCATTGTGGCGTACGAGCCTGCCGGCAACGTGAAAGAGACCCGCACCTCCACATCCGAGGGATCGTCGCGGTCGGGCTTGGGATCGCCGACCGCGAGGCCATCCGGTATCACCCAGGCTTTCCTCAGGAACGACTTGAAGTACCTGCTTCGCAGCCCCCGCACGTTGAAGTCGGCGAGCGTAAGTCCCCTTTCCGATAGGACTTCGTCTATCTCATGCTCTATTTCCGGGCGGCAAGGCGCCAGCTTTGAGGCGACGGTCGGGATGTCAAACCGCACGTCAACAGGCGGCTCTACCGGAAATAGGTAGGGCCCGGTTTTCCCGGGGACCTCGTGAAACCGGGTGCCACTATCCCTAACGCTCCTCCTCAGCACCTCATTCCATATGAAGGCCTGGTATGCCGCTATGTACCGCGCCATAGCCTCATGAGGAATGGCACTTATGGCAAAGAGGAGGTTTTTCTTGCCGGCGCCGCCAAGAAGCGGCGCGACTACGGCACGGTCTTCCTCGCTCTCACAGAGTTCATATACCTTGTCCCACTTACCCCATGCTTCCGATACCTTGGTCCGCCTGTCCCTCTCCGCCTTTTTCTGCGTGGGGAACACTTCAGAAAGGTGGATCTTAAGAGCGCCCTTAAGGTGCCCCCTCACGATGCGCTCGGCCACAAAATCACCCGAGTGAGCAACACTCCCAAACCGCTGGTCGTCGAAGTAATTCGGGTACCCGTAGCGACGTATCTCCTGAGTCCTCTTGAGCATGCTCTCCGCGCCTTCTCCGGTAAGTCCGCCCACACGGACGATGAAACGATTGCCTACCAGCACTTTTGTGGAGACGTAATCATCCGAAAACCCGAGGAAAGTGAGCCGGATGTCGTCCCGCCGGGACTTGAGCTCGTACCTGGATGGGACCGAAAGATGCTGGGTCGTCCTGGCGTGCCGGTCTTTGAGCCCGGCATAACCGATGAGAGAGGCGTCCAAACGGCTGGCACTCGCAATTGACGATATGGCGTCAAGAGTGTTCCAACCCGTTTTCTCCATGAGGTAGATGCGGTACTTGGACCTCTTGGGAGCACCTTTTGTATCGATACTGACGATCTCGGTTACGACGAAGTCATCAGGCGTTACCTTTATGCGCACGCTACCACCCTCGTTTCTCAGGCGCCTCAGAAGGTCTCCCAACCGCTTCCTGCGCAACCCGCCTCGGACCCGAGATCTATCTCACGAACCCCTGACCCACACAGCCAAGGATAGACTAAACTCCGGAGAAGCCCGGCGCAAGTGAAGAACGATGGTCCTCAAGATGCAGGGATCTCAAGAAGCATAGGGAAGTCTTCCAATATGCATTTGTACCTTGGTGTCCGGGAGGCTAAGAACATGGATTACAGAAACACAGCCATAGTGATAGGTCAAGGAGCCGCCGGCCTTTCGGCAGCTCTTGCTCTTGCGAAACAAGGCGTCAAGGTGAATTCCATCTCGAAAGTAAGACCCGGAAATGCAACGTGCACCATTTACGCAGGCGGAGGTTTCACCCTGGGCGTCGGCGGCATGAGCACGGAAGAACACAGAGAGATGACTTACCTAACGGGACGGCATCTCAGCATCCCGGACCTTTTGGACACGTTTGCTTCCGAAGCCCCTTCCATCGTTAGCTTCATGGAGGAAGTCGGAGTCAAGCTCAGGGTGAGGCGAGGAGGGGTGGGCATCCGGCGAAATCCCAACTTCCCTCTTCTGGGAGGAAAACCCCTTACTGACTCGCTGGCACGCGCATGCCTTTCTTACGGAGTGTCCTTCGTACACAACACGGCGGCCATGAGGCTCCTCCTTGGAGACGCAGGAATTGAGGGTGTCGAGTGCCTGGACCTCACATCGGGCGAGGTCTCGACGATGCGCGCCGGCGCCGTCATACTTGCAGCAGGCGGAGGCGGGGCGCTCTTCGAAAGGACAGACAATCCCCAGCGTATCACAGGCGACGGGTACCGCCTGGCCCTTGAAGCTTCATGCCATCTCTTGGATATGGAGTTCGTGCAGTTCTACCCCATCGGCATTGACATACCGGGAGGAGTCCACTGGTTCCTGGACCTGAGCATCATCGACGCCGCAAGGCTTGTCGGCGCAGACGGGCGGGAGTTCCTCAAAGAGATGCTTCATGAGGAAGGGATAGACTCCGGACGTGATGCCAACCTCCTTGCCAGAGACAAGTGTACTGTCGCCATCGCCCTTGAGAGCCGTAAAGGTCCCGTCCTCCTGCGCCTTGAGGATATCCCTCAAGAAGAATGGGAAACGAACCGCTACCTAGGAAGCATCGGCCGGATGTTCCCCAAGGCGAAGCCGCCCTGGTCGGGGCCCGTGGTGGTGCATCCTATTGAACACTACTTCCCAGGCGGGGTAGCCATCGGCACCTCGGGCGAGACCGAGATCCCAGGGCTTTTCGCATGCGGCGAGGTCACAGGAGGCGTCGACGGCGCAAACCGCGTGGGCGGAAACGCGCTCACGAACTGCATACTGTTCGGAAGGAAAGCGGGCGAAGGAGCCGCGGCGTACCTAAAGGGCGAAGGGCCCCTCGCACTAGATATGGCAAAGGCCGGCGTTAGTGCAAGAAGCCGGATGGTTGGCGGGACGGAGGATCAGGTGGAAGGAGACTCCCGAAAGCCCGGCCTGCAGGTAACAAGAGGAATCCCTGCTACCCCACGCCTCAAGGCCGGCGAGTGGGTTCGAAGGTGGAGAGAAAATGCCGCCCAGGCCGGAGGCAGGGAGCCATTCGCGGGGATCCTCCCCGAGGAACTCAGGCGGGCGTTGAGGCAATACTCGTCAGGGCACCTCTTGCCCGTAAGGGACGGCGACACGCTCCGTGAAGGCAGAAAGCGCCTCGATGAGATGAAAGACCTGCTCACAAAACAAGCGGTCAAGTCCTCGAGAGATCTACTCTTTGCCGTCGAAAACCTAGGCCTTTGGCAGACCGCCGTCGCCGTCACGGAAGCAGCCCTCATCCGCACCGAATCGAGGGGGGCTCACTTCCGGAAAGACCATCCTGAAGAAGACGCTCGCTGGGAAAAGCACATCTATCTATCCGCAGTGGAAAGGGTCGGCGATTAGGATCGCACAGCAATCGGCGGTACACTCTCGTTTGTTAGGCGCAAAGCGTTTAAGGGCACACCGGGATGGAGCCACTATATCCCGGGTGTGCCCTTACAAGACTACCCAAACCTACCCATACCCCACATGTAACCTGCCTGTGAGGTGCCACAATCTACGTGTGACCAGCTACGGCCTACGCGACCGGCACGGCATCCAGCGCTTGGCGGAAGTCTTCTTCTATATCCGCGTAATCTTCGATGCCTACCGAGACCCGTATGAGCCCGTCTCCGACTCCGTAGGCTCCCCTCTCCTCCGGAGGGATCGCCCTGTGAGAAGTCTTGCCCGGATGAGATACCGTGGTAGATACTCCCGCCAGGCTCGGGACCAGTTCCACCATACGAAGAGAATCTATAAGTGCGCGGGCCGATTCCAGAGTGCCGCCCCTGAGCTCAAAGCTCAGCATTCCGCCATAGCCCCCGCTAAGGTACTTTTTGCCCAACGCGTGACAGCTAGACGACTCAAGTCCAGGATAGTGGACAACACCGACCTTGGGGTGCTCCGCAAGGAACCGGGCCAGCCTAAGTGCGTTCTCAGAACACTTCCGGATCCTTAGATCTACGGTACGGAGGCCTCTTACGGTAAGCCAAGCGTCAAACGGCGACGGAGTCGGGCCGTACAGCGCCGCCAAGGCCCTCACTTTCGCTGCTGGAGACTGAGCTTTGGTTCTCGAGCCGCCACCAGCGCGAAGCTCTCCGGCCCTGTCTCCGGCACTATCTCCGGCAACGTACGGGGCACATACGGCTACTCCGCCGGTTACATCGCTGTGCCCGTTCAGGTACTTGGTCGTGCTGTTTATTGAAATGTCGGCTCCGTGCTCAAGCGGCCTGCAGAGGACAGGCGATACGAAGGTATTGTCGACGACGAGGAGAGCTCCTGCCCCATGGGCAATTTCGGAAAGAGCGGCTAGGTCCGCGACCTCCATGAGCGGATTGGAGATGGTCTCGCAGTAGACCAGCTTGGTATTAGGCCTCACGGCAGAGCGGACTTCGTCGAGGTCATTAGTATCCACAAAGGTGGTCTCGACGCCGCGCTTTGGGAGGTCTTCTTTGAAGAAGGTGTGAGTGCCCCCGTAAAGCACCCTTCCCGCCACGACGTGATCGCCCGATTGCGCGAGGGCCAGTACTGAACACGTTATCGCAGCCATCCCGGAAGCGAATGCGACGGCCTCGGAGCCGCATTCCAGGCTGGAAACCGCCTCCTCCAGGAGGTCTATACCGGGGTTCCTCTGCCGCGAGTAGACGTATCCCGGTGTCCTCCCTTCGTACACATCGTCAATCTGTTCCAGGTAGTCGAATGTAAACACGGAAGACGTGTAAATTGGGGGGACCTTCGGCGCGGTCACCGACGGAGGGGGCTTTCCCCCTGCGTGGACCGCCCGCGTAGCCATAGACCGCCTCTCCCTAGTCATGCGCGACACCTTCTCCCTTTGCCCAAGTCTTCACCCGGCCCTTCATCTCAACCCTCAATCGCAATCCTTCCTTGTTTCCACACCTAGCGATGCGCAAACAAGGCCGTGCTGAGGTATTTCTCCCCGCCGTCGGGGATTATGGTGACAACGCGCTTGCCCGGCCCGAGTTCCTTGGCTACCTTGAGCGCGGCGAACACGTTCGTCCCGCTCGAGATGCCGCAGAAAATGCCTTCCTCCCTGGCCAGGCGGCGTGCCGTCGAGACGGCCTCAAAATCGCTGACGAGAATAGCCCTATCGATGACGCTCTTGTCAAGGATTTCGGGCACGATTCCATCGCCTATACCTTCCTGGACGTGGAAACCGACCGGGATATCCATGAGAAGGGATGCCTGGTCCGGCTCGGCGGCAACCACGAGCACGTTTCCGAGGGCGGCTTTGAGAAGGCGGCCTATACCCGTCACGGTCCCTCCCGTACCGATGCTTGCCACAAACGCGTCCAGTTTGCCTCCGGTCTGCTCAAATATCTCCCGCGCAGTGCAGTACTCGTGGGCGCAACAGTTCTCGGGGTTTTCAAACTGGCGGGCCCTGTATGCACCGGGTGTCGATTCGGCAAAATCCTTGGATGCCTGGACGCAGATCTCCAGAGTTTCCTTTATGTCTTTGCCTAGGGGCGTAAGGCGCACTTCGGCACCGTAGGCCTCAAGGACCTTGCGCCTCTCGACGCTCATTGACTCGGGCATGAACACAACTACGCGGTACCCTTTTACGGCGCCGATCATGGCCAGAGCTATTCCCTGGTTTCCGCTGCTGGCCTCGACGATGGTTCCTCCGGGCTTCAAGTCTCCCGAAGCTTCGGCCTCCTCGATCATGCGGCGCGCAGGCCTTGCCTTTATGCTTCCGCCGGGGTTAAGAGACTCAACCTTTACTACGATTTCTGCAGAATCCGCGTCAGGAAGTCTGTTAAGACGTACCATAGGGGTATGGCCAATAACATCGATCAGCGAGTTATAGATTGCCACCCGGTCTACACCTCCTAGGCTTGTGTCTTCGACGCACCGCCGGGGTTTCCTCCGCCGCGAAAAAGGACTGCGCGAGCCATGGAGGATGCGGGAGTATCGATGTCGAAACTGAGTAGAATGTGAAGTAGGCCGTTGGAGCTACATATGCGCTGGAGATGATCCTGGTGAACAACCCGACCGACTCCGGAATCTTGGAAACATTACTGAAAGAACAGTCAGCATGGGCAAGCGTCTGCACGGAACCTGCCATGGTCGCGTTGGCCGCGGCTAAGGCAGCCCACATTCTCGGCGAGCCTCCGGCCTCAATAGAAGTCTACCTGAGCGCCGGGGTTCTCAAAAACGCTCTCTCGGCCGGTCTCCCGCATACGGCGAAGAAGGGCCCGGAGCTCGCGGCCGCTTTGGGGGCCTTGTCGGCAAAGCCGGAGTTAGGGCTCACCATCCTCGGAAACGTCACGGAATCCGATCTTGACAAAGCCCTCGAGCTGGCTGCATCCGGGCAAGTGACAGTACACTGGGATCGCGAGCGCGAAGGAGTTTACGGGAAGTGCGTGGTACGAGGCGCCAACCATGTGGCCGAAGCGGTCATTGAGCGCTCACATACTAATATAACGACAGTCACCCTTGACGGGCATGTTGCAGAAGCATGTGCGACCGAGGCCAAACGCAGCAGTCTACACGTCCTGCGAGAATGGGACTTCCCTCGCCTGGTGGCAGCTGCTCTGGATATCGACGTGTCACGGTTGGGATGGCTCCTCGAAGGCGCGCGGTCCTGCGTTAGACTCTCAGAAAGGGCGTCCGGCCTCGTGTCGGGAGACGTGATCGACTTCACCTGGGTATGCTCGTCGGACTCCTGTGGAACTCCCATCGTGGAAGTCGCCAACCGCGTCTCCAGGGCCATCTTCGCGAGGATGAGCGGGGTTCCTTGGCCGGTGGTCACTTCCGGCGGCAGCGGCAATCAAGGGATCATGGTTAGCGTCCCCGTGATGTCCGTTGCAAAGCAACTCGGTCTGGACGAAGCAGCGACCAGCAAGGCGCTCACCATAGCCCACTCGGCAAACCTGTTCGTCAAGGCCTACATGGGAGAAGTCTCTTGCTCATGCGGAGGCGTGGGTGCGGCTTGTGGAATAGCCGCAGCCACGTGCTGGATGCGAAACGGGACGGTAGAGCAAATGGAAGAAGCGATCTCGCAGACACTTGCGTCGCTTTTTGGGATGATATGTGACGGAGCAAAAGCGACCTGCGCGCTCAAGGGTACCACTTCGGTCTTGACGGGGATGTTGACAGGCTTAGGCGCGTCCAAACGCAGGCCGTCCATACGTGACCAGGGAGTGCTCGGGAGCACCCTCAACGAGACTCTGGGAAGGATAGCGGCCCTAAATGAGGGAGTCATCAACAAGGCTGATGAATTCATGCTGGGCCTCATGAGGCCGGAAGCTGGAACCAAGACGCAGTAAGTGCCAAAGAAGGAAAGAGCCGGCCGGAGAAGCACGCTTACTCATATCTCAGGCAATATATCGCATCCAAGTTGGCGGCCTTTGAAGCCGGATACAGCCCGAAGAACATGCCGACACCCACGGAAAACCCCACTGCCATGAGTACCGCCGAAGGCGACGTTGACGCGGCCCATCCGCCCAGCCGGGCCAGTATGCCGGTTCCCACGGAGCCCAGCAATACACCAATCGACCCGCCGATGCCGCTCAAGATGGAGGCCTCTATCAGGAACTGGATCATGATGTCTCTCTTCTTGGCACCGACCGCTTTCCGGAGCCCGATCTCGCGCGTCCGTTCGGTCACGGAAACGAGCATGATGTTCATTATGCCGATCCCGCCCACCAATAGCGAGATGCCTGCTATGGAAGCCAGGAGGACCGTGAACGTGTGGGTCACGGTAGAGACGATATCCAGAAGCTGTTTCTGGCTGCTCACATTCACAGTGTCCGACCTGCGAAACTTGGAGTTAAAGGCCCTCTCTATGAGCGAGACGGCCTCGTCGGTGTCGTCTATGTCCTCAACTTGCGCATACAGCATGCTCACGTATCGGGTCCCCGCCATCCTCTGAAGGGTGCTGATCGGCACCAAGACGACATTGTCGGCATCGGTACCCATGGACTCACCCTTTTCGGCCATGACTCCCACCACCGTGAAGGGCTGCCCGCTCACCGTAAGGGTCTCGCCGATGGGGTCCCTTCCTTCAAACACCTTTTCGACTACAGTCTGGCCGACAACGGCCACCCTGCGCCGCCCCTTTACATCCGCAGGCATTACGAAGCGCCCGCGGTCGATCCCGTGGGCCCTCAGCTCCGGAAACTCCTGAGTGACGCCCAGGAGTTGGACGCTCCTGGAGTTGCTTAGGTAGGTGACCTCTGAATTCACTTGGATGACGGGCATAGCCCTCACAAGGCTCTTGACTCGTTCGAGAACATACGTTGCGTCCTCCGCCTCCAGACGGAAGCCCGAGCGCCCGGTGACCAGGATGAGGTTGCTGCCCAAAGAATCGATTTCGTCTGAGATGGTTTTCTGGGCGCTTTGGCCCGCCGAGACCAAAGCGATGACTGCGGCGATACCGATGATTATGCCCAGCATGGTGAGAATAGTGCGCATCCTGTTGGCCGCCAGTGCCCGCATGGCTATCTGCAGGCTTTCACCCAGTACCAATCTCGTACACCTCCCGAAGGAAATCTACCTTGGACGCAACCCGGAACCGGATCTGCTGGGGGCAAACATCCTAAACCCGCGCAGGTTAACGGGATAATCCGAAAGGCCGCTCACTACAATCTCGTCGCCCTCATTGAGTCCCGAGGCGATTTCGGCATAGAGGTCGTTCTGGACTCCTACTTTCACACGCGTCCTGACGGTGCGACCGTCTTCGATCTTCGTTACATACGCTTGGTCTTGTTCCCATATCACGGCCTCGACCGGCACCGACAGTACGGCCTTCTTGCTCGAGACCGATATGGTGGCGGTAGCCGACATCCCCAGCCTGACTTCTTCCGCTTCCACCTCAATGGTAACGTCGAAGTTGGTTATGCCTTGCTGGACCTTTCCTTCGTGGGCGATCTTGGATACCGTGCCCTCAAAAACCCGCCCCGGCACGGCATCGACTTCGACCTTGGCGGTTAAGCCTACCGACAGGAGGGCAACATCGAGCTCATCCACAGGAATGACTACGGTGAGCGGCGTTACAGCGACCACTTCGGCGACCGCCTCATTGGCCGTCACCTCGTCTCCTCGTTCTATGGTGAGGCTAGTAACCTTTCCATCGATCGGGCTCTTTACAGTCAGTTTGGCTGCCGCGTTCTCCTTATCTTTGGCGTTCACCCTGGCCTGCTCCACCCTGAGGCGCTGTTCCTCGATCTGGCTCTCACAGCTTTCTAGGGTCTGTCTCGCGCTTTCGTAGGCGGTCTCGGCCTGGTCGTAGGCTATCGTCACCGAGCTTTGCTCAAGGGTCATGATGAGCCCGCCCGCCTCAACCATGGAGCCCTCGCGCTCGTGGATCTCCTGTACAGTAGCCGCAACTTCCGCTTCTATATCTCGCCGGTCTTTCGGGACAACGGTCCCGGTCATAGAGACCTTGGAGCCGTTGCGCAAGTGGCAATCCACCTGGACGCTCATCCCAGACCTGATGTCGGTCCCCGGGTCATCAATTGACACCTTCACAGGAAACTCAATGCCTTTGGCCCCTGGGATCCCTTCGCTCCCAATATCCTCGATCTTGCCGTAGACCGGCTTCATATCGCCGCCGGGCTTGATGGTCACGCTGTGCCCGATGGTGAGTTTCCTGAGGTCGGCCTGCCTTACTCTCGCGTCCACGCTAAAGGAGCTTGTATCGGCGACGGTGGCCAACACCTGGCCAACCCTTACGCTGTCCCCTTCTTTCACGTGGATGTCCCACAAATCGCCCCCTATCGGAGTGCGAACGGCGAGGCCGTCCAGCTTCTCCCGTGCCGATTCGAGGTCCAGCTCTGCCTGCCTTAGGGCCAGTTCGGCCTTGGCACGGGTGCCTGCCGGACCGGTCATATTCGCGAGGGCTTGCTCGGCCAGGGCAAGGTCCAACCGGGCCTGCTCGAGTTGGTAGAGGAGCACCTCGTTCTCCAGCACGAAAAGCGGGCTCCCCGCCCGAACCAGGTCTCCCTCTTTGATGAGGACCTGGGTTACCGTCCCCGAAACACCGGGCCGGACGGCTCTCTTATCTTTGGTCTGGACAGTCCCCTTGCCGGTTACGACGACGTCCAAATCTCTCCGCTCAACAAAGGCGGTAACCGTGTTTTGGACGGCATCGCGAAAGGCCGCTCTCGCCTGGCGGAACTCCCTAATCCTTAAGAGGACGTATCCTCCCCCAACGACCAGAGCAACTATCAAGAGCCACGTCGTGAGTTTCTTCATAGTCTACCCCCTCTAAGGCCAAAAGCACAAAGCCCACTCTGGACCCACTTACCATTGTAGTACAACCAGGCGCGAACCTTGGAGCCGCCCGGCGCACCATATAGCTAACCATTTGTTAACATGAAAATGCGCGTGGGGCCAAGCCCGGGGTCTCAACCTGACTGAGGGCACGGAGCCAAGCCTGAGTCTCAGTTCGAGAAGAAGCGCCTTCGGTTAACCCTGGAGTCTCAGTCTGACGAACAGGTATGGGGCGCCCAGACTGACCCACAGCCCGGCAAAGCCGTAACGGACAATGTCCCAGAACGCCCCCTCGGGAAAGACGATTTTGAACCCGTACCTCACGGCCATTAGCCCGGCCATCCCGAGTGCGAATTTCAGGACCTGTTTGGGAAGAGAAGCGCGCTCTTCCCACCGGAGCCGCCCCTCGGCTATGAGGCTCCCCAGAGGAAAGCCGATGAGGAACCCCAAGACCATGTTTGTCGTGGCGTCTTTGTAGAAGATGGCCCCGGCGGTCGGAAGCGCGATTATGCAAGCTACCCTCAACCAGATAGGCGGGCGCAGGTGCTCCCAGCCGATGGCCAAGAGGTTGTAGGCCCTCAAGATGACTATGCCGATAAAGATGCCTCCCGCGATGTCAACGGGCCAGTGTACGTTGAGGTATATTCGAGAGAGGGATATGAGCACGATGCCCACGACTGCGGCTACCCACATGGCCTTCCGCTTGACCTCTATGGCAGTCTGCCCCCAGTAGACCGTGCTCCCTTGGGCGTGACCGCTCGGAAAGGAATAGCCGCCGCCGGTCTCCGGGTGCATCACCCTTGCGCAGTCGGCGGGTACCGGACGGGGAGTGTGAAAAGCCGCTTTGAGCACCGAGTTCACGTAGACCGAGCCCAAGTAAACCAGGGCGATCCTGGAGCCTGACCTCCTGTTCCACAGCCAGTACATGGCCGGCAGTACCAAGATGAAGAACGTCTCAGAGCCCAGGTTGGTAATCCAGTATACGAGAGTGTCCAGCCAGGGCGTGCTGAACCTCTGAAGGAAGCAAGCCCATGAATCGGTCAACTTCGCCACCTCGCCTTATCTCATCCTGCCGTCTCCGAGTTTTCGGCGCCCCAGTACGGGCGGGCGTTAAGAGGCCTCACCGGTGAACCCGACCGGTCCGATCCAGTGCTCAAGCAGCTCCAGAGCAGTTCTTATCGCAGTCACTCCGGCATCCACAACCCCCCGCGGTTCAAGGGTCACCATGCCCCTGTATCCGCTACCGGCCAGCTTCCGCACAAACCGTTCGGCGTCGAAGTCACACCCTGCCCTTGTTCGCCCCAGCCTGACGGCGAGTGCGTCGCCGGTGTGCTCTGCATCCACAAACGTCTGCACGTGCACGTTGTTCACCCGGGAGAGGATGCCGGGCAACATATCCCAGGACCCCTCCGTCGCCGTCCATTGGGTGTCGATCGTGAAAAAGGCCTCCGGGCAGGCATCGGTCAGAAGGGGCAAGAGAGAAGTGTGTCCGGGGATGTTCTCAACGCTCAGCGTGAGCCCGTTGTCATGCATGAGTCTCGCCGCTCTGCACAAGGAATCGACCAAGACCTGTCTGTCAAATCCCGGTCTCCGGAGGTCCCAGGCATGTACCACCACCGTACCGGCGCCGCATGCGCGCGCAACCGCAGCGCACTTGGAAAGCAAGGCGCCGGCTTCTTCCTCGTGCCCGGGCGTCGACAGGAAGCACTCGGTGTCTGGAGGAGCGTGCACACTGCCAACCGCAACGCCCATATCCCTTATCCTCGCGGCGACTTCTGTAAAGGCGCTCTCTCTCCACTCAAGCCAGAGCCGGAGTTCTACGGCAGGCCATGCCAGCTGCTTGACGCCCTCGAGCATCGCGGAACAGTCGGAGTAACGCCCCCCGCTCAACGGCGCGAGAGGGCCGGTGGAACACTGGACGATGGGAAGCCGGCAGGCACCGGACTTGGATCGTTCCCGCGCCGGATTTTCTGTTGTGGTAGGTAAACCTTTAGAACCGGCCGTCAAGCTGCAGCCCCCTTCCTCCGAGTACCTGAAGCGTCACGTGACTCTTCGGCCCCTCCAATTCTCACCATGGATACGCCGCCAAGGATGATTGCCGCGCCCAGAAACTTCACAGCAGTCCAGCCTTCCTTGAGGATCAGCCACCCGAAGAGGCCCGTCCAGACAGGGGTGAGGTTTCCGAAAATAGCGGTGCTGGCCGGGCCGCTTTCCTTTACTCCTTTATTCCAGAGGATATACGACAGAACCAAGGCGAAGGCACCCGAGAAAACCAGTTCCGCCCAGTGACGGGCACGGATATTGCCCCATCCCGCCGCCCGAAGTTCGCCCACGGAAAGCGGCACCATGAGCAATGCTCCGCTCACCATGGTCCATGTCGTGTAGCAGGTCGCGCTCATCCTTTTCGTGAGATCCGAGGCGTAGAGCGTTCCGATGCAAAATCCGAGAGTCCCGACCAGAGTAATCAGGTCTCCTTTCAAGACGCTTGACGTTAGAGAGATGGCGCCTGACCCCGCCACACTCACGAGCAGCACTCCCACAACCGTAAGGAGGACCCCTCCGGTCATGCGCGGCGTCATCCGCTGCCTTCCGGTGAAGTGGCTCAGCGCAGCGGTCGTTGCAGGCATGGTCGCCAGCACGAAAGCCGTATTCGACGCAGTCGACAAGGCTATACCCTTGATGAACGTGTACTGGTACACGGTATTCGTCAAAAAGCCCGCTATGATGATGGGCAACCAGTCCTTCCTGGCCGGATACTCCATCTTTCTTCCCGACGCCATGACCGTGAGGAGCAAAGCAGCCGAAAACATGAGCCTCACTACGTTGAACTGAAGAGGCAGGAACGCCCCTAAGGCGTCCTTCACCGCTATCGCGTTCAAACCCCATATGACGGTAACCAACAGGAGCTCCAAGTTGCCCCGACCCAAAAGCATCACCTGCTCTGCGAAGTGGACGCTATGTCCTCTTGAGGGAGTTCCACAGAAGAGGGCAAGACTCCTACCCTTTCCAAGCCCCTTCAGTTGTACGCACCGAGTTCCCCGGGGTTAAGGCGTTACGGTAAGCGTCCACGTCGCGAGGAGCGTCTGGATGCCGAGCATGAGGACCACCAGCGCGCAGTAGGGCAAGCACTTCCTGAGGACCGCGTCCTCCCTGCCCGTGAGCCCCGAAGTACTCGACCCCAACAGCACTTTCGCAGGAGCTATGGAGGACGCCAGCGAAGCGCCGGCCGTCTGCGAACCTGCAATCAGCGTGGCGCTCAGTCCGAGGGCCTTGGCGGTCTCCATCTGGAACGATCCGAACAGGATGTTGGAGTTGGTGTTGCTCCCGGTCATGAAACACCCGAGCACACCTATGAACGGCGAAACCACCGGGAACATGGGGCCTGCGATCCTTGCCACACCGGCGGCCATTTCGCTGGTCATTCCCGTATCGTTCATGACGAGCGCCATCATAACCATGGTCAGAACACCCAGCGTCGTAGGCCAGGACTGTTTGACGGTGGCCTTCCATGCGAGGCGCAGTTTCTCACCGTCAATAAGGCCCCTGCGCACGTACACGAAGACGCCGATAAGGCAGGCCAACGTGATCAAAGG
>DGDN01000117.1:0-24129 GCA_002385465.1 Candidatus Fermentithermobacillaceae bacterium UBA3951
TGCAAAGGGTGGCAGCAGGAAGCTGCACTCAGGATGCTCATGAACAACCTTGAGGTCGCCGAGAAGCCCGACGATCTCATCGTCTACGGAGGAACGGGTAAGGCTGCCCGGAATTGGGAATGCTTCGAAGCCATCGTCGCAGCCCTCAAGGATCTCGGTGACGAAGAGACCCTGCTCGTGCAGTCGGGTAAACCGGTGGCGGTCTTCCCAACCCACCAGAGGGCGCCCCGAGTCCTCATCTCCAACGCAATGCTCGTGCCTGCCTGGGCCACATGGGAGAACTTCTGGGAATTAGAAGGCAAGGGCCTCACCATGTACGGCCAGATGACGGCCGGCAGCTGGATATACATAGGTACCCAGGGCATCTTGCAGGGGACCTACGAGACGCTGGCTTCCCTGGCAAACATGAAATTCGACGGATCCCTTAGAGGTAAACTGGTCCTAACCGCCGGACTGGGCGGAATGGGAGGGGCCCAGCCACTGGCCGTCACCATGAATGATGGTGTGGGCATTTTCGTGGAGGTGGACCGGGACAGGATTGAAAGGCGCCTTGAGACAGGATACGTGGACTGCAAGGCAAGCACGCTGGAGGAAGCCGTCGCCATGGCGCGGTCGGCCCTCGCAGAAGGAAAACCCCTTTCCATTGCTGTCCCCGGTAACGCTTCCGAAACTCATCCGGCTCTCCTTGAAATGGGCATAGTCCCTGACGTTGTGACAGACCAGACCTCGGCCCACGATCCGCTTGACGGGTACGTCCCCGGGGGCATGTCCTACCAAGAAGCCCTGGAGCTCAGAAAGAAGGACCCGAGCACCTACGTGAAGCGTTCCATGGAATCCATGAAGAGACACTGCCAGGCCATGGTTGAGATGCAGAAGAGGGGCGCAATCGTTTTCGACTACGGCAACAACCTCCGCGGCCAGGCAAAGGCCGCCGGCTTTGAGGAGGCCTTCTCCTATCCCGGATTTGTGCCCGCTTACATTAGGCCTTTGTTCTGCGAAGGCAGGGGCCCGTTCAGGTGGGCCGCCCTTTCGGGAGATCCTGAAGACATACTAAGGACCGACCAAGTGGTCCTCGAGCTCTTCCCCGAGAACAAGTCCCTCGCCCGCTGGATAACCAAAGCCCAGAAGCATGTGAAGTGGCAAGGGCTCCCGTCCCGCGTCTGCTGGCTGGGATTGGGCGAGCGCCGGAAGTTCGGCCTCAAGATCAATGAGATGGTGAGGGACGGTACTCTTAAAGCCCCGATCGTCATAGGTCGCGACCACCTGGATACGGGCTCTGTAGCCTCTCCCTACCGCGAGACAGAAGGCATGAGAGACGGTTCCGACGCGATCGCAGACTGGCCCATCCTGAACGCTCTTCTAAACGCGGTCTCCGGCGCCAGCTGGGTTTCCGTGCACCACGGGGGAGGCGTGGGAATAGGGCTTTCGATCCACGCAGGCATGGTGGTTGTGGCAGACGGTTCAGATGAAGCCGCCTGGCGCCTTGAACGGGTCCTCAACACCGATCCCGGCACTGGAGTCGCCCGGCACGCCGACGCAGGGTACGAAACGGCTATAGAGACTGCCCGGAGACAAGGCCTTGTAATCCCTATGCTGAAGTAGATATCTTCACACCCGCGGGCCGCCGGCGAATATGATGTCTCGACTCCACGCCGAGGGGCGAGAACATGGAAGCTTTGGCGGCCTTTCCGTTTTGGGAAGACGATTCGGAGGATATCTACCTGGAGACAGGCTCGGGCTCTAGCATGGAAGAAAGCCCCCAAGAGGGGTTTTGTTTGGACAAAGTGCTCCAGTCTGTTCTCTACGGAGCGATATCCGCAGTGGCGTTCGCTTTCGGTGAACTCGCCGCCGACCCCTCGAAGGGGAGCATTGACGACCTCATGAACGACATCGCCTGGGCCGTATTCGGGGCGCTTTTCTCTGAGTTCGTAACGTGCCTAACGGGCAATGTCCTCCTTTCTGTGATCATCGTAGGCTTCGTAACCGGAATTCTTGTGGTCGTCCTCAATTCTTGACCCGTCCCTCATAGAGCACGCTGCTAACGGTACCTCTCAGGCAGGATATCCAACTCTTTCCTAGAAAAACGTCTATGGGTCACTCCGTGAGCCTAAAAGACACCATCCAGGGAAATCCTAGATCGAGCTGGCTCGACTTTCCAAGGCGCGCGGAATGGGCGGCGGCTTTGATCGCGGAAGCACAAGCCGGCCCGAATCAAAGGAGGTCTTACCGCATGCTGAGGCGCAACTGGTTGTGGATACTTATAGGGATAGCCCTCGCCGTCGGGATAGGAGCTACGTCCATTGCCATTTTCTATACCGACATACTGTGGTTTGGAGAAGTCGGCTTCTTGAGCGTATTCACAACCGTGCTCTCGGCCAGGATGATAATCGGGGCTGTGGGCGGCCTCTTTTTCTTCCTAATAACTTTCCTGAGCCTGCAGGTGGTCCTCTGGAAGAGACGGAACCTCACATTAGTCGCGGGATTGGTGATGCCTGTTCCCATCACTATTCCGCGGAATTTACGCAGGTGGACTCTCCTGCCTTCGGCCGTGATAGGGGTCCTAGGGGGAATCGCTGCCTTCAGCCAGTGGCACGTCGTGCTCGCTTACCTAAACCAAACACCTTTTGGCGTGAACGATCCCTTTTTCGGCAAAGATGTCGGCTTCTACATATTCTCTCTGCCCTTTATGAGGCTGCTCCAGCAGCACCTCTGGGTCGCCTTCCTGGCTGCCCTGGCCGTATCAGCCCTGGCCTACTTCATTTTGGGCGACATACGGCTCGGTCCCCGCAGGATCGCCGTGGAACCAAGGGCCCGGACCCATATCTCGGTGCTTTCAGCCGTCCTCTTTGCGCTCAGGGCCTGGGGTTACCAGATCAGCATTTGGGATCTCATGTACTCTCCCCGTGGGGTCGCCTACGGCGCTTCATACGTCGACATCCACGCTCAGGTACCTGCCTTTAGGGTGCTGATCTTCGCGGCGATTTTGGGCGCGCTCCTCTCGCTCTCCAGTCTCTTCTTGAGGAGCCTGCGCTTCATCGGCTACTCGGTGGTGGCGCTACTCATCCTCTCTCTGGGAGTGGGGTACGCGTATCCTGCCTTCATGCAGAACTTCACCGTATCCCCCAACGAGCTGGCCTACGAACTACCGTTTATAGAGCACAACATAAGGTTCACCCGCCACGCCTTCGGGATTGACGATATTGAGAGCGCCCCGTTTGCCGCGGCCAACAACATAACCCAGGCCGACCTCCAGGAAAATCAAGCGACCTTGAAAAACTTCAGGCTCTGGGACTACAGGGTCCTAAAAGACACCTACACCCAGGTCCAGGAGATCAGGATGTATTACAGGTTCAACGACGTAGATGTGGACCGCTACATGGTAGACGGAGAACTGCGATTGGCCCTCGCGTCGGCCAGAGAACTCGATATCTCGGCGCTTCCTCCCGAGGCGAACTCGTGGATCAACATCCATCTCAAATACACTCACGGGTACGGCATCGTCATGAGCCCTGCTTCCGAGGTCACGCGCGATGGAATGCCGGCGTTCTACCTCCAGGACATACCGCCCAGGCCTTCGACCGACATAACCGTCACGAGGCCGGAGATCTATTTCGGAGAGCTCACCAACCACTATATCATCGTAAACACCAAGGAACCCGAATTTGACTACCCCAGGGCCGAAACGGAAACCCCAGAACCTACGTTCTACCAGGGGAAGGCCGGAATACCCTTGGGGGGCTTTCTAAGACGGCTTGCCTTCATGCTCCGCTTCCGCGACTACCAAATATTAGTGTCGGGCGCCTTGACACCGGAATCCAGAGTGGTCATGAAGCGAAACATCATGGAAAGGGTGCGGGCCATAGCGCCGTTTTTCATGTACGACCAAGACCCCTACATTGTGACGGCCGACGGGAAGCTCTACTGGATGCTCGACGCCTACACCGTCTCCGCCAACTACCCTTACAGCCAGCCTGACCCGGTGGTGGGGGTGAACTACATCCGGAATTCGGTAAAAGTCGTGATAGACGCGTACGACGGCACGATCACGTTCTACCAGGCCGACTCGGAAGACCCGATCATCATGACCTACGCCAAGATCTTTCCCGACCTCCTGAGCCCCATCTCG
This sequence comes from Candidatus Fermentithermobacillaceae bacterium UBA3951, assembly GCA_002385465.1. Classification (GTDB taxonomy): domain Bacteria; phylum Bacillota; class Sulfobacillia; order Fermentithermobacillales; family Fermentithermobacillaceae; genus UBA3951. The sequence continues at coordinate 4,127 of DGDN01000117.1, forward strand.
GAAATGCCGGATTCCCTCAAGGCCCACATCCGCTATCCCGAGGACATCTTCAGGATCCAGTCCAGGGCCCTGCTCACGTACCACATGACCGACCCCAACGTCTACTACAACAAAGAGGACTACTGGGAACTGCCGCGGGAGATCTACGGAGCCAACGAGACGATAGTTATGACGCCGTATTACATTGTGCTGGACGTCCCCGGCCAAGAGGAACCCGAGTACATGCTCATGACCGCCTTCACCCCAAGGGGAAAGCCCAACATGACAGCTTGGTTGGGAATAAGGTGCAACTACGAAGACTATGGAAAGGCCACGTTGTACGCGGTACCTAAAGACATGCTGGTACCCGGCCCAATGCAGGTGGAATCGCTTTTTTCTCAGAATCCTCAGGTCGCGGCGAACATTACCCTATGGAGCCAGCGCGGTTCCCAGGTTATACGCGGGAACCTGCTTACGTACCCCGTAGGCGACTCGCTCCTATATATGGAGCCTTTGTACCTTCAGGCCGAAACGGTGAGGATCCCAGAACTCAAGCTTGTGCTTATGTACTACGGCGGCAGGGTCGTCATGGGAACCTCTGTGGCCGATGCACTGTCTCAACTGTTTGGGGAAGGCCTACCGCTTGAGCCTCCCGGCGGCGCCGAACCCGGAGAGAGGCCTACGGACTTGGAGGGCTTAATCGCGAGGGCCAACGCCCTGTGGCAAGAGGCTCAAGAAGCACTTCGGGCAGGGAACTGGGCCGGATACGGAGCAGCCATTGAGGAACTGGGACGTGTGCTCCGGGAGCTGTCATCTCTAACCGGCGCAGAGGTGCCAGAGCCGGAGGCGATAGTGCCTGAGGCGTCATGAGGCGCCATTCCTTGACACTCAGGATAACCTCTGCAACTATCGATATTAGTGAATACGTCTGGGCAAGAAGTGAGCGCCTGAGGCCCCGGATGCTCTCCGGGGAAGTTGGCTTGGAGGGAAAAAGATGTCGGAACAAATTGAAGCCACTTATACCACAGTATCGGCAGTGAAAAACCTTGAGGGAAAGCTGGCCCGCCTGGAGGGCTGGCTTTACAACAAGCGCTCTTCAGGCAAGATCCTCTTTTTGATCCTCCGCGACGGGACAGGCGTCATCCAGTGCGTTGCCACCAAGAACGAGCTTGGCGATGACCTTTTCAAAAGGCTGGACGGGCTCAACCAGGAATCGTCGCTCATCGTCGAAGGCACTGTCCACAAAGACAGCCGCGCCCCGGGCGGGTACGAAATCCAGGTTAGAAGCTGCCGGATCGTTTCGGAAGCTTGGCCCGATTACCCTATAGCCCTCAAAGAACACGGGCCCGAGTTCCTCTTGGACCATAGACACCTTTGGATAAGGACTCCTACACAACGGGCCATTTTGACGGTAAGGGCAGAGGTCATGCGCTCCTTGAGGGAGTTTCTCGACAGCGAAGGATTTGTCGAGGTAAGCGCGCCCATTCTCACGCCTTCTGCTTGCGAAGGGACCTCGACTCTTTTCTCCACGCCGTACTTCGGTGAAACGGCATACCTTTCCCAGAGCGGGCAGCTCTATAACGAGGCCGCCATCATGGCCTTGGGCAAGGTGTACTGCTTTGGCCCCACCTTCCGGGCGGAGAAGTCCAAGACCAGGCGTCACCTTACCGAGTTCTGGATGCTGGAACCTGAAGCCGCGTTCATGACGTTTGAGGAGCTGTTGAACCTTGAGGAGCGAATGGTCGCCTTCGTAATCCGCCGGGTGCTCGATAGGTGCGCCAAAGAGCTGGAGGAGGTAGGCAGGAATCCTTCGGACCTTGAAGACATAGTGCCTCCTTTCCCGAGGATGACATACGACGATGCGGTGAAACTCCTCAACGAAAACGGCTTCGAGTTCGAGTGGGGAGACGATTTCGGCGCGCCCCATGAGACGTTCCTCGCAAGCCAGAACCACCGCCCCTTGTTTGTCACCGGCTACCCCACCAAGGCAAAGGCTTTTTACATGGAACCCCATCCGGAAAGGCCCGAGATTGTGTTGGCATCGGACCTCCTGGCGCCCGAAGGCTACGGAGAGATCATTGGAGGAAGCCAGAGGATCCACGATCACGATCTCTTGCTAGAGCGCATAAAGGAACACAACCTGCCCTTAGAGGCATACGACTGGTATCTTGACCTCAGGAAGTTCGGGACGGTACCCCACAGCGGCTTTGGGCTGGGCATTGAGAGGTTCGTGGCCTGGATATGCCGCCTCGACCACCTGCGCGAAGCCTCACCGTTCCCAAGGATGATAAACAGGATAAGTCCCTAGGCGTAAGTGAGAAACAGGGGGTGCGTGACTTGTCTCACGGCGGTGAAAGAAAAAAAGAGAGACTTAAGGAACTGGGGTCGCGTGTTCGAAAAAGACGCGAAGAACTCGGTCTCACCATAGAACAGGTATCCGAGAAAACGAAGATACGTTCAAGGTACCTCATCGCCGTAGAAGAGGGTGACGATTCTATTTCACCCGGCCGGACGTACTTCCGCGCCTTCCTGAAAACCTATGCTTCTTTTCTGGGACTGGACGGCTCGGCCCTATCTGCCGAATACCAGGATATTTTGGCTCAAGCCGAGAGCGCGCAATCCGGGAGGACGAGGGATGCAAGGCCCGAACCGGAGGAGGGACGCAGGCCACAGCCACAGCCGGTTACGAAGACGGCGCCGAGCGCAGGAGCAGGCCCTTCGCCTGCCTCCGAGAGCGCTTCGCCTCCGGTCCCGACCGCCCCCGCATCTCCCGCTCCCAGGCCACACGCGGCCCGTCCCAGGCGCCGCACATCGGGGGAGAGACGCCGTAGAGGTGGCGCAGGCTGGGTGCTTCTCGTCCTCGTAGCGCTCGTGGCCGCCACATACTACTTGGTGACGGTGAGACCGGCCTTCCTCTTTGGACCCGGGACCGAAACCGGCCCAACAGGAGGAGTGCCCGTCACAAGTCCGGGTAACGATCCCGTCGAGGAGCCCGATCTGCCCGGGCCGGGAGACGAGTCTCCGCCCGAGCCTCCGGCTCCGGTAATAACCAGGGAAGACCCGAATGACGAGAAGACCGTATGGTCCATTGACCGGACGCCCATTGAGCTGACGCTCAAGATGCACGAGGAGAGCGACTCTTACTGCTGGGTCAGTGTCTATACGGATGGAAAACACTCCTTTGAGAGGACACTTACGCCCGGTGAGGTCGTGGACCTCACGGCAGATTCGGAGATTACCATACGGGCGGGAAAACCCTGGGTGATGGATATCATCCTGAACGGACAGGAGATGGGACCCGGAGGCGAATTCGGACCCGTAAAGGACCTGGTTTTCCGAGTAGCGGTCACCGCCGAATAATCTACCGGGCAGGGCGCTTACCTTTCATAGGCCGGGAGATCTCTGAGTAGTATCTCTAGTAGCCTTATCTCGCAGCATGGCCTAGAGGGAGTGCCCGGATGACAAGAGATCTTCCAAGGCGCCTGTGGGGCTTGCGACCGAGAGTCCCTAGAGTGGCCCCGGTTCTCGTAGGAAGCCTCGCGCTTTTCGGTCTGTCGGTCCTTTTTGCCCTGGTCTCCGTATTCTACCCGCTTCTTCCTTTGGGCGGCGCTACCCGGTGGACATTTGCGCCCCGTGCCCTTGCCGGCCCCCGAGAGAAGCCCGGGCCTCCGGCAGTCACATGCCACGCGGCAATCCTCATGGAGTGGCAAACGGGGACCATCCTTTTCGAGAAAAACGGTTTCGTCCGCATGCATCCGGCCAGCATAACCAAGATGATGACTGCCCTTTTGGCCCTCGAAAACGGACGCTTGGAAGACCTGGTTACGGTGAGTGAAGAAGCCGCCCTCCAGGTAGGGTCGAGCATGTATCTCAAGAAAGGAGATGTCTACACCCTTGAGGACCTGCTCTACGGACTTATGCTAAGTTCAGGAAACGACGCCGCTTGGGCGATCGCCGAGCACATAGGTGGTACTGCTCAGGCGTTTTTCGAGATGATGAACGAGCGGGCCAGGAGTATTGGCGCCATCAACACCCAGTTTCAAAACCCGCATGGCCTCACCGATCCGAATCACTACACGACCGCCTTTGACCTTGCGCTTATCGCCAGGACCTGCCTGAGGCACCCGTACTTCAGGCACCTTGTGGCGACCCGAGAAAAAGACGTGATCGACGCCAGCGGGCAGGTAAAATCCCAACTGGCAAACACCAACAGGCTCCTCTGGCTCTACCTTGGTGCGGATGGCGTCAAGACGGGCACAACCGAATCGGCAGGTCAGTGCCTGGTGGCATCGGCAACCCGCGATGACACGAGGCTCCTTTCTGTCGTTCTCGCAAGCCACGACAGGTGGGCTGATTCTGCGGCCCTCCTTGACTACGGGTTCAACAACTTCAGGGTGGCGCGCTTGGCGCAGGCAGGAGAGACCCTGCTTGAGCTGCCCTGCAAAGGGGCGATCCAGAAGAAAGTGCCTGTAATCGCGAAGACCGACCTCCTGTGTTGCGTGCCCCGAGACTCAACGGGGCTGGACTTACGCTTTGAGTTGCCGGAGAAGGTCGGCCCTTGCCGCGGCGGCACCGTGATCGGTAGGGCAATAGTGTTCCTAGGAAAGGACGTGGTGGGGAGGGCCGACCTCGCGACAGGCGCCTGGGTGCTCCCCAAAACCCCGGCATCCCTCATGGCGAGAGCGGCATTGTGGCTTGCCCGCCGCGCCGTGCGCATGAAGGTGTTCTAGCTCACCTTACCCCTCTGAAAAGCTGGGAGAGTGTCACCACCGAGAGGTTCATGCCGTTCAGCCGGGGTATGAGCGAAGATAGGTACTTCTCGGCGGGGAATATGCCTTTCTTCTCGACCCTTATCTTCAAAATGTCTCCGGGAGACATGCGCTCCGCCATCTTGCGCGCCGCATCGGCCTCTTTACCCTTCATGCGGCTGAGGTCCACGCCCGGCTTTATGGCCTGGTATCCCTCCTGGAAGGCAATTGAGACAAGAGCATCGCTAAACCGTTCGCCGGGAGGGTAGAAGAAAGGGGCCGTCGGGACGGCTGTTTTCATGAGCGCCTGCCTCGCCCTTTGGATCCTGTCCAGCATCTCCGCCTGGGGAAGCTTGTCGAGGCGCCTTTCGTCGGTGCCCTTAATGCCGATCTCATGCCCTCTGGACGTCACCTCTTTGACCAAAGCTTCTCCGGCTTCAACCAGCGTCGCGGTCAGGAACCAAGTGGCCTTCACCCCCAAGTCGTCGAGGACCGCGAGGCATGCCATGACCTCATCGGGGCCTCCGGAGGTTACGTCCACAATAAGACCTACTTCCAAGAGAGAAGTCTCAACGCGGGTTATGGGCCGGATCTTGGCCGCAGTCTCGAGGGAACTGCCCTGGACCGAAAGACCCGCCCTCACTCCGAGGACTATGAGGACCAAGGAGAGAACTGCCGCTATGCGAATACGCGTAGCGGGCCTAAGGTAAATGACCATGGGTGCCCAACCCTCCTTACGACAAGGGCAAACGCCTCCCAAGTGTGTGGGCTTGAAAACATACGGTGAGAAGAGCCCTTGCCCGGTTAACTAATACTTATTCGGGCGCCCAAGGAGGTATAACGTAGCCCGTACCGGGGCTTCAGCCGTTCGTGTCTTGCCGAGGCTCAAGGCGCGCCATGGCCCTCTCGAGGCGGCGCTTGCGCCTTAAGAGGCTTTCGGGGAACTCGTCCGCGGCCTCGCCGTGTCTATCGAGGGCACGCCTCACGATTTCCATCGCCTTGGGGAGGTCCCGCCGCCCCAGCTCGTAGCACCTCGCGAGGCTCAGGTAATCCTCATCCCTTGCAGGGAGCAGGGAGACAAGGGTTTCCAACGCCTCAATGGCCCCCTCCCAGTCTTCCTGCTTGCGGAGCACTTTGGCGAGAAGCCTTAGCCGGAGGGCTTCGGCGTCGCCCTTCATCTTGCGCCAATCGGGCCCGCATGAACCGGCAGTCTCAAGGCACCTTTTGGCCATTTCCAGATTCCCGCGCCTAAAGTGCAGCCTTCCCGCTCCGGACAAGGCTTCGGGGTCACCGGCTTCGGGTTCGGCCGTAAGGATTTCTCCAAATGCCCGTGCAAGGCAAGCCATGTCTACTACGTCCAGAAGGTTGTGTTTCATGACCGGGGATAGTACGGAGAGGTCGCCCTCTTTCTCGTAGACGAAGTAGAGAGCAGGGATCATGCTCCCGGGGATGTCGGATTCTCTGGTATAACCCGTAAACCTCCGGACTGCTTCCTTGAGGCTCTGGCCGTAGCTGGCCCGCCGGCCCAAAGCCCTCGTCGCAGAGAGGAAGTCAAGGTGCGCCCTTAGTGGGACGGAGCTCCTCATAGCGTTCATGATGTACCTGGATTGGAGAATCGGGACGTCAAACGCCTTACCGTTGAAGGTAACCAGCGCGTCTTTTTCACCAAGTGCCAGTGCCAGCGCGTCCAGCATGGCTTCTTCGCCTTGCCTGGAGGTGAGGAGATACTGGTCCACTGCGAAACCTTCCTGAGTCCAACCTCCCAAGCCCACCAGGAATGCGGTTGTGGCCGCTCCCATGAGTCCCGTCGTCTCAATGTCCAGGTAGACCCACTCGTCAAGTGATTTAAGAGACGGCTCCAGCGAGCGAAACCCGTCCAGAGAAGCGGGGGAGGGAGGCAGGAGCTCGGGAAAAGCCCCTTGAGCATAAACGGTACTTATCACCGAATACCCGGCCTCATGTCTCGTGCCGGTCGAGAGGGGCAGGGGATCTCGCGAAAAGGATGTCTTGGGGGCCTCTTGGGGAACCGGAGAAGGCCTTTTGGACGTGGAAAGCGAAGCCGGAGGGGCAGGGGAAGGGAAAAAACCGGAGAGGGGGCCGGTTATGGGCGTAGCCGTCTTTCTCTCCAGCTCTCTTATCATCTTTCTCAGTCGTTCCAAGACTTCCTTGTCAGGCAAGCCTTTCCCCACCTACCATGCTACCTTCGTCCTTTCTTCCGGCATCCTTTCCGGGGCCCCTAATCCCCGAGACCTTCTTTTAGCACCCTGAGGCAGAGAGCTTTAACCCCTTCGCCTGACTCTCCTGGCGGTCCGACGCATCCCGGGCAGCCGTCCAGGCAATCGCAGGCTGTTATGAGCTCCAATCCTGCCCTCAGTATGTGAGGTAGCAGGGAATAAGCTTTTTCGGAAAGCCCCACCCCGCCGGGGTAGGAATCGTAGAGATACACCGTGGGTTTTCCATCATGAGGTGAACGGACTTCCACGGCAACGCCAAGGTCGCTCCTATCGCTCATGAGGAAGAGGGGCGCTATATTGAGAAGCACATTGGCGAGGCCCGACAATACACCTCCCACCAGCCGGGGGTTCATTGATGAGACGATGTGGTCGGGGAGGGTGAACCACATGGCCTGCGTGTGGAGGTTCATCTCGGGGATGGCTATTTGGCCCCAACCTACGTTTTCATTTGTGTACATCTTCATCTTCTTGTAGATGGTGGCCAGGGCAGTTACCGAGACTTCGCCGAACCTCGGACGGAGGAACCCTTCCTCATCGGCCTTATCAACCGACATTACCCTGATGCCTACTGCCAGGTTGGCATCCGTGTAATAGTCTACTTTCACCTTCTTGACATAGGCCTTCTTTGCGTCATAGTCCAGACGGTTCACGTGGTACTGCTCCCCCTGGTGCATGTAAATAGCCTGTTCGTGGATTAGCATGGGGGCGGCGAACCAGTCGACTTCACCGATGACCTCAGCCCCGTTTGTCTGGTCTATGACCACGAAGTTATCCGACGAGGCAGAGCGGAGGCTCACACCCGCCGCGGGGAACGACTCTGAAGACCAGTACCACCTTCCGCCGGAGAGGTTGATTATGCCCTGGTCCTTAAGGTGCTCGAGGTAAGCCGATATATCCCTTCCGGCGAACAACCTCTCTTCCTCGCTGTCTCTGAAAGGGAGCTCATAGGCGGCGCATTTTACGTGTTCGCCCAGTATATACGGATTGTCGGGGTTGATGAGCCCGTACTCGGCCGTCTGGCCGAAGAAGTAATCCGGGTTCCTCACGATAAACTGGTCAAGGGGACCCGGTCCGGCTACAAGGACGGCCGCTGCCACGCCCGACCGCCTGCCCGCGCGGCCGGCCTGTTGCCACGTGCTGGCGATCGTTCCCGGGTAACCCGCCATGATGGCGCAGTCTAGGTTTCCTATGTCTATCCCCAGTTCTAAGGCGTTTGTAGCGGCGACACCTATGATCTTGCCCTCACGCAGGCCTTTTTCGATTTCCCTGCGCTCGTTCGGAAGGTAGCCGCCTCTGTATCCTCGTATCCTGTCTTTATGTAGTCGCTCCCTGTAGGAATTCCTAAGGTACTGCACCAAGAGCTCTACGGCAATCCTCGACCTGGCAAAAACGATGGTCTGGACGCCTCCGGCTATAAACCTGGAGGCTATTTTTGAGGATGCATCTATGGCCGATTGCCTCACCGAACCGTCGGGGGTGAGCGCAGGCGGGTTCCAGAATATGAAGATCTTCTCGCTTGTGGGGGCGCCGCTCTTATCTACAACGGCGCAAGGCGCGCCCACCATGGTTTCGGCCAGCTCGCCCGGGTTGGCGATGGTGGCGGAGGCCAAGATAAACTGAGGGCTCGCTCCGTAGAAGCCGGCAAGCCGCTTAAGGCGCCTCAGCACGTTGGTCACGTGGCTCCCGAAGACTCCGCGGTAGCCGTGCATCTCATCTACAATGACGTACTTTAGCCCCGAAAAAAGCTTCACCCAAGTCGGATGATGGGGGAGGATGGCCTGGTGGAGCATGTCGGGGTTAGTGATTATTATCTGGCCTACTTCCTTTGCCAGCCGCCTCTTTGTAGGAGGCGTGTCCCCGTCAAAGGTGAAGCTCTCGACCGCAAAGTTCCCCCTTTTCCTTAGGTCCGCAAGTTCGGCCAGCTGGTCTTGGGCCAAGGCCTTGGTCGGAAATATGTAGAGGGCTCTCGACTCGGGATCTTTCAAGACGCTGTCCAAGACCGGGAGGTTGTAGCACAAGGTTTTCCCGGAAGCCGTAGGAGTCACCACACACACGTTCTTTCCGGCCCGGACGAAGTCATAAGCCTCTCTTTGGTGCGTGTACAACCTGGCTATGCCTTTGGACGCAAGCGCTTCCTTAAGCTTCGGGTGTATATCTTCTGGGATGGGCGAATACCGGCCCTCTCTCTCCGGGATCTTGTGCCAGGCCGTTATCCCCGAGAGAAATCTGGGATCGGCCCTGAGTTCATCGAGCACTGAAAGGACGTCTTTTTTCATGATCTCCGGCTGACCCGCGCCTCCCCTCTCATTCCATTCCTGGGAGATTACTGGAATACCCCCAGAAACATGCTTGTCGCCGAGCAGCGTCCAGAAAACCGCTCCTTCGCGGTCCGCCGCGGCCCCACAAGGCCCGTTACCTGGAGTGCCTCGTGAAGCCAGGATTAGGTACTATACGAACATGCCCCCACCAATTAACTGCAGAAGAAGGTGAAAGGCAATGGAAGCACATAGCCGCCAGTTATGGCTTAAGTCGGTAAGGACTCCGGCAATTCTCCTTCTCACGGCCTGCTTCTTGGTCTTGGTACCTATTCGAGCCCAGGCAGCACCGTTCCTCCGCATGGGATCGACGGGGGAAAGCGTGGAAATGCTCCAGAACACTCTTTCCGCCTTGGGTTATTACACCGCCCGCGTCGACGGTATTTTCGGGCCTCTTACCGACAAGGCGGTGAGGGCGTTCCAATCCGCTTCCGGTCTTGTGCCTGACGGCATTGTGGGGCCCCTTACCTGGGCGGCCTTGGACCGCGTAAACGAAGTCTCCCGCGGTAGGACCGGGCCTCTAAGGGGAAGGCTCATAGTGCTGGATGCGGGCCACGGCGGCGTAGAACCGGGAGCCATCTCGCCGTGGGGCGACAAGGAGAAAAACTTTACCCTCGGCCTGGCGCTCAAGACGCGAAGGTACTTAGAGGAAATGGGCGCCAGCGTCATCATGACACGGTACGGTGACTACTCTCCGGGCAGTGACTGGGGATATCCTGTAGACGAGCTCCTGGCGAGAGTCTCCATCGCCAACTCAAACGGCGCCGATATTTTCGTGAGCATCCACAACAACGCCTACCCGAAAGATCCGGGAGTCTCGGGAGTCATGGGGTTCTTTAGGAGTGGCTCCTACGAATCGTACACGCTGGCATCCAAGATCGCCTGGTCGGTAAACGCTTCGTCGGGCCTAAGAATGATCGACGTCCAGGAAGGCCCTTACTACGTGCTGAACAGGACCTACATGCCCGCTGCCCTGATCGAAGTAGGTTTCATGACCAACAGGGACGATTGTCTGAGGCTCAGGCTCGAGTCTTTCCAAGACAGAGTGGCAAGAGGCATAGCCGCGGGGATCGTGGACTATTTGGGACGGTAAGTAGTACATAGCCGGGAAAACAGCCCTAAGACCACACCATATAAGGCGCCGGAGCATGTAGCACGGCGCCTTTCTCAGTGCTAAGATAAACGCTATGGGAAATGAAGGACGCATTTCCGGGCAACCGGACAAGACAAAATGCTGCATAGCGGTATACGGATGTGCCAAAAACCAGGTTGATGCCGAGGAGATGGCGTCGAGGCTCATTGCCGCAGGGTACGAAGTTACAGGCGACGTATCGCAGGCCGGTGTGGTGATTGTTCACACCTGCGGTTTCATTGAGGACGCCAAGAGGGAGTCCATTCAAGGCATCTTCCACGCCATAGAAGCCGCGGGGAACCGCCCTGACGGTTCTACCCCGGTAATAGTCACGGGATGTCTCTCGCAGCGGTATCCGGACGAGCTCCTCAAGGAAATACCGGAGATCGCCGGTGTCGCCGGCACCGCCGCTCCAAGGGACATCGTGGAGATCGTCGGAAAAGTCCTTGAAAGGAAAGGCAGAGCCAGGCCCGGTGAAGGAGAGCCGCGGACAGCTACTGCGGCATCACGTCAGAAAGGGCCCGGCGACTCTGTAAGCCCAAGCGACCGGCGAGTCCGGCACGTAGGGGAGCCGGGGAGGGGAGCCCCTGGGGGAGAAGGGTCTCTCCGTTTCGATCCCTACCTCACGAAGCCTTGGGCCTATCTCAGAGTGGCCGAAGGCTGCCGGCACCACTGCACCTACTGCGCCATACCGTCGATCAGGGGGCCCTTGAGATCGCGCCCTGAAGACGAGATCCTTGCCGAGGCGCGGCACCTTTCTTCGCTGGGAGTCGTGGAGATCAACTTGATAGCCCAGGACCTTTCCGACTACGGCTTTGACAGGGAAGGGAAGCGGTGTCTTGCACGGCTGGTGAGAAGGCTCAGCAGCGTACCCGGCATACGGTGGATAAGGCTACTATATGTGAGGCCCGACGGTGTGGACAATGAACTCGCCGAAGCCATGGCCCTACCGAACGTGGCGCCCTACGTAGACCTCCCAATCGAGCACGGTTCACAGCGGATCCTCAGGCTGATGGGCCGGCCCGGACCCCGCGAAATCCTCAAGGCGGTAGAACTCCTAAAGAGTAAGATACCTGATCTATACCTTAGGACTACGGTCATAACCGGCTTTCCAGGAGAGACGGAGAAAGACGTCCTCGATACCATGGACCTCTTGTGCGCAATAGGGGCCCACCGCGTGGGTGTATTCCCGTTCTCCAGGGAAGAAGGCACGGCCGCCTACAACCTTCCGGATCCGGTCCCGGAAAATGTCGCCCGCGAAAGGGCCGAAGCCATCCGCCGCCAGGGACTCCGTCTAGCCTCAGAAAGCGGCGCGACCATGACGGGGAAGGAAATCGACGTGATTTTGGAGAGGCCTTCTTCGCGCCCCGGGTACTGGATAGGACGCGGCCCCCACCAGGCCCCCGAAGTCGACGGCGTGACCTATGTGAAGACCCAGAGCGACGGAGAAGGCTCAATGGTCCGCGCCCGGGTGACCTCGTCGGGCATCCTCACCCTCTTCGCCCAGGAAACACCCGTCTAGCAGGGAGCTACCACACCTTCCCATAGGAGCGTCGCCTTACTCTTGGTATAATTATGTCAACTATTTGCTCAATGGGGTTTTTCACCACGAAGGCAGATATTGAGGAAGAGGAGGGCCAAGGATTGTCAAGAGGGTTCAGGTGGATATACGTGGCGGCTCTGGCGGTCATCACCCTGACCGTACTCAGCGTTTCCTACTCTTCCTACGAAAAAGTCGGCGTGAGGAGGCCGCTTATGGGCGAATTGAGCGCCCACAGCGATGTAGCAGGAGCATCTTTGGAGAGAGAAGGACCGGTGACGGTCGTTCACATAGAGCTCAAGAAAGTCCCGGATCTCGCCAAGACGTACAAAGACCTGGAAAGGGTCGTGAGCAAGCATCTGGGCACGGCGCCTTACCGTATTGAAATCGAAGACGCCGGGACGCCGGCCCTCGAGGACGCCTATCACTCGATCCACTTCTACGTCGAGGAAGCTTCGATGAGGGGTACTTTCGGCGAGATGATCCGTGAGTCATCTCCCAAGCTGGAAGAGGCGGGTTGTGAGTACAAGATCTCAGTAGACGGGGAGCACATCTACGTCCAGATAGCCAGGGAAGGGGCATATCTTTACAGGATCGTGGACCAGAGGCCGCAGAGAGGGGGAGCCGGGGCATGAAGAAACTCGAGATTTTGGCGGGCGTCGCAGCAGGCCTGGTGGCCTTCTTGGCCCTAAGGGGCCTGAACCTTTTCCCTTGGCTGCTTCTCGCAGGTCTCACGTATTTCCTGGTAACGTCCAGAGGACAGCTGGGAGACATAGGACGCAAGAAAGTCGGAGCGGTAGTGAGCCACCGTCCTCAGGTTACATTCGAGGACGTAGGAGGCCAGCGAGTCGCCAAACGGGAGCTCATGGAAGCCCTTCAATTTCTCAAGGATTACGATAGGGCCAGGCGACTCGGGATAAGACCCCTCAAGGGAATCCTCCTTGCGGGGCCACCCGGAACAGGCAAGACACTCTTGGCCAAGGCAGCGGCCAACTACACCGATTCGGCGTTCATATCCGCCTCAGGTTCAGAGTTTATCGAGGTTTATGCAGGATTGGGAGCCCAGAGGGTGAGGGGCCTCTTTGAGAAGGCCAGGAAACTGGCCCGCTCCGAGAGGAAGACGGCGGCCATAATCTTCATAGACGAAATCGAAGTCCTCGCAGGTAGGAGAGGCGCCCAGGTAGGTCACCTCGAGTATGACCAGACCCTCAACCAGCTCCTGGTGGAAATGGACGGGCTCAAGCTCGATGACGACGTGCGCATCCTGATGATCGGAGCCACAAACAGGCCCGACCTCTTGGACGCAGCCATCTTGCGCCCGGGCCGGTTTGACAGAACGGTGAGGGTAGACCTTCCCGACAGGGAAGGCCGGTGCGAGATCCTGAATCTTCATCTCAAGAACAAGCCGCTCTCACCCGAGGTCAGCATCGATACCCTTGCCAGGGAGACTTTTGGGCTTTCAGGCGCCCACCTGGAGACCCTCTGCAACGAAGCTGCAATCTTGGCTCTCAGAAAAGGAAACGAAGCCATATCCCAAGACGATCTCGAGGAAGCGCTGGACAAGATCCTTATGGGCGAAAAGCTGGAGAAACTCCCTTCTCCGGAAGAGATCCACAGGGTGGCAGTGCACGAAGCAGGGCACGCCGTTGTATCCGAAGCCCTGAGACCGGGTTCGGTCGCCCAAGTAACGGTGTCGCCGAGGGGAAACGCCCTTGGTTTCGTCCGTCACGCGCCCAAGGATGACACCTATGTCTATCCGCGGGAGACCATAGAGGAAGAGATCTGCATCCTGATCGCCGGAGCAGGAGCAGAGGAGATGTTCTTTGGCTCTAAGAGCACAACGGCATCCAACGACTTCCAAAGGGCCTTAGACCTCGCCAAGAGGATCGTTTCCTACGGAATGTCGCCCCTGGGCGTTGTGGACAGGGATACTGCCTCGCCGGAAGTCCTGGCCAAAGCAACCAGGGAGATACTGGACCGGTGCCACGACCGCACGGCGTCCATCCTAAAGAAGCACCGGATGCACATTAAGGAGATCGCCCAGGCTTTGATGAAGCGGGAAAGCATGCCCGGTGACGAGCTGAGGTCCCTGCTCCAAAGGGATTACCCGGGACGCTGGCGGTGGCGGAAGCTCCCGTCTTACAGAGGAAAACTTACGCGCAAGGTAGAAGAAGCGGCGCGGGGGTGATACCCTTGCAGGCGGAAATCTTGTCAGTTGGAACCGAACTCCTCCTGGGGGAGATAACCGATACAAACGCACAGTATATATCGGCTAGGCTTAGGGAGATCGGGGTTTCCGTTTACAGGAGAGAAACGCTGGGAGACAATAGGTCAAGGCTTACCGGAGCTTTTAGGGAGGCGCTCGGCCGCGCCTCCTTGGTTATTGCTACCGGAGGGCTCGGCCCCACAGACGACGACGTGACCGCCGAGTGCCTGGCGGCGGCTCTCGGGCTACCTCTCGAGTTCCACGAAGGAGCTTGGGAAGACATGCTCGAGTGGTACCGCGTCCGCGGGAGGACCCCTTCCCCGGGGGACAGAAAACAGGCGATGATCATCGGGGGCGGGATACCCTTTCGGAACAAGGTAGGCACCGCTCCAGGTCAGGCCATTTTGACGGGCGGCAAGCTGGCGTGCGTGCTCCCGGGACCGCCCCGGGAGATGATCCCCATGTTCGAAGAACATCTGGTTCCCCTCATTCAGAGCACCTTCACTGATCTCGTCCCGCTCTACATAAAGAACCTGAAGCTTACGGGGATCCCCGAGGTCAAAGTCGGCGAGATGATAAGAGACCTTATGGATTCGGCGAACCCTACCGTTGCGCCCTATGCGGGCCGCGGCGAGATCAGGATAAGGATCGCCGCCGGAAGCGAAGACTTGGCGGAAGCCAGAAAGATGGTCGCCCAAGTGGCGGACGAAGTGAAGAGTCGCCTTAGAGATTACATCTACGGCGAAGACGACGATACGCTCGAATCGGCGGTTGGAGAGATCATGTCGCGTAGGGGACTCAGCATCGCGACGGCCGAGTCTGTGACCGGCGGGCTGGTGGCCCACAGGCTCACCAACGTGCCGGGGAGCTCCCGCTATTTCAAGATGGGGATGGTTGCCTACAGTCCCGCCATAAAAGCTACATGCCTGGGAGTCCCGGATGAAGCGATCTGGAAAGACGAGGCGGTGAACGAGGAGACCGCAGTTTCAATGGCATCGGGCGTAAGGACCCTGGCTGGAGCGAAGATTGGGCTCGCGACCACCGGCTTTGCCGGTCCGACCGGAGGCACGGAGAAAGAACCGGTGGGAACCGTGTACGTGGCGGTCTCGGACGAGGACGGGACCGAAGTGGAAAGGTTCATCTACACCGGGTCCAGAAGAGATGTCAAGGAATACGGGGCGGGGAGGGCCCTCTACGTCTTGTGGAGGCGGCTCAAGAGGTCCCGCCGTAAGCCACAGGGCTCCAAGGAAGGGTCGGGCCAATGACGGCGCGACCCGACTCCTTGCGGTGCTTTGTGGCGATCGCGGTCCCCGGGGAAACGCGGTCTCTTCTTGCATCATTTGCCGGCAGCTCAAAGAGGCTTTTCCCCGGATACCGGTTCGTACCCCCGGAAAACCTGCACATTACCATCCAGTTCCTAGGCGATGTGCCCAGGCGATCTCTGGAAGGTATTCGTGAAGCGTTGTACACGGCAACACAAGGGAAGGACCCCTTCCGAGTGGATTTTCGCGAAGCCGGCGCCTTCCCTGAAAGAGGTGCCCCCCGAATCCTCCATGTTGTCGCAACCGGAGGGAAGGCTCCCCTCGTGTCTCTCGCCCGGGACGTAAGGGAAAGCCTCTTTGCCCTCGGCTACGGTGACACCAAACCGTTTGTCCCTCATATCACCTTGGGGAGGGTGAAAAGGGGTTCGCCCGATTACCACCGTGGGCCTTCACCGGAGACGCCCGGCCAAATACCACCGGACATCCGTTCTCTCTGGAAGGATTCCTTCGGGCGGTTCCTCGAAGAAAAGAATGGGAAACCCGAATGGGACGTAACCGAAGTCGTGCTCATGCAAAGCATCCTTAGGCCAGAAGGAGCGCTGTACACACCTCTGGCAGCTATCGGTCTCTATGGAACTTAAGTACGGAGCTTATCGAACACGCGTACTCATTCGTTGTGACTCATGAGCCGTGATGCTATACTCATGTAGGAAGGTGCTGCCAGGGACGTGGCAATAACTGGAGGTTGAGTGAATGCTCGAAAAGGAAAAGGCTCTCGAGCTAGCAGTCGCGCAGATAGAGAAACAGTTTGGGAAAGGTTCCATTATGCGGTGGGGAGAGGCGACTCAGAAAACTACGGCCGATGTCATACCCACCGGTTCCCTGGCGCTGGATATAGCTTTAGGTGTTGGAGGAATACCAAGGGGCAGGATCATAGAGATATACGGCCCCGAAGGCTCAGGGAAGACCACCGTGGCGCTCCACATAATCGCGGAAGCGCAGAAAGCGGGCGGTATTTCTGCCTATGTCGACGCCGAGCACGCTCTTGACCCGATCTACGCCCGGAAGATAGGCGTTGATGTGGATAACCTCCTTATCTCTCAACCGGATACCGGAGAGCAAGCGCTGGAGATCGTCGATGCGCTGGTTAGATCAGGCGCCGTCGACGCCATCGTCGTAGACTCAGTCGCTGCCCTTGCGCCTAGGGCCGAAATAGAGGGAGAAATGGGTGACTCCCACGTAGGCCTTCAAGCGCGTCTTATGTCCCAGGCGCTGAGGAAGCTCACCGCCGTCATATCCAAGTCCAATTCGACTGCGGTGTTCATCAACCAGCTCCGCGAGAAAGTAGGAGTGATGTTCGGCAATCCCGAGGTCACTCCGGGGGGAAGGGCACTCAAGTTTTACTCCTCCGTCCGGCTGGACGTGCGGAGAGTCGAAAATATCAAACAAGGCCAAGATACTATTGGGGCCAGGACAAGGGTAAGGGTGGTAAAGAACAAGCTGGCTCCCCCCTTCAAGCAGGCTGAGTTTGATATTATCTTTGGAGAGGGGATCTCCAAAGAGGGCTCTCTCTTAGATGTGGGCGTGGCTCACAACGTGATCACAAGGACGGGCACCTGGTATTCCTATGGCGATACCAGGATGGGACAAGGCAAAGAGGCCGCCCGTTCGTTCCTGAAAGAACACCCGGAGGTATCGGATGAGATCGAGAAGAAGGTCCGTGAGGCCCTGAAAGCCGGCTCGTTCAAGGCGGAAGGCGCGACGGACCTCGGTGAAGCAGAGTAGGACCTCATGGCACGAAAAGAGACAAAGCGTACGGCTACCGATTACGCTCTGGGCGTGCTATCTAGACGTCGTGTCTCAAAGGGACAGATGAGGGAATCCTTAAGGCGAAAAGGATATTCCGATAAAGAGGCTGAGACCGCGATTGCCAAGCTGGTCGAGTGGGGATATCTGGATGATGGAAGTTACAGTCGTGAGCTCCTTCGTTCGATGCTGAACACGTGTCCTATCGGTAGAAGGAGAGCGGTGTTCGAGCTCTCAAGGAGACTCTTCGAGAGAGAACTTATCGAGACGGTAGTAGACGAAGTGTTCACCGGGGTCGGGGAAGAGGAACTGGCAGCCCTGGCCGTCCGGAAGTACCTGAGTCAGAGGAAAAGTGGATTAACAACTGAAAAAGAACGCGAACGGTTGGCCCGGTGGCTCCAAAGACGGGGATTCGGCTTCGAGGCAATATCCTCGGTGCTCAGAAGGACCGGCTGGACATCCGGGGACGGCCAACTGGATTCTGGCATAAGAGACGGCTTACATCTATGACCGAACTCAACTTGTTTCTGGAAACCTTAGTAGTGTACGCAAAGTGCGGCCCGCCTGGGCCGGGACCTTGCGTTTCGATTGGAGCTGTGCAGACTTATGGCTTTAACCCTAAGCGGTTTCGTCCGGCGGGGAGAAGCTCTACTTTACGTCTGAGAAACTAAGCACAGAAAGGTTTTTGGAGCACCTCCAATTCGGCCTGAGATATGCGTCCTGCCAGATAAGCCGGTGGCTGTCTGGTTTTTCGCGTTTCTTGGAGGAGGTGACCTGGATGCAGTGGACAGTACCTTTGATTGCCTTGCTGGTGGGCGCTTTGGCGGGCTACCTTGTCCGAAGGGCCGTTGGAGAAGCGAAGATAAAGTCGGCGGAAGTAGAAGCCAAACGGATACTGGATGACGCGACAAAGTCCGCCGAGACCAAAAAGCGTGAAATACTGGTAGAAGCCCGCGATGAGGCCGGAAGGCTCAGAGACGAGCTTGAAAGGGAAGTACGGGAACGTCGCCAGGAACTGCAACGCACCGAAAGGCGCCTTATCAATAAGGAGGAATCCCTGGACCGGAGGCAGGAGCTCTTCAGCCAGAAAGAGGAGAACCTGGCGAGGCAGGAGAGGGCACTCACGGAAAAGAGCAAAGCCCTCGACAGCCTTCACGAACAGGCTTTGAAGGAGCTTGAGAGGATCTCGGGGCTCTCGAGAGAAGAGGCCAGAGAACGGATTCTGGGTGAAGTCAGAGACGCCTTGAAAGAGGAGACCGCCCGTCTCATACGGGACGCAGAAGCGCAGGCCAGGGAAGAGGCCGAGGCCAAAGCGAGAAGCATCATCAGTCTGGCGATACAAAAATGCGCCGCCGATCACGTTGCCGAAAACACGGTGTCGGTGGTTGAACTTCCCAATGACGAGATGAAGGGCAGGATCATTGGACGGGAAGGCCGCAATATCAGGGCCCTGGAGACTCTGACAGGTGTCGACCTGATCATTGACGACACTCCGGAAGCAGTCATCCTGTCCGGTTTCGATCCCATAAGGCGGGAAGTCGCGAGGCTGGCCTTGGAGAGGCTGGTTTCGGACGGAAGGATCCATCCTGCGCGAATAGAGGAAATGGTTGAGAAAGCCCAGAAAGATGTCGACGCTCTTATTAAGCAAGAAGGCGAGCAAGCGGCACTTAACCTCGGAGTGCACGGCCTGCACCCGGAGATAGTGAAGCTTCTCGGCCGCCTCAAGTTCCGCACCAGCTACGGCCAGAACGTGCTCAAGCACTCGATTGAGGTCGCCCATTTGGCCGCCAGCATGGCCAGCGAGATCGGGGCCGACGTGGCGGTGGCTAAGAGAGCGGGGCTCCTCCATGACATCGGCAAGGCCGTAGATCATGAAGTTGAGGGGTCTCACGTGGCAATAGGCGTGAACCTCCTTCGCAGGTACCGGGAGTCCCACGATGTCATCCGGGCAGTGGAGGCGCACCACGGAGATGTTGAGGCCCAGTCCATCGAGGCTTTCTTGGTGGCAGCCGCCGATGCCATCTCGGCCGCACGACCCGGAGCTCGCCGCGAGACCCTTGAAATGTACCTGAAGCGCCTGGAGAAACTAGAAGAAATCGCCAACTCCTTTGAGGGAGTCGACAAGAGTTACGCGATCCAGGCTGGGCGCGAGATTAGGATAATGGTAAAGCCCGAGAAGATCGACGATCTAGGAGCGGTACGCCTGGCACGGGACATTGTGAAGAAGATTGAAAAAGACATAGAATACCCGGGCCAGATTAAGGTGGTAGTAGTGAGAGAAACAAGAGCGGTCGGCTACGCGAAGTAATCGCGGCCTTCTGCATCAATGGGTCGCCTGCGGCTCATTGGTCGCAGGCGACAAGGAGAGATACCGTTGGCAAGAAGAGCACCCGTGGGAAGCGGGGGAATACCCCCGGGAAATTCTGTGAGGCCGTCCAGCAAGGATGTTGAAATACTCGCAACCCTCCTTGTGGCCTATCCTCAGGTATCCAGGGTGACCTATGACCCTAAACGGAAAGCGCTGAACCTGGCGTTTCTCTGCAAGGGCCCTATGAGCGTCAAGAAGAGGAAGGACTTCCTGAAGTCATACCTGGATTCGGTGAGCGTCTATCTCGAACTCACAGGCACCAGGGCGCTCATCATTGAGTGCATGTGGGAGAAGATGGACGACTTCTACTGCCTGCTCATAGAACGTGACATCGCGTCGATCACGCCCGGCGAGCTCAACCTTACCGTGGAGCTCTTGGGCAGCAAGGCAAGGGTCCTTTACGCGTCGGACGA
>DGDN01000117.1:24306-25195 GCA_002385465.1 Candidatus Fermentithermobacillaceae bacterium UBA3951
AAACCTTGAAAGCACCCGCAAACTGGTCGCCCTTAGAGAAGGCGAAAAGGTGCTGGTGTTCGACAAGTAGGTGGGTGCCCTGTGATCAATATCCTTTTCATAGGTGACGTCTTCGGTTCACCGGGCAGGTCGTTCCTCAAGGAACGCCTGCCTGGCCTCATGGACCGGTATAACGCCCACTTCGTCATTGTAAACTCCGAGAATGCAGCCGGCGGCGCCGGGCTTACCCCAGAGGTCGCCGGCGAGCTCTTCGCCATGGGCGTAGACGTCATGACATCGGGCAACCACATCTGGGACAAGAAGGAGATCTACCCGCTCTTAGACAGCGATAAGAGGATCCTCCGTCCCGCCAACTTCCCACCCGGAGTCCCCGGGAGGGGAGCGGGGGTGTTTCACACGAGGAGCGGGCAGCAGGTGGGAGTCGTGAGCATCTGCGGCCGTGTATACTCGCCGCAAGACTTAGATTGCCCTTTTAGGACCCTTGACGCAGAAATAGGGAAGCTCAAGCTTACGACCCCTTTCATCATCGTAGACTTCCACGCCGAAGCAACCTCCGAGAAGATATCCGCAGGCTATTATGTAGACGGGCGCGTAAGCGCTCTTTTCGGGACCCATACCCACGTTCAGACGGCCGACGAAACGATACTCCCCGGAGGTACGGCCTACATCACCGATGTAGGGATGACCGGGAGCTACGAGGGCGTAATCGGCGTCAAGAAGGAAATCATCCTCAAGCGCTTCCTCACCCAGATGCCTGTAAGACACGAACCCGCAAGAGGCAAACGCCAACTGTGTGGGGTGTTCTGCTCCCTAGACGGCCGGGGTAAGGCTTTCGGTGTTGAACGGTTTCGGATTTTGGAATAGAAACGCCCTTTGTGCTCGTCATACA
>DGDN01000100.1 GCA_002385465.1 Candidatus Fermentithermobacillaceae bacterium UBA3951
CGCTGTACCAACAAGAGTTGACTACCTGAGTGACTTTGGTATAATGAAGTTTGCTTGTCGGTGGCGGCGTAGCTCAGCCTGGTAGAGCATACGGTTCATACCCGTACTGTCACTGGTTCAAATCCAGTCGCCGCTACCAAGCCGGTGGACCATTAGCTCAATCGGTAGAGCATCCGACTCTTAATCGGGGGGTTAAAGGTTCGAGTCCTTTATGGTCCACCATTTTATTTCCTGCTAGAGGCCTATTTAACCTGCCACCTATCCCTATGTGCCTGTTGGTGCCATTGTGGGTGAACCTTAAGTGCGGGCAGCCAGCTGCCTTTGCCATCTTCTTGAACTCGCGGCTCACAGACGAAGGGTCGAAGAGGCGAGTCTGTGAGCCTGATCCGCCCCCTGAGGACTTCTTAAAGGCGGAAAGATGGTTACATATCCGAATCATGACCGTTATACTTGGAAGAGACACCGGTCGCAAACGTTAGAATGATGAAAGGGACAGTACCGTTGGTGCGCTGTCAGGTCCTCCGCTTCTTATGAGCACCAGGCTGGGACTGCGTAAGCAATAAGGACAATGTTTCTTGGCGCCGAGACTAGGCATATCTTTGGGGGAATGGTTACGAAGAAAACAACGCTTCTAGTGCTTGTGTTGGGGCTTCTCGCTTTCTCGCTTCTAGGCTGCGGGACGGGTACCTCTCAAGAAAACACGCAAGGGGAAGAAGAGCAGGGACCGACTGAGGTCCTAATCGGCGTGTACTTGCCTGAAGCCCGCGAACCGGCTTCTAAAGGTGACCTGATTTGGGAAGGTATCCGGCTTGCATGCGAGATGTACCCGGAGGTCATCGGTTTGCCGGTAAGGCTCCACCTGGTAGGCGGCGAGACGGATGAGGCAGGAACCTCAGGCGCAGCCGGCAGCCTCATAGACCAGAGCAAGGTCGTGGCGCTAATCGGTAGTTTCGGCCCTAGCGCGCCAATACCGGGGGGCGATGCCGGCAAAGACACGGAGATTCCGGTAGTCGATCTCTTGCCCGTAAGTTTTCCGGCAACACAAGATGACCCGTACTGCTTCCGTCTCTATTTTTCAGGCCCGTTCCAGGGCAGAGTCATGGCCAGGTACGCCTACGAAAACCTGAATGCTAAAAATGCGGTCATCATCCGAAGCGCCGGGGATGACTACGCTGCGGCTCTTGCCGGATACTTCAAAGAGGCGTTTTTGGAGCTGAGCGGCGATGACAGGAGCGTCTTGGCAGAGCTCACGTACGACTCCGGCGATCAAGACTTCACCATCCAGCTTCTCCAGACCGCCAGTCTGGCTCCTGATGTCGTGTTCGCCCCGGGAAGCTCCGGCGATTCTGCACTCCTCATCCGCCGGGCCAGGCAGCTAAACATCACCGTGCCGTTCCTCGGCGGCTTTACTTGGGAGGCTCCGGAGTTCATCGAAATAGGCGGGAAAGACGTGGAAGGCGCGGTCCTTTCCACCCACTACTCAGTACACGCTCCGGGTACAGAAGCGAACGAGGAGTTTAGGGAGCAGTTTGTAGAGGCCTACAAGGCCAAGTACGGTAAGGACCCCAACGTTTTCGCGGCCCTCGGATACGATGGTTGCCTCATGGTCCTTGATGCAGTCAGGAGGGCTAATTCCGCAAGGCCAGAGGACATAAGGAGCGCCCTGGCCGGCACCAAAGATCTAAACGGTGTAACGGGAACCATAACTGTGGACGAGGACCGTAATGCCATAAAGAGCGCCGTGATCCTTCAGGTAAAAGGCGGCGAGTTCCAGTACCTGACTACCGTCGAACCGTTCTAATAGGCGATATCAACCGATAGATAACCGTGAGTCAGTCAGGTGTGACCTTCGCCCTCCTCAAGAGGTTCGCGTTGGTGACAACGGTGATTGAACTGGTCGCCATCGCTATTTCCGCCATGACCGGGTGGAGGAATCCCAAGATGGCAACCGGGATGGCTATCACGTTGTAGAAGAACGCCCAGAAAAGGTTCTGGCGGATCTTCCGGAAGGTGGCGCGGGACAGTTTGACCGCAGTGACGACCCCCGAGAGATCGCCTCTAACCAGTGTGATGTCTGACGACTCGATGGCTATGTCGGTGCCGGTGCCTATGGCTATCCCGACGTCAGCCTGGGCAAGGGCAGGTGCGTCGTTGATACCGTCGCCGACCATGGCGATTGTCCCAAACCTATTTTGGAGTTCGGTAATTGCCTGGACTTTTCCGTTGGGCAAGACCTCGGCTACGACATGGGTGATGCCTACTTTCTTGGCTATGGCTTCGGCCGTGCGGCGGTTGTCCCCAGTTACGATTGCGGTATCCAAACCCATGGCTTTGAGCTCCTGGATCGCGGCTCTTGAATCTTCTTTCAGCGGATCGGCCACGGCAATGAGGCCCTGAACGGTGCCGTCGACGGCGACTATCATCCCGGTCTTTGCCTCTTCTTCGACCCGCCTCAGCTCCTCCTCGATGCCTGATGTGTCAATGCCTTCATCTTGCATGAGCCGCCTGCTGCCGACCAGCACACGTCTTCCTGCCACATTCGCCGATACGCCTTTTCCGGTTATGGACAGGAAGTCCTCGGGAGGTACCACGGTGAGGCCGCGTTTCTGGGCGCCTCCAACCACTGCCACGGCGAGGGGATGCTCCGAACGGCTCTCCACGCCGGCGGCCAGCGCCAAGAGGTCGTCTTCTGAGAGAGAACCCCCCGCGGGAGGCTTGGCCAAGACGATGTCCGTTACTTCCGGTCTTCCTTTGGTGATCGTGCCGGTCTTGTCAAAGACCACCACCCTTACGTCTTTCATCGCCTGGATGGCCTCGCCCTTCCGGATGAGCACCCCGTTCTCGGCGCCGATGCCGCTTCCGACCAGGAGGGCCGTAGGGGTGGCAAGGCCCAAGGCGCACGGGCAAGCGATGACGAGTACGGCGATGGTTGCGGAAAGGGCAAGCGTCACGGGGCCGAGACCCGGGTCGACCCAAGGAATGGCCGTGGCCGCTCTCTTGAGGAGTCCAACCATGAGCTCCGGGAAAACAAGCCACAAAGTGAGCGTTAGAAGCGCGATCGTGACTACAACGGGGACGAAGATGCCGGTCACCTTATCTGCGAACTCTTGAATCGGGACCTTGGTGCCTTGTGCTTCCTCCACGAGCTTTATCACTTGGGCGAGGAAGGTGTCTTTGCCCACTTTGGTGGCCCTTACTTTGATGAAGCCGCTTTGGTTTATCGTGGCCCCCAAGACCTGGTCTCCCGGCTGCTTCTTGACCGGCATCGATTCGCCCGTAGCCATTGATTCGTCGATTGTCGTAGAGCCTTCGACTACTTCGCCGTCGGTCGGCACTTTCTCGCCCGGCCGGATCGCCAGGATGTCTCCGGGGACGACATCTTCTATAGGTACTTCTACTTCCTCATCGCCGCGGATCACCCGTGCGGTCTTGGCGCCCAGTTCCAGGAGTTTCTTGATGGCCTGAGACGCCCGGCCTTTGGCCGTCGCTTCGATATAGCGCCCGGTTAGGTGAAAGGCCATAATCATGGCAGAAACGCCCGCGTAGTTGGCCACCGAGAGAAAGAACGTGGCCGGTCCCGTAAGGAAGGCCGCGCCGGTACCCATGGCGATTAAGACGTCCATGTTGGCGTTCCCGTGCGTTACGGCCCTGAACGCCGAAACGAACGTCTTGCGCCCGAAGATCGCGAGGGGAGGGATGGCAAGGAGTATCATGCCGGTGTTCATTATCACATGGTTCGGCCACATTATGCCGAAAAACATCTCGGGTATCATGAAGAGCATGATCGGGATGGTAAACGCCCAGGTGCCGAGCATCCGTTTCCGGGCATCCCTCATCTTGCGGACGTCGTCATCTTCTTCGCCGGATACGCCTTCTTCGTCGCCGGAGACTCCCAATACTTCGTACCCCGACTCGTACACTATGCGGTCGAGAGTCTCCTTACTTACTTTCGTAGGGTCGTACTCAACCGTGGCTTTTTCAGTAGCGATGTTTACACTGGCGAATAGGACTCCTTCGGCGTTCTTGAGCGCGGCTTCAACGGCAGCCGCACAGCTTGCGCAGCTCATGCCGCCGACTTTCAGGACGGCCCGTTCCTTTGGTTGCTTCACGTCATAGCCCGCGTTTCGGACCACCTCGACGAGCCCTTCTTTTGTAATGCTTCCGGGGTCATATTCCACATAGGCCTTCTCGGCCGCCAAGTTGACCGTGGCGCTCACCACGCCGCCCGCTTTCCTTAAGGCCGATTCGATTGCGTTGGCACATGCTGCGCAGCTCATGCCTTCGAGCTCAAGCGTCGCTTTATCCGGCATATCATTTCGCCTCCGTGTTTCGGGCATCTCCGCGCGCTGAATGCTATGGGTACATGTCACTAAGGTCATTATGCCTCAAGCAGGGGATGTCGGTCAGTGTAAATGCCTTTCCTCTCTATGCGATTAACGAATAGAAACGAGGACCCCGCGGGCTCAAGGCCGCGGGGCTTTCCTAAGATAGCCGAGTTACTATGGGTGAAACTACTTCCCGCCGAACGAAACGGGGACTCGCGCCAAGATGTTGTTGCCCTTGGCGAACTCCACCATCCCGCTGGGGCTCTTGGCCGGCTGGAGGTCCATGGTGAAGTTGAAGGCACCCCAAGTAGGTACCGGCGCTCCGGCGGGCAGCGAGTGGGTCACCTTGACGGTCTTGGAGCCCAGCACGCTGTGGCCGTCGTGGACGGTGACTGTAAATGATCCCACGTCCCACTTGGCAAAGCCGTACATCTGAACCCTCTCGGTAAGGAGGGCGCCCCGGCCGGGCCTGAACACGACGATCTCTTGGTCGGGCTCGACAACGGCAAGGTTCACTCTCTCGGGCCTATCCCTCCCGTCAACAGTGGATACCAGGGTGATCTCAAGGTCCACGTACTTCGCCAGGGAAAGCTCGAGGTATGGGTAGGATATTGCATCATCTGCGGGACCGGCCGGGGGATTAAGGCGTACCGTCAGTTCCACGACTCCGCCTATCCCAACCTTCGCGTTCTCAAGAGACATGGTGTGTCCGCCGGTGGGTCTCTTGCCTGCGGCCACCATGACTATGGCCTTGTCACCGCTACGGAACACCGCGGCCGACGGCGTGTCTACCTTGGAAATCTCCGTGAAACCGGAAGTTATGGCAGGGTCGCCACCGGGTCCTTCGCTGATCACCGGAGGAAGTCCCGGGATGGCGAGGAGAAGGCTGTGGAGGTCTACCGAGAATACGGTCTTGTTATCTTTGGAGTCTACGACAACGGCCTGCTTATTCTCCCAGTCGTAATACACTTTTTCCTGCCCCGACCAGAGGGTATGGCTGAACCGGGAGAGGTCAACCGAGCCCTCGATGCCGCTCCCTTTTACCCTCTCCGCTTTCTTGAGGACGTCAAGGAAATCCCGGGGGTTACCCACCATTACCGAATTGCCGTACTTGTCGGCTACGTAGAGGTCTCCCTTGTCCAGTTTGGCCAGGGATACAATGTCCTTTCCCCTGCAGGCCGTCATGGCCGTGGCAAGAAGTATCAAGGACACAATCAAGGCCGCTCTGGATGCCCATATCCGAGTGCCGCTTCTCATTCTCATTTGTCATTCCTCCCACCTTGCAGAGACGATGGGCTGCCTTCTTGGTTCCCGGAAAAAGACATTTTGATGAGTGGTTACTAACTTACGCCCGCTTCCCGGTGATTATGGCCCCCAGAGCCCCGCAATATGGACCGTGCTCGAGGAACGCGAAGAAGTCGTGGCCCAGGAGGGCTCCCAGTTCACCGAACCTTGCTCTTACAAGAGGGTGTCTCGTGGGAGAACCGGCGACCACAATGGTCTCCATCTGGTGAGCCCTTGCCACCTGGATGGATATTACGGCGATGGTTTCAACCACAAGCTGAAGTATGGCGGAGGCTATGTCTTCCTTGGATGACCGCTCTACTTCTCTGGAGCCGAAGTTGGCGGCCGTAAGTTCGTTAAGGACGGGTGAGGCTTTGGCATCCGGGTAGAGGTCCGACACCATGAGGTCAACCAGGTGCCGGTTTCCGCGAGAGGCGAGGTCCATTATGGCCTCGAAGTCCGTGATCCCTATGAGCAG
This sequence comes from Candidatus Fermentithermobacillaceae bacterium UBA3951, assembly GCA_002385465.1. GTDB lineage: Bacteria > Bacillota > Sulfobacillia > Fermentithermobacillales > Fermentithermobacillaceae > UBA3951. The sequence goes on from DGDN01000100.1 coordinate 6,088, forward strand.
ACGTGAAAGACCTGTGAGAGTCCCTCCTCCAACGCCGGTGCCCGCCGTCCGTGTACCCTTTCCGCTCGATACCGTGAAGACCGATGTCCCGGTGCCGAATGCCACCAGGACGAACGAGTCGGAAGGTCGTCCTTCTTCGGAGAGCATCTTGTGTGCTCCCGCCCAGAAAGCTTCCAGCTCGTCTGCCCGGTAAACCCGGCCTTTCAGGTTATCGGGTAGATGAGCTTCAAGGGTTCCCGCCCTGCATCCGGTGAGGTATACGCGATCGTAGCCGGTGAGCGTACGGGCCAATTCGAGGGCTCCGTAAAAGTCTTTAGTCCGGTATTCTTTCTTTCCGTCACGGATCGTCACGATCTTCGTGAGCGAACCCCCGGCATCTATCCCGATCTGCAAATCGACCAGCTCCAATCAGTGACTCCCAGGACATTTTACACTAGACATCCGCAGTCCGCAGCGAGGGCTTCCAGGGACACCTATCCCTGAGAGAAGGGCCGAGATGGCAAAAGGTCGAGATTTTAGCACTTCTTTAGCGAAAATGGGTTGTACTCGCCCGTAACTCGTAGATAATCGTCTTAGAACCCGCAACCCGACCGTGAGGTGAAGGACGGTGTCGCTGGATCTTCTCCGGAGAGATTATGAGGCGACCATCAATGAGCTGGCAGCGGCTCTCGGGCTCGATTACGAGGAACTGGTTGGCTTCTGTGGAAGCATTGAAAACGGGTGTCACGGGATACGTAGGCTCAAGGAGTTCTTCACGGCTCCTGAGATAACCGACTTGCTGGATCGCCTGGTAGATCTCTCAAACCAGTACAGAAAGAAGGTTCTACCAACCTAGACTCGCTAGGGTTTTGGCCTAGACCACCGGTTATCCGCCGCTCGGGCCCTAACCGGGGACATATCCGAGAGGTCATTCGTGGACCTCTTTTTATATTGGTAAAAAACACGCGGCGCGGCACACCACAATCAAGGGCCTTGAGACAGGTGCTCCCCACCTTCCTATAGAATCGGGTTTCAGGTTGTCTCTGGAGAAATGAGCCATAGGAGGGTCCTCGTTGAAGAAAAAAGCTCCTTCTCTGAAGCAGGGCGATGTGGTAGCAATCGTGGCGCCTTCCGGGGCAGTCCATAAAGACTCCCTGGATAGAGGCGTTGAGATCCTGAAATCGTTGGGTTACAGGGTCAAAATGGGGAAGTCGGTCCAGAAGCGTTACGGCTATCTGGCAGGAAACGATATTGAACGGGCTCATGACTTCATGTCGGCCTGGACAGATCCAGAGGTGAAGGCGGTTTTGGCCGCACGCGGAGGATACGGGGCAACGCGCATACTGCCTAATCTTGATTTCAACGTGCTTAGAGACCACATAAAGATCCTCGTGGGCTTTTCAGATATCACGGCGCTTCACCTTGCCTTCTGGCGCGAAATGAGGCTCGTTACTTTCCACGGCCCTATGGTTGAGTCGGGCACGGATTCGAGCCTTTCGGTCCCTTACAACCTGGAAGGGTTCAGGCAGATACTGGACGGCTCTTGGAGAGGTGGAGAACTCCGGATGCCGGACGAAGCAGAGGAAGGGGTCGGACCGGACGAGAGACCGGGAGAAGGCCCCCTCGTCGCCCTGGAAGGCGGGCGCGCGTCGGGCGAACTGGTCGGCGGGAACCTGTCGCTCATCGCCGCGTTGTGCGGGACGCGGTGGGACCTCGACACCGACGGCAAGGTCCTTTTCCTCGAAGAGATTGGAGAGAGGCCCTACCGGGTAGATAGGATGTTGTGCCAGCTGAAACAGACGGGAAAGCTGGACGGCCTTAGAGGTGTCTTGCTGGGCGATTTCACGGACTGCGACCCCGGCGGCTCTTCGCCTTCGTTCACTGTTCAGGAAGTCCTGGAGCAGTACTTCCGCGGCACAGGGAAGCCGTGCATCAGAGGTGTGCCGGCTGGGCACGGGAAATACCGGGCAATGCTGCCCATGGGCGCATCGGTGGAAATAGATGCGGATCGCCTGACCGTCAGGTTCCTGGAGCAGCCTCTGTCTACCTGAAACCAGGATCTGGAGGGGAACCGGCAACTCCGCGGAGCCGTCTTAGTGGTACGGGAGGCCAGCCGTCCGCATGAGTGACGGTTGAATTTGTTCCAGGAAGAGGTTGTGAGGATGAGCGTGATAAATCGGAAGAGGTCCTCAAGCAATAGAACGCCTCACTTCGTCATGCCACGCGTCTTGCGATTCAGGAAAACCTGGCTTGCCTGCGCCGCTCTGTTTGCCGTCTTGCTGGCGCAGCTTTTGGTGGTTCCGTCCGGTGTAGCGGCAGAGCCGCTTGACGGGAACGGCGGGGCTCCGGCGATGACCCGTTTCTGGGTCTTTCACCCCATGTACCTTGTGAGCGACATCTATGTATACCCGGTGGAGTACTATGTGCCTGAGACCGAGTCAGTGGGTCTGGCTGCCATGGAAGCCCTTATCAATGGCATGCCCGAAGGCACGGGATATCGTTTCGTATCGTTCCCCAAGACGACCAAGGTGCTGGCATTGAACACGGAGGACGGGGTGTGCACGGTCGACCTGTCGAGTGACATCCTCCAGGCGAATGTCGGATCATCCGGGGAAGCCGCTTTACTAGAGGCCATTGTATGCACGCTGGCGCGAGCGGAGAAGGTCGACAAGGTCAGGGTCCTCGTTGAGGGGCAGCACACAGAGACCCTGGCCGGGCATGTAGATATCACAGGGCCCCTTGAGCCGCACTGGGACCGTATCTACGACGGCTTTGAGGATTCCCGCCAGCACTGGGCAGGCGGCTCGATCATGGTCTTGCAGAGCATGGACATAATGGTCGGACACGCCGAGGATTGGACCGTGAGACCAGACGAAGAGCTCACCCGGGCTCAGTTCGTGAAGATGCTGGCGGAGGTGCTGGAACTACCTTACGCTGAGCCGGACATGCCTTTCAGCGACATGGACACTCACTGGTCTCGCCCTTATATCCTGAGGGCTCTGGCGGCAGGAGTCATCGACGCGGGCGATTACGATGAGGATTTCCGTCCCGACGAGGTCATCCCGAGGGAGGAAATGGCGTATCTTTTGGTGCCCGCGTGGGAGGCCTACGCGGAAGCCCGCCCCGAGATCGCCTATCCCGAGCCGTCCCAAGTGCCGGTCTTCTCTGACGAAGCCGAGATAGACCCGAAATACGTGGAACGCGTCAAGGAATGCGCCGCACTCGGGCTCCTTACGGGATACCCCGAAGGTGGTTTTGGTCCGAAGCGAGGGCTCACCCGCGGTGAAGCCGCCACTGTGCTGACAAGGCTCCTCGGCGTGAGCGGATCGGGTACTCAACTTGTAGTTGCGATACCGAGGCCGGGCGCCAGGCAGGAAGAAGGCCCCATCGTGGTCTTGGGCTCGGCTTCGGCCTTCGAGGGGACCACGAACTTCCGGTTCCGGGACCGAGAGGGAGAGATATGCTTCGACGACTACACGACGTCGACTCACGGCATGGGGTTTGGTGCCATAGGCATGTCGGTGGACACCTCGCTTCTCACCGGGGCGCCCGCAACCTTGGAAGTGTACCTCATAAGCATGAAAGATGGATCTGAGTTTAGACGCACAGAAGTACCCATCCGGTTCGATGGTGCGCATGGAGAGTAGCTTTCCGCTATGTCGGGCGTCACGTTGGTTGACACTTGGGTGTGTTCTGAATAAGATGTCAAAGGCGAAGCGGAGCGTTGTTGGGCAGCGGCACAGGCCATAGCGAACATAGCGCCGGTGCCAACAAATCGTACTCATGAAGGCGACAGGGTAGATGTATCCAACCTGTCGCCTTTCTGGTTTTTAAGTATGACACCTCTTTCCGGAATTCTGGCTGCTTCGACACCTAGCCGCCCGCCCTCCTGGCCTGCCAAGGACAAGCCATGACAAGTCCTGCGCCCCTGCAGGAATAAAATGGTAACAGAGTAGGCAAGGGGGGTCAGGTCTTGAGTAATGCGAGAAAAGTGAGGAAGTGGTTCGGTTCCCGCCGGATCTCCGGGGTGGAGGTCAACCCGGATTCCGTTCCGGTATTGGTCTTGGGATTTCTACTGGGGAGGACCGCCTTCGCCGACAGTCTGTCGCCCTTTGGGCCGGCTCTTTACGCCGGGACGCGAACGCTTGGAGGTTCTGTTGGGGTTTTTGCCGGATTTGCGGTCCTGGCAGGCAGCGCGACTCGAGGAGATTGGACGCTCTTGGGCTATCACGCCCTCGCCATCATTCTTGCGTCCCTCCTCATAAAGCCGGATCTAAGCGGCCACTATCCGAAATCACTGGATTTTCTCGTGGCAGGTTCGGTTGTCGCCATATCCAGGGGCATCGTCTCGACAATCGGCTCTCCCACTTTTTATGCCTACCTCTTTGCTTTGCTTGAGGGTTTATGCGCGGTCATCATCGCCTATCTATCCAAAGCGGCGTTTTCTTACGCCAAAGGCATGTCACCTTCGCAGAAGGAACGGAGTTCTGAGTCGCTGCTTGTCCTCATCCTCTTCTCAATCGGAGGTTTGGCCGGGCTCGGAGTCTACGGGATGAACGTGGCGACGGCAGCCGTAATGTCTCTAACCCTGGTTGCGGGGTATGCGGCCGGGCCGGGTCCCGGAGCAGTGTCGGGTATGGCGGGCGGCCTGGTGGCAGCCCTTACGGGCATTGAAGACCCCGGTATCATAGGCGTGCTAGGGGTCTCTGGCGTGTTGGCCGGGATTGGAGGGTGGTTTGGCAAGATCGAAGCCGTGCTTGGTTACCTTTCAGGGGGCCTTCTTATGTCCCTCTACACCGACCCGGGTAGACCTCTGCTTTCCGCCCAAAGGCTTCTTATGCAGGCCATTGCGGCGGTCCCTGTCTTCTTCCTGGGAAGCCAGGCGGCACGGACGATATCTCAAAGGTTCCCCGTTCTCTCGCAGGCACGGCGCTCTGAGAAACCTAGGTTTGACTTCGAGCCGCTCAGGCTCAGGATGGCTGCGGTGGCTCACGCCCTTACCGAGATGGGGGATATGCTGGACCAAGCGGCAAGCACCGCTAGTTCGGAACCCCGGGCTCATGAGGAGTCCGGACCGATCGGGGCACAGGCCGTAGTGCCGCTCAAGCAGGTGGCGGAAAGGGTCTGCCGCGACTGTGAAAGGCGCTCTACTTGCTGGGAAGACGAGTTTGGCGATACTTACGAGGCCTTTTCGGGTTTCATCCGGCAGCTCTCCATATCCGGGCACGTATCGTCCGAAAGCGACGCGTCCGGGCTATCGGACCGTTGCGTGAGATTTCCGGAAGTCGTGGCCGTCATGAACCATCATAAGGAGGTACAGAGGCTTACAATGCGTATCTCCATGATGGACAGAGAGACCAAAGAGAGCGTCGCCTTTCAGTATAAGTGCCTGGGGCGACTCCTCATGTCCCGGCCTGTTCCCGGAGCCGAAGAGAAGCGCCGCCAGTCTCGCCCCGGCCTCAAGGTTACTGTGAGGGGAGAGACCGTCCCGGCATCCGGCGGGGTAAGCGCCGGTGACAACTGGGTGAAGTACGATCTGGACCGTAGGCGTGTGCTTATGGCCCTCGTTGACGGAATGGGGAAGGGCGACAAGGCCGCCAAACAGAGTAGGGATACTCTGGAGATCTTGAAAGCGCTCCTCGATTGCGGGCTCGACTATGACTCGTCGATCTCATTCCTGAACTCGGCGTTGTTCCTGGCCGGCACGCCCGACAGTTTCGTGGCAGTCGATTGCCTGCTCATAGACCAAGACACCGAGCGGGCGTACTTCCACAAGTTAGGGGCGCCTCCGTCCTTTATCAAAAAGAAAGACGGAAACGTCCTGGTGGTGAGGGGGCAGAAGCCGCCGGCAGGAGCCTTTTCCCGCGTGAGTTCCGTTTCTACCAGCGAACCTGTCTCTCCGGGAGACTTCATACTCATGGTATCTGACGGAGTGTTTAGGTCGAGCCCCATCCCTGCCAGAGCCGAGCAGTATATCGTCTCGCGACTCCGAAGGTCCAAAGACGAGTCTCTGGATGCCCTGGTTAAGTCTCTCGCCGGACGCGGAGGGCGCCCTGGGGGACAGGAACCGGCAGATGACGTGACGGTGGTGGCAGTGAGAATAGACCGCGTATGACTCATTTTGGTATCCTTACTCCGCGAGGTGTTGTCCGACGGGACACGTTTTCAGGGGAGACCGAATATCGGACGAGGTCCTTAATAGGGTCCGGACCACTGTGAAACGCCACAGGATGTTTGCCGGTGGCGGTCTTGTGCTTGTAGGCGTATCGGGCGGGCCCGACTCTATGTGCCTCTTGCACGCGCTTCACCGTGTACGTGAAGAGTTTGGCATTACTCTGAGAGCCCTTCACCTCCACCACCACATGCGCGACCAGGCTGACCAAGACGCGGCCATGGTAGAGGCATTTGCCGGTTCACTGGGCATCCCCACCACCATAGGCCATGCGGATGTGCTCGGAATTGCCCGGGAGCTCGCCATGGGTGTAGAGGAAGCCGGAAGGGAAGCCAGGTACCGCTTCTTCCGCGAGCTTAGAGAGAAGACCGGTGCCAAGTGGATAGCCCTGGGCCACAACCAGAACGATCAGGCAGAGACGGTCCTAATGAGGTTGTTCCGCGGGAGCGGTGTCCGTGGCCTGGCAGGTATCCCCCCTGTAAACGGAGATATTGCCCGCCCCCTAATCGACGTCCCGAGAGAGTGGATCGAAAAATACTGTCAAGAGAACGGTATCTCTACCATGACCGATTGTTATAATTTGGACCTCCGGTACACCCGAAATCTGGTGAGACACAAGACCTTGCCTGAGCTCGCCGCTGACTATAATCCCTCGATTGTGGAAACACTTGCCTCTGTCGCTCATTCTCTAAGGGTGGATTCTGAGTATCTGGACGATTTGGCTCGTGCGGCATTCGATAAGTATACGTGCCGCCACGGGAGGATAACCGTGGTCAGTCGAAGCGGACTTAAGACCCTTAACCCTGCAATAGCTTTGCGTGTAGTGGATATGGCATGGCGAGAGGTGTGGTGCGGCGACGGAAATCTGGGCCTCTCCCGCGCCACGGCCATTGTTGAAGGCACTCAAGGGACGATATCGCTTCCGGGGCGGGTCACGGCGGTACATGAGGGAGACTTTGTCGTATTCTATCCTGAGGCTCCGGAGCCTTTCGAAAGGCCTTTGAGCGTGCCGGGCGAAACACCTGTACCCGAATTGGGGATTACGATTCTTACCGAGCTGGTGGGGCCTGAGGATGTAGGGCCGCTTCAAAGTGCAGGCAAGTCCAAGTGCGCAAATTCACCGCTTGGACTTGAGCGGGAGCATGTAGCATTTCTACACTACAATGTAAGAGGAAGTTCAAGAGGAGCCGGGGACGCCACTCTTTCCGGAAGTCAAGGTGGAGATGTAAGCGAAAGGCTTGAGACAGCGCCTCTTTCGGTGAGGACCCGGAGACCCGGGGACCGTTTCGCACCCCTGGGGATGGAAGGGCGCGAGCAGAAACTCAAGGATTATTTCATAAAGCGGCGCGTACCGAAGTTTTACAGGGATTTTGTGCCTATTGTCGTGTCCGGGGACAGAATAGCATGGGTGGGGGGCTTCCGCCTCGACG
>DGDN01000046.1 GCA_002385465.1 Candidatus Fermentithermobacillaceae bacterium UBA3951
GCGAGCGGCGAAGTCCTGTCCGAGTTTGTTGAGGCAAGTGCCGAAGATGTAGATTTGGCGGTCAAGGCGGCGTGGTCTGCCTTTGAAACCTGGAAGGACACGAGTCCGGCTGAACGCTCCAGGCTCCTCCTTAAGATCGCTGATCTTGTTGAGAAGGACATCAAGCGGCTTGCGATGATCGAGACACTGGATAGCGGAAAGCCGATCAAAGACACTACTGAAGGCGACCTGCCTCGAGTCGTCGATATGTTTCGGTACTTCGCATCGGTAATAAGGGCCGAAGACGGAGGCGCCACGTACCTGGACCATCAGACCTTGAGCCTCATTGTGCGCGAACCAATAGGAGTAGTAGGGCAGATTGTGCCGTGGAATTTCCCCATTGCCATGGCGGGATGGAAAATCGCCCCCGCTATCGCCGCCGGGAATACGACGGTCATAAAGCCGTCTTCCGAGACCTCCCTGACCATGCTTGAACTGGGCAGAATAATGTCGGAAGTACTCCCGCCCGGAGTCGTAAACATCATTACGGGACGCGGCTCTACGGCCGGAAAGGCCCTCCTCGACCACCCCGGACTAACGAAACTGGCCTTCACAGGCTCGACCGAAGTCGGGTACACGGTGGCTGAGGCAGCCGCCTGCAAGCTCATACCGGCCACCTTGGAGCTGGGAGGCAAGTCGGCCAACATCTTCTTTGAGGATTGCCACTGGGAGAGGGCCATCGAGGGTGCGGTCAACGGCATCTTGCGAAACATGGGCCAAGCATGTTCAGCAGGCTCGAGGGCTCTCGTTCAGGAGAGCATCTATGAGAGGTTCCTTGCCGATATTGCTAAGGTCTTTGGAAAGATCAAGGTTGGCCTACCTTGGGAGCCCGACACCATCATGGGTCCCTTGATCAGTGCCTCCCAACTGGAGAAAGTGCTTCGTTACGTTGAGATCGGCAAGGAAGAAGGAGCCAGGCTCGTCTGCGGCGGTCACAGGATCACCGAAGGAGAGCTGGGCAAGGGCTACTTTATGAGCCCGACCATATTGGCAGACGCGAGCAACAACATGCGGATATGTCAGGAAGAGATATTCGGACCGGTCCTCTCGGTTATCCCGTTCAAGGACGAGGAGGAAGCCGTCCGGATCGCAAATGACAGCCAGTATGGCCTGGCAGGCGCCGTGTGGACGAAAGACATAAACCGCGCCTTCCGCGTAGCCCGGAGCGTCCGGACCGGCAGGATGTGGATCAACACCTATTCGATCAACCCGCTGCATGCGCCGTTCGGGGGATACAAGAAATCCGGGATAGGAAGAGAAAACCACAAGATGGTCCTGGACCACTACTCTGAGGTTAAGAACATCATAATCAGCCTGTCTGATAAGCCTTCCGGGATGTACAAGATCTGACCATCCGCTTAGTCGCGGACAGCACGCTGGGTAGAAACGCGGGAGACCAGGCCGGTCTCCCGCGTAGTGCTTTCATATGAGCGCCTACAGATCTTGCGTTTATCACTTAGTCACTCTTCTAAGCATGCGCGAGCCTGCAAGCACGGCCCAAGGCTTGCCTCTTGCATCCGCTTCTTCCTTGCCTTTTTTGTCGAAGTAGAACCGGAGCACCTGCTGCTGGCCCATGGCTTCATAGAACAGTGTCCTCTCATCGCTGGCCTTTGCTTCGAACTCTTGACCTTCGCGCCTCACAATCAGCTTGTCTCCGTCCATGAAGAGTTCTGCCTGCCCGCCTTCATCGCACCGGTAGAACCCGGTGAAACGCGACAACTCGGAGGGCGAAGCTCCGCAGTCAATCTCAATGCTCTTCTTGGTGTCAAGGGGAAGTCCCAAGGCCACATTGACGGCCGCCAGCCAGATCGCGCCTGCAGGCACCCCCGTCACGTTCGTGAGGACCGCCACCGTAATGCCTCTTTCGGGGACAAATCCGAAGTTGGACGATACCCCGGGCTGACCGCCTCCGTGTTCTGCCAACGTAACACCGGTGCCTGCGTAGTTCGGAGTCACTTGCAGCCCGAAGTTGTACCAGGTGTTCCTCCCGGTAGGATACATGGGACTAGTCCACATCCGCCTGAGGCCTTGAGATGATGCGATACCCACACCGGTGTTGGCAATGCCGCCGTTCAGGTATATCTGCCCGTAATTCATGAGGTCCAGCACGCAAGAACGGACCCCGCCGCCTACCTCGTAGGTGCCTAGGACCGGCCACGGCTGCTTCTCGTGCTTCTCATCTTGCCTGTTGTAGATGTACGGGGTGGATAGGTTACCCAGCTTCTCAAGCTCTTCCAAGTTGTAAGTCGACCTGTTCATACCGGCGGCATCCAGGATGTTGCGGGTCATGTAGCGCCGGTAGAGCTGCCCGCTCTTCCGCTCTATGATGAGTCCATTCAGAAGGAACGTATCATTGCAGTAACTGAAGTACTCACCCGGCTCGCCCAAGAGTTCATAGTCGGCCTCGGCTATATAACGTACGTGCTCCTCAAGGTCGATTATCTCCTGCCTGCGGGTCATGGGCGGAAGGCCGGTCGTATGGGAAAGGAGGTGCCGCACTTTGACCGCGCTCATATCACGGGCGCCCTTCAGCCTAAACTCGGGGATGTGTTCGATGACCGGGTCGTCGACCGATAATAGCCCCGCGTCGGCCAGCTGGGTGATGGCCATGGCGGTAAACGACTTGGAGACAGACGCGCAACCGAAAATCGTCTCGGGATCAACCGGGTCTTTTGTCTCCAGATCTTTCACTCCGAAGCCTTTGGCGTAGAGCAGTTCCTTTGGGCCAGAAACGGCAACTGCAGCACCTACGATGTGGTTTTCATGCATTGTTTTTTCGACGTAATCTTCGAATTCTGCCCAATCTCTCGTCCTCACCACACACACTCCAATCAAGCTTTGTTGTTGGCACCGCACCCGGCCAAGACAAGGCCTGGTGAAACCCGGCTTCACATCACCCGGTCGCCGAAAGTAAAGCCAGCGCTTCCTGAGGGGGCTTCTTGCCCGACCAGATTTCTTGAAACGCCGATTTTACGCGCTCAAGACAGCCAAGCCAACCCGGAACTCGAGGATTGCTCACGAGGTCGCACGCCATGAGGATATCGCGAAACTTCACTATCTGCGGATTTGGGTGATGTCCGATGAAGTGCTGAGACCACACCCTTAGCGGAGATATCTTGTTCTGAGCAATGGCCAGGGCCTCGATATTCGCTGCTCGAGAAGCAAAGTCGATGTACGCCTGAGCCCCTTCCCGATTCCTGGCCCCTCTCGGGATACAGAGGACGTCGGCGACGATGAGCGCCTGAGGACGTCCGTCTACCGAAGGGAGAGGCGCGGGAACCCATTCGAGGTCGGGGTACTGGACCAGGCGCCTTACCACCCAATCTCCCTCTACCACCATTGCAACTTGCCCCGATATGAACGGATCGGGGTTAAGCCTGCCTATGGGATTGACGGGTGCCGAGAACCGCTCTTCTCCGAGGCTTCGGGAACGGACTGCGAGTTCCGCCACCCACCGGTATGCCCTTAGGTTGGCAGGCGCCTCCGGCTCGAATACGCCGTCCCGGAACCATGCCCCTCCGAAGAGATACGGCCATATCTGGGGCCACCAACCGGGATACGAAGGGACCATGCCGATGCGCCCCTCCGCCTCGATCCGCCTGAGAAGCTCGTCAAAAGCGTCGATACCGGTTGGGAACGGGAGACGAGCCCTAGCCCCTGTAGGCAGCGCCTTCAGGTTCACGTAGAGAGTAACGACGTTGGCCGACACGGGCAGGCCGTAGAGAGTCCCGCCAACCATACCGAGCCGCTCAAACGCCGGGAGAAATCTGTCCCCGGAGAATGGGTGGACCGGCACCAACACGCCTTCACGGGCCAGATCGACGATCTGATGGTCCTCGAGTCCTATGAGGTCCGGGGGATTGCCTGACGATTGGGCGGCCAGGAACCGTGGGAGATCGGGGCTCGATGACCAGTCCCCGGCAGGTTCCATCTCCACCAAGAACCGGTCCTGGGATTCGTTGAACGCCGAGACGATCTCGCGCATGGCGCGCTCCTCCTGGCCTCCCCACTTCTCCCAATACCGGACAACCGACCTTGCCATCTTTTTCTCCTCTCCGGTTCTCGCTTGAATTGCCGCGAGCCCCACACTGGAACTCCTGTGCGCGGGCTCGCAGCATCAACTTAGATCTTATCAGGTATCCCGCCTGTCAGCGCCGCGGGCACAATCCAATTGGTGCCAGTTGACCTGACGGCACGACACCCTATACCAAGCAGTTGAACAGCAGCTTGAACGTACCGTGGGTCTGTGCCCTGAACTGGGGCCTGAACCCGAACAGGATGACGTCTCCTTCATCCACCTTCACCCGGAGCATGCACGGCTTGTTCACGAGCCTGTCTTCCCCGATGAGCCAGCCGCTTTGGAGCAGGTCTTTGGCCGGGTACTCGGCTACCACTTCGTAGCAATCGGCCTGGAACATATCTGCGATTTCAAATGTCGGGCTGCCCATATTGAGGACCAGGGCATTTTCGGGCATGCCGTAGCCCAAGGGGCTCCGGTTGTTCACCTTGACGCGCAGGGTGGAGCCGTGACAGTAGAACTCCTTCCAAGTGGTGTTCGCTACAACGTTTCGCACTTTCAACTCGCAAGTGTCTATGGCGAAGTCCGACGAGGTGTCAAGCGCTACAAGCCTGCCGCCGTTCTTCACGAACTCCTTTAGGCTCTTGGCGCCTTCTTTACCTATGCCGCTCCTGTACTCGGGCGGCATTGGCGGTAGCGGGCGTCTGCGTCCCCTCATGTCTCTCTCGCTTGCATGGTCGGGGCCCAGGATCATCATTGCCCTGTCTGCCGGGAGGATGATGACGTCAACTTTCTCGCTCAAGTTTCCTTCTTTGAAATCAGCGTCCATCAAAGTGACATATGGGAACCCGAACTTCTCAAGCACCAGCCGGGTCCAGCCCTCATCCATGTTGCCGCCCCAATACCTCTGATACATGCCTACACGAAGCCTGCGCATCTCGTGCTTCGGTACATCGAGGGTTGATTCAAGCGTCCTCACGGGGACGCTCAACTCTTTGCACACCCGCTTGACCGCTTGAACGGCCTGAGGAGTACCCTCGATGTAAAGGGCTCCGGCAGGATAACTGCAGAAAGGACACGCTTTACTGACCTCTACCGGGTCCTTAAGCCGCCACACTTTGACGCCCTCATCCAGCAGCTTGTTGGCCACGGCAAATGAATCGTTGAACCGCGGGTCAAGGATATATGCCGCTGATTCCTTTACTTCAGGAACCGATACCCTCACGCGCGGTGCGAGCTCGAACGGACCTTGGAACTTACTGTCGATGGGCACAACATCCACGCCCATGAACTCGCCAATCGTATCGGTCGCCGTGTCGTACATGATGGGCGAGCCGTCGGGATTGCGTGTCCAGTAGCTGTCGGGATAGAACGTCCTCCCCAACAGGTTCTTAATGACGCCCATCTTGGGCTGGTCGCAGAACACGACGTACGACCCGGCCGGAAAGACTCGTCCTTCGACCCTGAACTCCTCGGTGGCTCTCTTGATCTCGATGCCCTGGAGCCTCAGGAGGTCGACAAGTTTGAGCGCCGTAAGGGGATCGTTGTTCTCGAGAGGAGATATGACGAACGCGTACGGTTGGCCATCGGCGCCACGTTCGGTCTGCCTCTTGGCCTTGAGGTAAGCGTTCCATAAGACCTTCTCCCTGTACTTAGCGCAGATATCCAGGAGCGCCCACGAAGCGATCTTCTGTTGCTCCACTATATCCCGGAGCCTCCACCATCCTCCCGGCCACGGATTGGGGAAGTTGGTCTGGGCCTCGTACTTGGGCATGGTCTTCTGGCTGGCGCCTCTCAGCTGGTGGGGGTGGATGTAGAGCGGGGTCGCAAGCTTGGCGCTGGCCGACTCCGTGAGCATCCCGGCGATGTTGTGATGCGTCGTGATCCAGTGAAAACCGAAGTGGCCCCATCCCGGGAACTGAGCCCCGTTCAGGATGCCCTTCTTCCCGCGCTCCTCCAGCGTGTAGGCCATGTGAGCGCCGTACCAAGAGTCTTCTCGCCACACGAGGGGATCGGCGTGAGGCCTTATGGCGTCAGAGTAGGGGGCTATGTACAGCCTCGCGCCCATGCTGCCCATATGGTGATGGTCCTGGTAGGCGTGAGGGCGCCATTCCGTGAACAGGATCTCGGCCATGTATCTCGATTCGACCAAATTGAGGGCGAAGGCATCGCGGTTGTTGTCGTGGCCCGCGTACTTGTGGTAGAGGAACGGAGTGCCCGTCCCCTCATACTCGGTTCCAAGCCACTTATTGTACCAGTCGGTGACCATTATCTGACCATCAGGGTTGAAACACGGGACCATGAGGAAGATGACGTTCTCCAGAATCATCCGGTTGTCCGGCGAATCGATCGCCAGGAGGTCCCACGCGAGTTCAGGAGCCATCTGCGTCCCGCCGATCTCGGTGGCGTGGAGGCTCATGCTCTGGCAGACGATGGCCTTGCCTTCCTTTACAAGTCCCTCCACCGCTTCTTCGGTAAGCCCTCTGGGATCGGTGATCTTGGCGTTGATGGCCTTGTAATGATCGAGCTTCTTTAGGTTTTCGGGTGACGTGATGATGACTAACAGAAACGGGTGGCCTTCTGTGGACGGCCCCATGTCTACGACCTTGATCTTGTCCGATTCTTTCTCCAAAAGGTAGAAGTACTCAACAATCTTGTCCCATCTGGCTATCTTGCGGTCGGAGCCCATCTTGAAACCGAAAAACTCTTCGGGAGAGGTGACTCTAAGTTTGCTTTCAGTCGTCATCCTTGTCCCGGCTTCCCCGCCTTTAGAAACAGCGGGGCGGCTCCCGGTGCCAGGTTCACTCCTTTCGGTCATCGTAGGCTGGGCGCTTGGCGCCAGGTTGGGGAGCCTTGGGTGCTTCTGGATTTCGCCCAAGGTAGGCCGAAATCCTACTGGATGCTAAATATCTCGACCGGCTGCTCGCAGGCGGCCACTGGATCCTGTCGCTCATAAGCCATCCTTCCCATAGAGCTATAAGACCCAAGGGTGAACGTGAACCATTTGACCCCCTGGGCCGTAAAGCGATATCATCAATGTACTAACAACTTTGGGTAACGAAATAAAGGAGATTGCCTTGGGAAACCGGTTGGACGAAACAAGACAGGACCTCGATGTTGAACCTAGTTCCCGGTCCATCAATGAACTAGAGGCTTCATCTGGATCGGCTCAAACAGCGGCTGCAGCACAGGTGAAGACCGCTCTCGAGGATCCGCAAGAGGCCGCCAAACAGGAACCCAGAGCCCCGACAGCCAGACCCAGAAGGCGGGCTTTGGACTTGGCCGGACACTCAATCGAGCAGAACTTGTGGCTTCTTGCCGGGCCGCTCATAGCCGAACGATTGCTCCAGGCCACCGTGGACGCAGCGGACATGGCCATGGTCGGTCGCGTGGGAGCCGCTGCGGTCGCCGCTGTCGGGCTATCCAACCAGATCTCAATGATCGCTACCGGTTTCTTTGACGCCATCCGTGTCGGGACGACATCTGTCATCGCCCGCCGCGTAGGCGCCGGACGGTTGGACGAAGCCCAGAGGACGCTCCGTCAGTCCCTGCTCATAGCAGCGTGTTTGGGATTCATCTCCTTCCTCGTGTTCTCGGTCTGTTCGGCTGGGAGCCTCAGGATGATGGGGGCGGAACCTGACGTAATCGCCATGGGTGTGCGGTACTTCTTCTGGAAAGGTCTCTCCCTCTGTTTCGAGTACGTGACCATGACTTTCGCAGCAGGCCTTCGAGGCTCCGGCCACACCGACCTTCCAATGTATGTGGGAACGGTGGTGAACCTACTCAACCTGTGCGGCAATTACGTGCTCATAAACGGACACTACGGATTTCCAAAGCTCGAAGCAGAAGGCGCAGGACTGTCTACGGCCTTCGCCCGGTTTGTCGGTATGCTGCTCATAATCTACCTCATAAGCAACAAACACAACCCGCTCAAGGGGTGGAGCAGGGGCACTTTCAAGCCTGACAGAGATGCTCTCGGACGCGTGCTCCAGATAGGGTTGCCTGCATCAGGCGAACGGCTGACACTTAGAGGGGCGCAGATTCTCTACACCAGAGCCATAGCCTGGCTGGGTACCAACGCCTATGCGGCCCACCAGATAGCGATGAGGATCGAATCCATATCTTTGGTGATTGGCTTCAGTTTCGGCGCGTCCACAACTACCCTTGTAGGCCAGTACCTGGGGTTTGGTGACAAGGACAAGGCCGAACTCGCGGCACGGAAGGCACAGAAGATCGCTTCTCTGGCAATGGGGTGCGCCGGCGTAGTTCTGTTCTTTGCGGCTCCTTCCCTGGTGCGTCTCTTTATCCCCGACAATCCGGCGGTCATGGAAATGGGTGCCACCGTGCTCCGCATCGTGGCCATTGCCCAGCCCTTTATGGCAATAAACCACGTCTTCGCGGGAGGCTTACGAGGCGCCGGCGACACCAGGTGGGTCATGTACATCACCGGCGGCAGCGCGTGGTGCGTTCGAGTGGCGCTCACCTACCTGTTTGTGAAAACCCTTGGGCTTGGACTTGCGGGAGCCTGGTATGCAATGGTCACGGACCTCATCGCCCGGTCCGTGATGTTTCGGTGGAGGTTCGGGACCGGACACTGGAAAAACATACGAGTCTAGGAGAAGCGACTTAGTCATTACCGTAGAAGACGAGACCTCATTGTTAGGGACGATGAGCCAGAGTATCCAGGTGCTTGAGCTGCTCCTGCTGCTTCGGCGATCCGCCCGCTTGCCTGGTGCGCTCTTCCGTTTGCCCTTCTGCACTAAACCCGTATAATAGAGTGTGCGTCGGGGAGTGGCGCAGTTTGGTAGCGCGCATGGTTTGGGACCATGAGGCCGCAGGTTCAAGTCCTGTCTCCCCGACCATAGTGTTCTAGCAGGCATCCTGCGCGACTCGAAGTAACTTGTCGAACGAAGCCCGCGGAACCATCCTAGGAACACGCTAACCGGCCTTTCGGGCAGGGCTGCCAGCGCCTTTCTCTCTACTTTGCCTTTGGACTCAGGAGCCAGCAAGCCTTCGGTTTGAACTTGTACCTCCTCAGCGTGGTCCGGGTGTTCCACCAGGGCCAAGCCTATCCCGCTGGACCCGCTCCTTCATGAGCTCCTCGACAAAGGCTCTGAGACCACCAATTGGGACATCCTAGCGCTGGACTGCTGCTTCTACGTGTACTGTCCTAGCTGTCGCGGAGCCGCGGAATCACTCCAAAAAGATGAGCAGGGGGAATAACAAGTGAAGCCGGATCTCATCAATGAAGTCAAACTCGGAGTCTGCAAGGACACGGCCCTTGAGGAGCTGGCGGGCAAGAACTTCAGCGGCGAGACCATGGAAGTTGGTCTCTACCTGGCAATAGCCAGGCAGGCTTATCGCGAGGGATATCCTGAGATAGGCGAGGTGCTTGTGAGGATCGCCAATGAGGAAGCGGCTCACGCGGCAGGGTATGCTGAGCTCACCGGACAGATCTCAGAGTCCACTGAGGAAAACCTGAAGAGAATGCTGGCCGGCGAGCAGATGTCCAACAAGTACAAGAAGGAAGCCGCGACGAAGGCCAAGGAACTCGGGATTGACCCCGCCCACGATTACTTCGACGAGACCTCTCGCGATGAGGCCAGGCACGCCCAGGCGCTTGCAGGACTGCTGAAGCGGTACTTCCCCAAGAAGTGCGGAGCGAAGGGTTAGAGAGCGGAAAGGCCGACAAGAGGTGCGATGATTAAGGGCCCAGTGAGCCGGGCGCTGCCCCATAGTGGACATAGGCGAGGGTCTATGCCCGCAAAGCGAAGCGGTGGAAGAGGCGACAAGAGAGCCCGCCTTGGCGGGCTCTTCTCATTTGCCTGCCACATGGACCACAACAGCCACTGAACGAGGCTTTTCAGGCAAGCAGTCGGCATGACGCCGTCTGAGTACCGGAAGAGGTTCAAGGTTAGGTAGTTGCGGAACCTTCTGTCAAACTTAGCTTGTCGGAGTCCCCTTTTTCAGCTCCGCGCGTATATAGTCCGGCAGCTGGAACAGGGTCGCCTGGCCATGCAGGATTATCTCCTGACCACGGATAGCCAGCGGGAGACCCATCGTCTTGTTCCTCACGGCCTGAACGGCATGGGGATACTCCTGGCCCTTTGGGTCGTCTATATCCACGTACCGGCACCTCAGATTCCGCTGCCCGAAGGTCCTGTATAGAGTAGGTATGAAGCCGATTATTATCTCTTCCTGGCTGCGCGAACCGCAACACCCTGTGCGGTGCCTTATCTTTCGAGAGCCCATGATTATTATCTCAATCATCGTCGTCAACTCCTTATGTCAACTTGCTTATAGCCAGTGTATGTGTGGTTTTTGGCGTTGTTACTTGTCCAACTGGGCTTTCTTCGGCTATCGGTCAAGTGGTTATGTAGTGTACTTATGTAACCTAATAGAACAACTTTACATAATATGAAACGGATTCGGGACCACGAATCGAAGTTCAATAGAAAAGGAGGAAAAGAGACATGAAGGTTCAGCCACTGGGTCTGCCGACAGTTCCGGCACCGAACCTGCCCATCAGGCCAAACGAGTTCAGGTGCGAGTGCGTGTGTGTGGAGGTTCCCAAGATCCTCGATGCCAGAAAGCAGATAGACTGCGACACATTCTTCCGGCTCGCGGAGTTCGCCGACGAGCCACCCACGCTCCCCCTGATCGACATCGACCAGAACCCCATCCCCAATGTGGACTGGGAGCCAACCGATGACATCGTATGTCTGGGCGCCGTCTTCAAGGAGAATCGTCTCGGGCAGATCTTCGTGACCGCGAGCCCGCCCCCCGACCTGACCATCACCCCTCTAGGAGGCGTTCCCCCTGCGGCCCAGGTTGATGTCATAGTGACTCCCGGTCTCGACGAGACGCCCACGGTTGACACGTGCCAGGTGAGGAACACGGTGCTCGTGCAGCTCCAGAACAACACTCCGGGCAGAACCCCTGTGACCGGCTACATCGAAGTCTGCCCTGTGCAGTTTGCAAAGTCGCTGGTCTTGTTCTTCCCGGATCAGGAACTCGTAGGCCAGGTGAGCGTCAAGACCCAGTCCCACTGGGAGATCCTCGACTGCACCGTCGACGTATTCCTCGACGTCTTGAGGGTGGGCGTGACCGTCGGGGCGCACGTCATCGTGAAGACGTGGGCCGACGCCCAGCTTGTGATCACGGCCTTCGGCGAGTGCGATTGGGATCTACTCCCGCCGCCTCTTGCAGAGAACCCGTGCATCGAGTTCTTCTCGAGGCCCTTCCCGCCGTTCAACCCGCCCCAACTGCAGGACTTCTTCCTGCCGCCAGTGCAGACAAACAACTAGCAGCCAGCGGAGAACGGAGAGCAAACGTCAGGCCAGGAGATATGCCTCTCCTGGCTTGGCTTTCTCTGTGGTCCAGAGCCCGACGGAACCTTGCGCCAGTCAGTCTGGAGGAGTTCATTTCCTTACCAGGTTTCTTGAGACTAGTCAGGCTGGTTGTCTTTCGGCGTATCCTGCCCGAACAGCATGCGGTTTAGGTACTGGATGTATTCCTCGATCCTTTCAGGCGTAGGCTTAATGCCCCTCTTTGAGAGTACATCTGCTGCCTGTTTGACGGCCGTTTCGGGCGACTTGAGGAGTATCTCGCGCAATTGCATTAGGCGCTCGTCTTCCCTCTGGCTCCTAGGAAGGTTGATCGTGAGAGGACGAGTCGAACCCGTCGTGGCCAAACCGTCAGGCGCGGGAGCACGCGCGGCTGTTTGTGCCGGGCTCTGTCGGGTGCGTGCTTCCGGCTGAATCCCTGGAGCGGTGAAGTGCCGGGCGGGCAGATTTCCCGCTTGTCCCGGTTGCTGGCCTCGATACTGCACCGCCGGCTGGAGGAGCTGCCGGACCGGCGATCGTTCTGCCACCGGTCGTTCCGCAGCCAGTCGTTCCGCAGCCAGCCGTTCCGCCGCAGTCCTCTCCGCGGCCGCGGGTCTTTCCTGGGTTGCCGGCTGTTCCGATAGCGCCGCCCGTTCTACGGCTGGCAGACGTTCAGCGGTTGCAGGCGGCTCCGGGGCTGCCTGTTGCTCTGGTGTTGACGGTTGTTCGACGGTTGCAGGCAGTTTTTGGGTTGCGGGCCTTTCGGCGCTGGGCGGCCCCGGCGGGTCTAGCGCCTGTGCTGCTAGGCTGATCGACCGACGGCGTCTCACCAGATCTGCGCGGGCCAGTTCCAAAGAGCTTGCCCCGTCCCTTGCCATCTGTTCTGGCGTCCCGGGCCCGAGGGGCGGCTCGTTGCTTATGTCTCTCGCACCATCTGGTACGGTAGGCACAGACTCACTCGCTGAAGTACTGCTTGTTGAGACGGAACCCGCCGCAGCCGGACTTGCCGGGACAGGACTTACTGGAGCGAAACTTGCGGACAGCGGCTCCGTTACTGTGACAGGAGGCGGCACCGCATACGGTGAGGAGGCGGGCGCCGGAATTTCTGGATACGGCCTTTCCATGAGGGCTGCAGGCTCAGAGGGCCCTTCCACCACGGCCGAAACCGGGGGCCCGACCCTTTCGTGAGGCTGCGAACCCGCCTTTCTCACGATTTCCCATGCTCCGTTGGGTAACGGCTGCTTCCTAAAGTATCTGAGTACTCCCCGGCATATGACGAGGGAGACGATATCGAGGAACTGGTCAACGTATCCGTCTATGAGCGGGATGGAAAGAAGGACAGTGGGAGCGCGAGTCTCCTGGAGGATCTCCGAGAACCAACCCTTCACATCTCTCGTCATCCTGAAGCTTGATGCCCGTGTGAAAGCCGGACAAGACGGGCCTAGATCGGCTGCGAAGTGACCTGCGAGGCGATAGCTCGCCCGGGCCCACTGCCACCAGGGATATATCGCGAGAGGATGAACGCAACCGGTAACGCTTTGACCGGCGAAGACTAAAAGCACCAAGTCCCAGTGGGAAGAGTGTTCCGGACCTCGCCCTTGCCTCGTCGGGCCTTCCGGATAGAGCGACTCACGCAGGACCACCTCAGCGCCTGACACCCAAAGCATCCGTTCCAGGAGCCGTAACTCGGAAGTGAACTGGGCATAAAGGCGCGAGTCGGCCAGGCGAGCCGGTCTTACCGATTGGATGAGTATGCTCTTCCCGAGCAGGGGTGGGTGCACTGCGAAGATCCCCGAGCCTTTTTCGTGTCTGAAAGGCAGGCTGAAGAGCTGGCAGGTGCTTTCCAGGACTTCGGCCGGCGGACAGGTTATCCTTTGAGGACGCACCTCATGGTTGTTCATCATAAGATACATGCCGATCTCCCCTTGGCCCTAACAATCCAGAAACCGCAATAATATCTCATCTATCTCTATGTCCGGGGGTGCTTTGTGGGTACTCGGGGAAAGAGTAGGGAGGACCCTAGGTCCCCCCTTGAGGTTTGTTGCCCAACTAGGCGGCGATGAGACTCTTGCCGGTGGCGGATAGGTTCTGCGGATTACGCAGCGTGGTGGCCTTAACGGACGAATATCTCAACCACGTAATACACCTGTGAGCCGGGCTTGCGCACAACGCCGATCCCAACCTCTTCCCAGTACGCCTTCAGCATACTGTCTCTGTGGGATTTGCTGCCCATGAAAGCGTTGTGGGCACCTAGGGCGCTATATGCTTGGCAGATGTTCTCACGCGAAAGGTTCACCGACACGCCAAAGTAGGCCAGCATATTGCCTGAATAGCCGTAGCTCGACCCATGGGCGTAGTAGTTGTTCTCTATCATGTCTTCGGCCTTGACACGCGCCACTGCTGCGACGTACGGGTTCATCGTGAGCGGCTTGAGGCCGGCCTTAACGCGCTCTTGGTTCAGGAGCCGCAAGATCTCCTTCTCAAAGTCGTTCGCTTCGACCGGACTTATCGTCCCCTTGGACGGGTTCGACGGCGCAGGCGTGGATGGTTTGGCCGGAATCGAAGGTTCAGGCTGGCTGGGCGACGGCGTGGAACTCGCCGGTAGGCGTCCAAAGCGTGCCTGATACCAGGCATCGTAGAGAGCCTGCTGTTCGGGAGTCATTGCGAACGCTTGTCCACCGCTCAGAAGGACGGCAGCTATGGCTATGAGTACCGCCAGGATTCGTATGCGTTTCATGTGGTGACCTCCTATCGGTGCCGTTTTATATCAATTCTAGGGGACTTGTCCGGCCTGCCGCAAAGCCAATGACTGGTATCACACCTGCTAGATATTGGTTTATCGTAGGGCAGGCGAACGTTCTCAACGTCCCCACAGGTAGGTGTTCCCGCGGGACGTATGCTCTCGCAGGTCTGCGGGTAACTCCCCAGAGGCTTGCCATCATAGGATTAGTGATGGCAGCAAGGCTCACCCGAAGGAAGCTCTTCGCTCTACGGCTACTCCCCTCTCACTGCCTCGTCCCACGTCTTGAGATACGTCTCTTTGGTGTAGAGGGGTTTGTACTTGCTCTTGATCCTGAGTCCCTCAGCTGCGCCGTTGGCCAGAAGGTCGATGGCTGTCATTGCCATGGCCTTCGCAGGGACGACGTAAGCGACATACGCTCGGAAAAGGATTGATGTATGTGTCTACCCTGACCGGCTGGAGGCCTTCGCGGGAGAAGAATGCGTGGCTGTTCATGAGAGGTGCGTGGAAAGAGGACGATTGGTACTTGACGATGCCCATTACCGAGACCGTCTCCACGGGCAGCGTCAGAGGAAAGACTCTCTGCAGACCCAGTTCGAAAGCATCGGCGACTCGGCGCCGGCTTCTTCGCTGGGTTCAACCAGTGTCAGATGATCAGACATCACATTGCCTCCCATTCACTTTTTAATACTGCATAACAGGCCATATCGCTGCGTGTGCCGTCTTTGCGTACTTTATGCTCGCGCAGAAGCCCTTCTTGTTTTGTCAACGGCCACTTGAAAATGCACATCTTTGGCCACGAAAAGTGCACAGGTTCTTGACTGCGGATCACCCCCTTTTGTCGCAATCAGCGGTCTGTTTGGGAGGCGCCAGTCGGCTTCTTAGCCTGTAACTGTCTCCCTTGAGCGAAATCACGTGGGCGTGATGGAGTAGACGATCGAGTACGGCGGCATCT
>DGDN01000009.1:0-157 GCA_002385465.1 Candidatus Fermentithermobacillaceae bacterium UBA3951
CCCGTGGGAGAGGCTTGTAGCCCTCAAGCAAGCGTTCAAGAACACTCCTCTTCAGATGCTTCTCCGTGGACAGAACCTAGTCGGCTACAAGCATTATCCCGACGATGTAGTAGAGCCGTTCGTGAAGGCAGCAATCAGGAACGGCATTTCCATAATG
>DGDN01000009.1:518-4018 GCA_002385465.1 Candidatus Fermentithermobacillaceae bacterium UBA3951
GAGGAGATCGGTCTTCCGGTACAGGTACACACCCACTACACTTCCGGCATGGGCTCAATGGCTTACCTAAAGGCCATCGAAGCCGGCGCCGACGTAGTGGACTGCGCCATATCCACCATGTCGATGTCTACTTCGCAGCCTCCCGTTGAGTCGATTGTGGCCGCGCTTCAGGGCACCGTGTATGACACCGGTCTCGACCTGGAGATCCTCTCGGAGCTCGCCCAGTACTTCCAGGAGGTAAGGTCTCATTATACGGAGTTCGACAAAGCTTCGCCCACACCTGACGCAAACGTACTAAGGTACCAGATCCCGGGCGGCATGATATCCAATTTCATCTCCCAGCTTAGAGAGCAGGGGCAGATAGACAAGCTGCCTGCGGTGCTCGACGAGGTGCCTCGCGTGAAGGCCGATATGGGTCACCCGCCGCTGGTTACTCCCAGCAGCCAGATTGTAGGCACCCAGGCGGTGTTCAACGTCCTCTTGGGCGAGAGGTACAAGATCGTCACCAATGAAGTGAAAGACTACTTCAGGGGGCTATACGGAAAGCCTCCGGCGCCCGTCGACCCGGAGATCCAGAAGAAAGTCATAGGCGACGAAGAGCCCATCAAAGATAGGCCCGCGGACCACATTGAGCCCGGGTACCAGAAGGCCAAAGAGGAGCTGGGCCACCTCTACACCAAAGAAGAGGATGTCCTTTCCTACGCCCTGTTCCCGCCTCAGGCCAAGAAGTTCCTCCAGGAGAGGTTGGCCGCCCGCACCGGAGTCGACCAGAACCTCTTGGAGCAGTCCCAGAAGGACCACCCGATGGGATACATGCCTGTGTAACCTGTGTAGCTCCTTAGGGGATGGCCTCGAGCCACCTAGGGCCATTCTACTTAACGTGGGAAGATACGAAACTTAGGACGTCGCCGCGCCGGATATGGCCGCGGCGACGTTTTCCTGAGTCGAGGGGGATACATAATATGAAGACAGTTGACATTTTTCAGGTGGACGCATTCACAGATGTGGTCTTCGGAGGGAACCCTGCCGGCGTAGTACCCGACGCATCGGGACTATCTGAGGAGATCATGCAGAAGATCGCCAGGGAGATGGCCCTTTCGGAGACGGCTTTCATCATTGACACCCGCGGAAAAGGACCTGCCGATTTTGAGGTCCGTTTCTTTACTCCAGTTGCCGAAGTGGACCTCTGCGGGCACGCCACCATTGGCGCCTTCTGGCTGCTCGCAGAGCTCGGGATGATACGTGCAGGATCCCAGGCTGACCAAGGCGAAGTGCGGGTCCACCAGCTCACCAAGGCAGGGAAGCTCCCCGTCGACATCCTGTTTGGCTGCGAGGGCACACCATCCAGAGTCATGATGACCCAGACCCTGCCCGAGGTGGTAGGCCAGCCTTCGAGGGAAGAACTTCAGGAGCTCGAACGCATCCTGGGCGCCCCGGAGGGCTGTATAACCGGGTTTGAGGGGGCTGCGCCCCAAGTGGTGTCAACCGGGCTCCCCGACCTCATAGTCCCCGTGACATCCAGAGAGGCCCTCCTTTCAATGAGGCCGAACATGGCGGCGGTCGCAGACTTCTGCCGGCGCCGCGGCATCATCAGCGTGCATTGCTTCTCTTTGGAGACGCTTGACCCTGCTTCAACGGTTCACTGTCGCGATTTCGCGCCTGCGGTAGGAATACCGGAGGAACCGGCAACGGGGACGGCCTCAGGCGCAACAGGCGCGTATCTGGTCCTGAACCGCTTGGTTGAGGTTAAGGAACCTGTCACCAAGATAGTCTGCGAACAAGGGCACGTCCTCAAGCGGCCGTCTCTCATACATGTAGAGGTCACCTCCCAATCGGGCGAAATAACATCGGTGCGCGTAGGCGGGAGCGCAGTTACGGCGATCAAGGGATCGATTGCAGTAGGCCACTCAGGTGAGGGCGAGTCCCCTCGAGGCAGATTAGCATAATATTCCTCTGAAAGGATTATCCATCAACAGGGAGAAAGATCCCCTTTCAAGGAACACGATCGCATTTCAGTCGTCTAACCGCCATAAGAGGTGATTGAGTGAAAGGGAGGATCCTCGTAACAGGGTTCGAGCCTTTCGGAGGCGACGACGTCAATCCTTCGGGCGACGTCTTGAGTATGCTGGAAGGAATGGAGATCTCCGGCTACAAAGTCATGACGGCTTTGCTTCCGGTGGAGTGGGGGACGGTGAAGGACCGTCTCGAGGCACTAATCCGAGAGGTTCAACCTGTCGTGATCCTTTCGTTGGGGCTGGCTGCCGGAAGGCCCGAGATTTCGGTTGAGAAGGTTGCAATCAACTACACATCCGAATCCAAGGACAACGCGGGTGTGGTGCCGGCCGATAGAACGATCATCGAAGGAGCCCCCGACGGGTATTTCACCACCTTGCCTGCAGAGAAAATCGTCGAGGAGGTAAGAGCGGAAGGCATTCCCGCCAGGTTGTCTCTATCCGCAGGGGCTTACCTCTGCAACTACGCTTTTTTCTGCGCGTCACATTTGACCAAGCAGGCTGGGGGCGAGACGCGGGTTGGTTTCATCCATATCCCGGCAACACCGGAAATGGTGGCCAAGCGGAAGAACAGCGTGCCGTCCATGGAGATTAACCGGATTAAGAGGGCTGTCGAGATATCGTTGAGAGTTACCGTCAAGTCATTCCAAAATGTGGGTGACAAAGAAGGATTTTAGTGCAGAGCGACGAATACCTTCTGTCGCTAGGTTTTGGTGGTGTTTTCCCATTTTGCACCACAGGCTGCTTAAAGGGCTTTTTGCCTGTGGTTTCCTTGACAACATAGATTGACCTTAGTTGGCTGAGGGTGCTATAATCCCCACTAGCCTGGGTGGTTGTCCAATAATCCCAGGTTAAGTGCGGAAAGTACCGGCGAAACGGAAAGGACAATCGAAAGGTGCCTACCCGGAAAAGAGCTCCCGAAGATCGATTTTATGCGGACTCCTTCTTCATATCAGAGACAAAGGGAGTCACCCTCTCAAGACTTGAGAGAGGGTTATCCGGGCAAGGTGGAAGGCTGTAAAGGAATTTTTGGAAGGGGGGATCCCGGGCAATCCGAGACCTAGCGCTTGTAGGAAGTTTTGAGAAGGGCAGTTCACCGGTTAAGTACTTAAAAGGTACCGAAGACCGACAAAGGAGGATAACAGAGAGGATGTCTAAGAAGATTCTTGCTGTTGCTCTAGCGGCGGCAATGATTCTCGGCCTCGCCAGCGTGGCGTTTGCTGCGTCGTTCAGCGACACAGTAGACCACGAGCGTGAGACAGCCATTAAGCAGCTCGCCGGTTTGGGCCTGCTTAACGGTTATCCCGATGGCACCTTCAGGCCCGAGAATCCCATTACCAGAGCTGAGTTCGCGAAGGTAATGGTTTATGCATTGGGTCTTAAGGACGCTGCAGAGATGCTCGCCGGCGTTCCCGTTCCCTTTACGGACGTCGAGGCGAATCACTGGGCGACCGGGTTCATTTCGATCGCCACCAGCCAGGAGATCGT
>DGDN01000009.1:4303-4459 GCA_002385465.1 Candidatus Fermentithermobacillaceae bacterium UBA3951
CATGCTCCTGAGGGCTCTTGGCTACGGCCCGATCCTTGACAAGGGTCCCTGGCCCGCGGCATACCTCACCAAGGCTGCTGACCTCAAGATCAATAAGGGGATCAGCTTCCTTGCCAACGCTCCCGCAACCCGCGGCGATGTTGCTGCGTTGGTTGC
>DGDN01000071.1 GCA_002385465.1 Candidatus Fermentithermobacillaceae bacterium UBA3951
GTAATCGCCATAGCGGTGGCGTGCAACCCGCGGATCCTCATCTGCGATGAGCCGACCACGGCCCTTGACGTGACGATCCAGGCCCAGATCCTGGAGCTTATCAAGAGGCTTCAAAAGCAGCTCAACCTCACCATCATCTATATCACTCACGATTTGGGTGTAGTTGCCAATGTGGCCGATTACGTCGCCGTGATGTACGCGGGAGATATCATCGAGTACGGGACGGCGGAAGAGATATTCTACGACCCAAGGCATCCGTACACTTGGGCACTTCTGTCATCGCTGCCCCAGCTCGGTATCAAAGGTGAACCCCTGTACTCGATCTCCGGAACTCCTCCAAGCCTTTTCGCCGAGATCAAGGGAGATGCTTTTGCGCCGAGAAACCCGCAGGCGCTTAAGATAGACTTTGTCCACCGCCCTCCCTACTTCAGGGTTTCTCCGACTCACATCGCCCGCACTTGGCTTCTGGATCCTCGTGCACCCAAAGTTGAGCCGCCTGCGCCGATCAAGGCGATGCAATCGAGATACGCGAGGTATGCGACATGATGACCGAAGAGAGAGAAGTCTTACTAGACGTCCAACACTTGCGGGTGCAGTTTAAGGTCCGGGGCCGCCGGCCGTTTGTGGCGGTGAGAGACGTTTCCTTTCATGTGTACAAGGGCGAAACTTTCGGGCTGGTCGGAGAGACAGGGTCCGGTAAGACGACCATTGGCCGCGCGATAGTGAGGATCAACGAGACGGCCGGTGGAGTCATCAAGTTCAAGGGGCAGAAGATAAACGGAGTCATACCCAAGGAAGTCGACCGCATGGTGACCCAGAAGATCCAGATGATTTTCCAGGATCCCATGGCGTCTCTCAACGAAAGGGCAAAGGTCGACTACATCGTCTCCGAGGGACTCTACAACACGAGGAACTACAAGGATGAAGCGGACCGCAGGGCCAAGGTGGAGGAGGCCCTCATGGAAGTAGGGCTCCTCCCCGAGTTTGCCTCCCGCTTCCCCCATGAGTTCTCAGGGGGACAGAGGCAGCGTATCGGGGTCGCAAGGGCGCTTATAATGGAGCCCGAGTTCATCATAGCGGATGAGCCCATATCCTCACTGGACGTGTCCATCAGGGCCCAGGTCCTTAATCTCCTTTCGGCGCTCCAGAAGGAAAAGGGGCTTACCTACATGTTCATCTCCCACGACCTGTCCGTGGTGCGGTTTATTGCGGACCGGGTTGCGGTCATCTACAAGGGAGAGATCGTTGAGCTTGCCGAGACGGAGGAGCTCTTCAGGAACCCCCTCCACCCGTACACCAGGGCTCTTCTATCGGCCATTCCCACTCCCGATCCGAGGATCGAGAGGGAGAAAAAAGTGCTGGTCTATGATCCAACGGTCCATGACTACTCCAAAGACAAACCCAAGTGGGTGGAGATCAGGCCGGGCCATTTCGTCATGGGCAACAGCGTTGAGATTGACCGGTACGAATCCATGTTGAACTAGAAAGGGTCACCAGTGGTAACTGGCACCCACGCCGAAAAATCTGTAAAGTGCCGTGGCCAAGATAGCGAGTTGAAAGGCCGACCAGAGGAGAGCCGGTATGGGGTTCTTGAGAAAAGACTCAAGCCGGTTGTCCGGAAGGTCCGGCCTTCTTGGTAAGAGGCCGGTAGGGTCCCTCCTTCCCAGGAGTTCGGCTCCGGATATCTTGTCTTCGCTGATATCGGTGCCCGTCTCGGCGGTCCGCGCCGAGAATCCCAGGAAGTTGGTCTTTCTGAGGTATACGAGCCAGGCCAGAAGGACGTAAAAAGCCATAAATGTCGGGAGCATGACCGCCAGGTAATAGGTCCTCTTGAAGCCCAAGAAGGCGATTGCAGCCGAAGCCGAAGAAGCAACGGCAGTGAGGGCCAGGCCTTGGGCAAAGGTCTTTAGGCGAGCCATGTAGAGCGTTCCTCCCGGCTAAGCAATGGGACATGTATATTATTAGCCTAAGAGCGGGCCCTTGTACAGCCCGGTTGGCTCCCCATGAAACGAGGTGTGGGCTTAGATGACGCTGAAGAGAGGCGTTTCGGCAATCCTTGCGGCAATTCTTGCCCTGGTTTTGGTTCCGTTGGTCATAGGTTGTTCTCCCGATAACCGGGGAAAGCAAAGCGAGCCGGCCCTTGACGATGTTGAGATCGGTGTGCAGGTTGACAAAATGATCGCCGAGTACCTGGAATCGCTGGCCCTCGATGACCGCGAAGTGATATTTTCCGTAGATGATTCAGTATCTAAGGGTGTAGTCACGCTCTCCGGCGAGACCTCAGACGAATCCCTCAAGAAAGGCCTGATTGACAGGGTTGCCGAGATCTCCGGGATAACCCTGGTCGACAAGATCGAGGTCCTCCCTGCTCCTTCGATGGGAGAAAAGGTCTTCGGCATCGTGAAGGTACCGGTCGTGAACCTGGGTGACGGCCCAAGGAGTTCCGGCGGTTCTCACACCGTCACTCAGGCGAGGATGGGCGATGTCCTCCGGCTCCTCAAAGAGAAAGACGGATGGTACTTGTGCCAGATGCATGACGGCTACCTCGGTTGGGTTGGGCCGGAGTCAATACACCTTGCGGACCGGCAGGAAGTTGAGGCTATAAGTGACGGCCGCGTCGCCCTGGTCACCGCCAAGACGGCCCCCGTATTTTCCGAGCCGGGCGGCAACACGCTTTTCATACAAGCACTTGTCCAGGGCAGCGTCCTCCCTCTCCTCGAAGAAGAAGGCGACTGGGTCAAAGTGGGTATCCCCGGCGGCCCCGACGCTTGGATGGAAGCCTCCAAAGTACGAGCGCATGAAGGTATGGAAACGGTGTTTACCGAGGAGAAAGGTGCCCTCCGGGTGATTGAGACGGCAAAACAGTATCTGGGCCTCCCTTATCTCTGGGGCGGTACCACTGCGTACGGTTTCGATTGCTCGGGGTTTACCCAGTTCGCCATGCGGATGAACGGCTACTCGCTGAGGCGCGATTCGGATATGCAGTACGAACAAGGTGAAGAGGTTGCGAGCAGGGACGAGCTTAAGCCGGGTGACCTGGTGTTTTTCCAAACCTACCGGAAAGGCCCGTCTCATGTCGGGATATACATCGGAGATTCCCGGTACATCCAATCGGGAGGTCAGACCGGGGTCGCTATCTTGAGTTTCGACCCCGCCCATCCTGATTACTCGGAGGCTCTGGACAAGGCCTATCTAGGAGCCCGCAGGATCATCAAATAGCCAACCAGACCCGAGCCGCCCGGCAAGCTTTGCGGGAATTGCGAAGTGGCCGGGCGGCGCCCTCTTGGCATGCGACGGTTTTTCCCGCCTTGGGACGTTAACCCACGGCTCCGGGAGCCGGTATAAAGATGACCTGACCGGGAGTCAGCGTATAAGGCGGAGAAAGCTGCGGGTTGAACGCGGTGAGCTCGCCTACGTTCATCCCGAACTTCCTGGCGACGTCCTCGATGGTTTCGCCTTCCATGACGACATATCGCCTCGCGGCGCCACTCCCTCCCGTTCCGGGCGCGACCGGCGTTAACTCCGGCGGGGCCATATGGGGTCTGTGATGGGTTGGGATGTGGATTACCTCGCCGGGGAAGATCACATCCGGGTTTCTGATTTGAGGGTTAGCCTTAATCAGCTCATCCAGGGACACCCCGTGGCGTTTGGCGATTAGGAACATGGTGTCGCCCGGCTGGACCACGTATTCGATAGTACCTCTTACCGGTGGCCTCTCGGGCGGCTTCGGACGATGACGGTGGTCATGGTCATCCGGACGGTCCGGGTGCCTCGGTGTGATTATCAGCGTGATGTTGCACTTACGTGCGATCTCTCTTAGGAGCCTAAGCTTCCGGTCCTGGCGCCCTGTGCCCCGGATGATGACGGCTCTTCCCGCTTCATCGTGGATGAACCGGTCTGCCCGCATCCACCCCATTTCCATCGCCTCGTTCTCCTTTGACCAGAGAATAGGCAGTATATCACTGAGGTCATCTGAGAATCGGATTTCGTTGAACTCGCCCGGAATCTGACAGCCTACGCAGGCGAGGAGTTCGTGGCAGTCATCCTTCTGCTTCCTGTGCAAATCGACAAGGTCGCGGATAAGGTCCAGACACTCAGAAGACACGCCCAGCACCAAGAGCCTTTCATAGAGCGGAGTAAGCTCCCGGTTGCGCATCCAGACGTAGGTAGTAGCCTGAACGACCTCCTGGTCCGCCATAATATCCCCCTCCAAGTCTTCCGCGAATTGCTTATTCCATCCAATCTATGAGGAGGAAAGAGGTTTTGTGCTGAAACGAAAAAGCCCTCTCATGAGAGGGCCATGTGTGCTTTGTGAGAGTAACGCTGCCTAGGATGGCTCGGGCTTCTGGGGAGACCTAGTGCGTCTCTTTGGAGGTTCGGGCCACGGCCACATACCTTCCTCGAGCCAGTAGTTTTCAGGTTCCCGCCAGTACCAGTCTTCTTCCGGGTCTTCCACCCGGTCTGCATCTTCGGGCGACGGGACGTCCTGTTCTGCTAGAAAATAGGGGTCGAACTCCTCTTCATAGAAGGGCGATTCCAGCGGGTAGTTGCCTCGCCGGGGCGGCCTCCTTTCTTCTCTGGGCCCCTCATCTTCCAAAGGGTTTTTGTCCTTCATGGTGTCCCTCCTTTCACCCACCGGGCATAGCGTACCCATGACGAACTCTTGTATGTACTGCCGTATGCACGGTCTTAAGTCCCGGAGACACCCAAACCGGCGTTTGCGTTTGTTGGTAGATCATGCTAAACTTTTGTTCGAGGTGTGAAGAGACGAGGAGGGGGTTCCATGGCGACTCTTACAGAACAGCAGGCTAGAGTGCTTGAGGTGATTAGGGAAAGCATCCGAGAGCACGGGTATCCTCCTTCGGTCCGCGAGCTCGGCGAGAAACTGGGACTTAAGTCCACGGCCACGGTCCACACACACCTTAGGAACCTGGAGCGCAAGGGTTTCTTGAAGAGGACCGCGCAGAAGTCCAGGGCCTATAATGTCACGGCTTTGCCCGACAAACGAGCAAGCGGGCCCGTTGTCATGGTCCCTCTGGTCGGGATGGTGCGGGCGGGCACTCCTGTCCTTGCCGTCCAGAACATAGAGGATATGATCCCATTCCCCAGAGCTTTCGTTAAGTCGGAAAACGTTTTTCTCCTCAGGGTCCAGGGCGACAGTATGATAGACGCAGGCATATTTGACGGTGACTACGTCTTGGTTAGACAGCAGGATTACGCCGAGAACGGCGATATAGTGGTCGCCCTCCTCGGTGATGAAGCCACTGTCAAAGTGTTCTACAAAGAGAAGGACGCGGTAAGGCTTCAGCCCAGAAACCCCCGGCTGGCGCCGATCGTATCACGGGATGTCCGCCTTATAGGCAAGGTTGTGGGCCTCTACCGGGACGTTCATTGACGCGCTCCCCCGGTTTCCGAGGTTCAGGTTGTGAGGACTCTTAAAGCCGCCCTCCTTACGGCCAACATTACGTGTTCTTTGGTGAGCCCGCCCTGAAGGTAGGCAGTGTACGGCTCGGTGAATGGCCCATCGCAGGAAAGCTCTATGGACGACCCCTGGACGAACGTTCCCGCAGCCATGATTATCTGACGGTCGTAACCGGGCATGTCCCAAGGCTCCGGTACCGCAAAGGAATCCACGGGCGACGAGGCTTGTATGGCTTGAGCGAAACGCTTGAGTTTCTCGGGAGAACCCAGGGTTATTGCTTGTACGATGTCAGAGCGTTCGTCAAAGGGCCCCGGGTCTACTTCAAAGCCTAAGCGACCCAGGAAAGAGGCGGCGAAGGTAATGCCTTTCAAGCACTCACCCACTACCTTTGGTGCAAAGAAGAGCCCCTGGTACAGATCGCGATATCCCCACTGGCAGCTCCCTGCCTCGGCTCCCAATCCCGGCGCGTACAGGCTCTCTGCGACCCTGGCGACCGGCTCGGCCTCGCCCACGGCATAGGCCCCCGTAGGCGCAAGGCCCCCGCCCGGGTTCTTGATAAGCGAGCCTACGGTCAGAGAAACACCCAACATGGGAGGCTCCAAGGGGCCTGCGAACTCGCAGTAGCAGTTGTCGACCAGCGTCCAGAGACCCCTACACTTACTCTTTACGAGCCGCATGAACTCCCGGAGCGAGGCCATGGAAATGCTCTTCCTGGCGGTATAGCCCCGGGAGCGCTGGATGTATATGACCTTCGTGTTGCTTCTCAGCTTTTCGAATAGATCGGCTTCCACCGCGTCCATTCCAATGTGTCCTTCTTCGTACTTTAGGAGGCAATCTGTCTCCCGGTAGGTTATCCCAAAGTCCCCTAGGCCGTCCTTTCCCGTTACGGGCTGAAGAGTATCGTAGGACGGGCCCGTCACGCACAAGACGTCGTCTCCGGGCCTTAAGAGCGCGAACAGGGCAGTTTTGAGGGCGTGGGTGCCTGAGGCCCAGTGTGTCCGCACAAGACCCCGTTCTGCCCCGAAAACCCTGGCATAGAGGCGGTCGAGGGTGTCCCTGCCGGCATCTCCGTAGCCGTATCCCGTAGAACCGGACATATGGTGAAGGGCCACCCGTTCTGCGATGAAAGAGTCCAGGACCCTTTCCTGGTTGGCCATGACAAGGGCATCAATTCTCTCCCAAACGGGTGCTACTTCTTCTTGGCTCTCTATATATGCTTTCTCGAGCAGATGAGAAGCCGTCATTTCTTCTTTATCCCCAGTTTTCTTGAGAGTCTCTCTGCGTCTTCAGGCAGTAGGTCTACTCTAAGGAGGGCCCCTTCGTCGTCGTGGATCTCACTCCGGATGTTCCCTACCCTCTTTATGTCGAAGACAAGGTCCCATTTGGAGTACGGAACGTGCCAGGACACCGTTATCCTCTTTTTCGACAACCCTTCGACTACTCTCCGGGTAAGCTCATCCAATCCCTCTTCAAACACGGCCGATATAGCCACGGCTCCCGAGTGAATGCGGAGCATCGACTCGAGCTCCTGGGGAGATACGCGGTCTTTCTTGTTGAAGCACACGACTCTGGGGCGTTCATCCACCCCCAGGTCAGACAGGACTCCGTGGACCGTTGCCATCTGCTGGGGCCAAGCAGAGTTCGACGCATCTACGACGTGGATAAGGAGATCGGAGTCCACGGATTCCTCAAGCGTCGCCCTGAAAGCCGCGATGAGTTCGTGGGGAAGTCCCTGTATGAAGCCGACAGTATCGACAAGGAGGACCACTTGGCCGCCCGAGAGCTGCCACCTGCGCGTCCAGGGGTCCAAGGTGGCAAACAGCTTGTCGTCGGCGTAGGCCTCATCGCCGGTGAGGGCGTTGAAAAGGGTGGATTTCCCGGCATTGGTGTAGCCCACAAGGGATATGAGGGGGATCCCGGTCGCCTTTCGTTTCTTGGTCTGTTCGGCCCTATGTCTGGCGACTCTCTTTAGTTCACGTTTCAGAGAGGCTATCCGGTTACGGAGGGCCCTCCGGTCCATCTCAATCTTGGTTTCTCCCGGACCTCTTGTGCCGATCCCCGCGCCAGGGTTGGACATCTCGATCCCCGCTCCCGTGAGGCGTGCCAGAGCATGCTGCGCCGCGGCCATTTGCACCTGGATTTTGCCCTCGGCGGTCTTGGCCCGGGAGGCGAAGATTCTCAGGATGAGGTCGGTCCTGTCCATGACCTCAACGCCCGTTAGGTCCTCAAGGTTCCGGAGCTGGGTCGGGCTCAAGCGGCCGTCCACAACTACGCAGGCAGCATCCTCGCTTTCCACGGTCTCCACGAGTTCTCGGGCCTTGCCCTTTCCTACATAGGTTTGAGGATCGGGGGCTTCCCTCTCTTGAGTCACTTGAGCCACGACTTCAAAGTCCAGCGTCTCCGCGAGGCGCGCGAGCTCCCTCATGGACTCCTTCCAGGAGAACATCTGGTCTTTCGAAGCAACTACGGCCTTGTGGTCATGGATGCCCACGAGCACTGCTTTGAAAGTGGTGTTTTCGCTTAGCTCGAAAGGTGTTTTCGGCACGGCGTCCTCCCGGTTGCGTACGTAAGTCTGAAAGCTGTTCCAATTATACCAGAGAGATGGAAGCTTCCATAAGTTCGCGGGCCGTAAGCATCATGAGGTCGTGCCTGGTGAATGCCCTATCCCTTACAAGCCTCACGGCCTGTCTCCTGATGGCTTTCTCGATGAGGTTCCGGACCATCCGGGCGTTGGACGGGACTATCTCTTGAGCCTTTTTCTCGCGGATGATGTCCTCTAAGAGGTCCATGGCGTCTTCAGAGAGGCGGTACTCCCTTTTCCGGAGCATGAGCTCTGCGATCCGAGTGAGCTCGCCGACGCTGTAATCAGGGAACTCCAGGTGTATCGGAAAGCGAGACCTGAGACCGGGGTTTGATCTTAAGAATTCCTCCATTTCTGCCGGGTAACCCGCCAGGATGAACACGGTCTCCTTGGCGTGATCCTCCATGCCTTTTACGATGCAGTCCACGCACTCTTTGCCGAAGTCTTTCTCGCCTCCCCTTGAGAGGGAATAGGCCTCGTCTATGAACAAGATACCGCCTTGAGCTTTCTTGATTTGCTCGCGAGTCCTCTGCGCGGTATGGCCGATGTACTCGCCTACAAGGTCTGCCCGCTCAACCTCCACTACATGGCCCTTCTCAAGCAGCCCGGCGTTCTGGAGGAGTTTTCCGAGAATCCTGGCTATGGTCGTTTTCCCGGTCCCTGGGTTACCCTTGAATATCATGTGAAGCACGACTTTGTCGCTCACGAGCCCTATCTTTTCCCGCTTTTTCTGGACCTCGGCGAACGCGTATACCTCGTAGATAAGCTCTTTTACTCTCTCGAGGCCGACCAGAGACTCGAGTTCTTCCAGGGCGCTTAGGCCCTGGGATCTTTGACTGAACGTGAAACCTTCCCGGTGGGAAAGCTCTTTTTGAGGGACCACACGCAGGTAAGGGGTCCTCCTCGTCGTAAGCGTGTTCTGACCCAATAGAGCACCCCCAAATGAAGCATTAATGGCGGCCCAACAGTATACGCGAGAAAAAGGAAAACCGCCCTAGGTTCGGGCGGTATTCCAACCCCTTATTCGCTCCGTTCTCAGCGAGGTCTGTCGTTTCTCACGTTCCTTTCCCGGTTGCTCCGAAGGTCGTCCCGGTTGTCCCTATTGTCGAGCCTTTGGTCGTCGTTATCGCGAACGTAGTTCATGGGATTCCGGTCGAACTCCTGACGGCACCTATCGGAGCAGAAGCGATACTCCCGGCCTCTATACTCCGATCTCAAGTTGTTTCTGCGGTCGTCATCTCTCACGTTCATCCCGCACACCGGATCGCGAGCCACGCATCTCACCTCCCGCTGCCGATTTATCACCCAGCACCGGGAAGTTTGCCCATCCTATGGAGCTCGCATACTACGCCGCTTACTCGGCTTTCGGTTCCTGAGGGCTTACGTTCACGGGCCTCTGAGGCGTAATCGTGGACACCGCGTGCTTATATATGAGCATCTGCCTTCCGTCGCTTTCAAGCACCACGGTAAAGTTATCAAACCCTTTGACAGTACCCTTCAGCTGGAATCCGTTTATGAGATATACCGTGGTTGGGATTCCTTCTTTCCGTACCTGGTTAAGAAAGGCATCTTGAAGGTTTACCGGATTCTTTGCGGTCACTATCGTCCCCTCCAGCTCTCTCCACTATAGTACTCTAGACTTCTCCTGAGCCCGCGAGATGCGACCTTATCAGTTCGGAGGCTTCCCGCACAATATCTTCCCAATTCCTATCCTGGCTTGCCTCCAACCATATTATTCCTTCTTCACGGGAAAACCAAGTGAATTGTCTCTTGGCAAGCCTTCTTGTGTTACGCTTGATGAGTGCCTTTGTCTCCTCAAGGGTTAGAAGCCCGTCCAGATAGTACCCGATCTCCTTGTATCCCAGGCCTTGCATGCTTGCGGCGCTTGCGTCGTATCCGAGGCTAAAAAGACGAGCGACTTCTTCTACAAACCCTTCCCTAAATTGGTCCTCGACCCTATTATCGATTCTCACACCCAGATCTTGACGGTTCCAACGGATCGCCAGCTTCAGCGGGTCATAGGGCGAAGCGGGATTCTTAACCCGCCTTGCCGATATAGGCTGTCCCGTAGCCCTATGGTACTCAAGAGCCCGTATTACGCGTTTCAGGTCATTTGGATGAAGCGTTTTCCATGATTCCGGGTCCTTGTCTTTAAGAAGGGCATGGAGGGCCTGGTTGCCCTGTTTCTCAGCGAACTTTCTCATCGCCCTTCGAAAATCGGGATCCGGTGAAGCGTCTCCGAGGGGATAGTCGCTGAGGAGGGCCCTAATGTACAGCCCGGTCCCGCCTACAATGAAAGGGACCTTGCCGCGCCCGCATATCTCTTCTACGGCGTGGGATGCTCTCTCCTTGAACTCTTCGACGCTCCAAGGCTCATCGGGGTCTTTGATGCTCACCAGGTGGTGCTTCACAAGGGACATCTCTTCCGGAGTGGGCTTTGCGGTCCCTATGTCCATGTGACGGTAGACTTGCATCGAGTCCGCCGAGATGATCTCAAGAGGAAAATAGCGCTCGAGATCAAGCGCCAGTTTGGATTTCCCCGTAGCGGTGGGGCCGGCGATGACGACAACCTTAACCAACTGGCCTATTGCTACCCCCCACCGTGTGTTTCTTGTCCTTAGGATTATATCGGTCCTCCGCCTCCATGGGAAGATCTCCCAAAGTATTCTCCAATTTCTTTGAGAGTAAGTTCCCTGGCTACCGGACGGCCGTGGGGGCACGTAGAGGCTTCAGGTTGCGTCTCAAGTGCCTGAATAAGGGCTGCCGCCCCTTCTCTTGAGAGCGATTCTCGGGCCCTTACCGAAGCGTGGCAGGCGGCGGTCGCTATCCGGGCGACATCCAGCATTCTTTCAGGAGAGACAGAGCTTTTTCCGCCGCTTGCGAGTCTTGCCAGTACATCTCTTAGCGATTCCGGCGGCAGGGCTTTTCCGAGGACCAAGGGTACCGAGCTCACCATGACCGTCCTGTCTCCCACAAGCCTTGCGTTGAAACCCGTCTCGAGAAGCGCGTCTTTGTAGTCTTCGAAGACCGACGCCTCCACGGGATCAAGCCTTATTATTTCGGCCATCAAGAGGTCCTGAGAGCCGCTCTCACCCTGCCTCATGGCTCGATAGACCAGGCTCTCCATGAGCGCGTGTTTGTCGACGATGATAAGCGAAGACCCGGCGGATGCCACCAAGTAGGTGTCGGCTATGGAGCCCAGGTATTCCCAGGTGTGACCGGGGAGAGTGTCGCCGGTATCGCTACGAGAGGGTTTCCATAGGTCCAGGACCCCGGGCGTGGGCACCAGGCTGCGGAAGCCGGAGAGCGGGTCGCGGGCCGGGGGTAATGAGTCACGGGTTCTCCCGGGGAACGAATAACGAGGGGGCGCCGCGTATGAGCCGCCGGCCCTCATCCGGGACGGTTCATCGTCTTCTCGGCTCCCCGCCGATAGTGCCCGCTCCGAGAGAGCGGCCGCCACCGCCCGCCTTATGCCCCTTCTTAAGGCCTGCTCGTCTGTGAACTTCACTTGAGACTTGGTCGGATGGACGTTGACGTCTACCTGGTCGGGAGGGAGTCTTACGTCGAGCACGGCCTGTGGGTAAGTCCTGTGGGGCAAGAGGCCCGTGTAGGCGTAGTCAAGAGCCCTGCTCAAGACCGGGTCCTTTACCGGGCGGCCGTTCACCGAGAAAATCTGCCTGTCTCTCTGCCTCCGGTAATTGGACGGGTTGCCGGTGAAGCCGGAAACCGAGAGATGGCCTTCATTCCATGAAACCGGCGAAAACGAAGATGCCGCCTCGGGTCCGAAGATGTCCATGAGGGCGTTCCTGAGCCCTTGCCCTGATGTCGCCAGAATTGTCTTGCCTCCTGTCTTAAGCGTAAAGGATATGTGGGGCCATGCCAGCGCCAGCCTCATTACCGTATCTACGATGGCCTGTCTCTCGCTGGAACGAGACCTCACGAATTTGAGGCGCGCAGGAGTGTTGAAGAAGAGCTCGCGCACGGTGACGGTGGTACCTACGGGAAGGCCCTTCTCCGACGTTTTCACCAAAACGCCACCCTCGACCAGGACTTCGGTGCCGCTGTCCTCGTCTTCGGCTTTGGTTTCAAGGACTAACCGCGAG
Organism: Candidatus Fermentithermobacillaceae bacterium UBA3951; assembly: GCA_002385465.1. GTDB lineage: Bacteria > Bacillota > Sulfobacillia > Fermentithermobacillales > Fermentithermobacillaceae > UBA3951. The sequence goes on from DGDN01000071.1 coordinate 12,107, forward strand.
CAAGAAGCGATAGACGGGAGCGCCTCTCCTCTAAACCCTAGAGATGCTATGTTGGATAGGTCCTCAATGGATGAGAGCTTGGAAGTCGCGAAGCGCTCGACGGACAGCACGGCGTCACGAGATGACATGCCGCTCCCGTTGTCGGATACGCGGATGAGCGTGAGGCCGGCATCCTCAAACTCCACGATTATCCTTGCGGCACCTGCATCCAGCGAGTTCTCAACCAGTTCTTTCACGACCGAAGCCGGGCGCTCCACAACCTCGCCGGCAGCTATCTGGCTTGAGACCACCGGATCAAGCCGTTCGATACGACCCAAGCCTATCTCTCCTCTTCCCCGATCTTCTTCTTTAGTTCGTAGAGTTTCTGCAAGGCCTCAAGCGGAGTCATACGGTCGATGTCCAGGTTCTCAATCTCATCAAGAAGCGCGGCGGCTTTTTCCGGGACCTTAGGTGCCCCCTCTTGGCTAACCGCCTCGAACAAAGATGCTTGTCCGGGGAGAGCGGAGGAATCTATGGGCGATGCGGTCCTCGATGCAATTTGACCCAGGATCCCCGTTCTCCACCTGGCGCCGCGCCTGGCCTCCGCCTCAAGGCCCGATAGTATTTCTCGGGCCCGCTCCACCACTTTGGGAGGGAGGCCCGCCATGGCCGAGACGTCAATTCCGAAGCTGCCTTCGGCAACTCCCTTGGTCACTTTCCTCACAAAGACGATGTCTTCTCCCACCCTTTTCACCGAAACGCAGTAGTTGCGCACGGAAGGCCTAAGGTCCGAAAGGAGCGTGAGCTCGCGGTAATGTGTCGCAACCAGTGCTTTGGGTCCACTCTTAGAGCCGGGCTCGCCTGAAAGGAACTCGACGACGGCCCAGGCCACGGCCAGCCCGTCAAAGGTGCTGGTGCCACGGCCTATCTCGTCGAGTATCACAAGGCTCTTTTGGGAAACCGAGCGCAGGATGCGCGATACTTCCGTCATCTCCACCATGAAGGTGGATTGTCCGAGGACCAGATCGTCATAAGCTCCCACTCTGGCGAACACCTTGTCCACACATGCTACGGTCGCTTGGCTCGCGGGTACATAGGAGCCCATCTGGGCCATTATGACTATGAGGGCCGCCTGCCTGCAGTACGTTGACTTCCCGCCCATGTTGGGACCCGTGATCACCAAGATGCGCTCTTCGTCGTCGAGCTTGAGGTCGTTTGGCACGTAAGTCCCGGGCGGTATGACCTGTTCGATGACAGGGTGCCGCCCTTCCTTGATGACGGTGGCTCCACCGGATACGACTTCCGGCTTACAGTAGTTGTTGGTGACGGCGACCTCCGCCAGGCAAGCGAGGACGTCGATCTGGGCGAGGGCTCGGGCCGTTTTCTGGATCCTCTTCATCTCGCGGGCTACGAAGTCGCGCACTTCGTAGAAAACGCGCTGTTCCTCCCTGCGGAGTTTCTCCTCTGCGCCCAGTATTGCGGCTTCCTTTTCCCTCAGCTCGGGCGTAATGTACCTTTCTGCCGACGCTAGGGTCTGCTTCCTTATGTAATCATCCGGCACCATGGACTGGTTTGCCTTGGTGACCTCGATGTAGTACCCGAACACGCGGTTGTAACCGACCTTCAATGACTTGATGCCAGTGCGCTCCCGTTCGCGGGCTTCAAGGTCTAGGACCCACTTCTTGCCCCCCAGAGCAAGGTCGCGGAGCTCGTCTATGTCCGGGTCATATCCATCCCTGATGATGCCTCCCTCGGTGATTGCGACGGGGGGATCATCTACGATGGCCTTCCGTATGAGTTCTTGCGCTTCGGGGACGGGGTCCAGTTCGGAAGCCAATTGGGTGAGGAGCGGGGGGCCGCCTTCTTCTCCGGTGAGCAAATCGGCCACTTTGGGAACCGATTCCAGAGAACCGGCGACTGCTACAAGGTCTCTCGCGTTGGAAGAGCCGTAAGATACCTTTGTCATGAGGCGCTCCAGGTCCCGCACCCTACTAAGAGCTTTTCGCACACCCAACCTGAGCCCGCTGTCTTTATAAAACCGTTCGAGAGAGGCTAGCCGGGCGGCGATAAGCCCTGGGTCCCTCAGGGGGCGCTCGACCCACTGTCTCAAGAGCCGCGACCCCATAGGAGTAGAAGTGCGGTCCAGGACCCAGAGAAGTGACCCTTCCCTCCCCCCTTGGAGCCTTTCGGTGAGTTCCAAGTTCTTGCGTGTGGAAGGATCGATCTCCAGATAACCGTCTTCCAAGTAGAACACGGGCGCCTTAAGGTGATGGAGGGTGACCATCTGGGTTTCCCGGAGATACCTAAGGAGCGTGGATAGCACGCGAAGGGCCGCAGGTCTTCCCTCTTCTTCCATCCGGTCTACAAGGCTTGTCCCGTAGACGCTCGAAACAGCCTCACCGGGCCTTTCAGAGCTCGAGGGGGCTACGGAGATAAACGCTCCGGGACAAGCGCGGGCAACCGCTTCTTGGAGATCCCCGGCGCACTCTTCCGGCAACACGCACTCCTTGGGCCTGAGCTTCAGAAGCTCGTCCCAGAGCTCCCGGTAATCGTCTTCCCCGGTCTTCAGGCGGGGACCTATCTCCATCTCCGGCTTTCGCGCCCTTTCAAACTCCGCCAGGAGGACTTCCCCTGTGGACAGGTCGCAGGCGCACAGCGAAGCCTTCCCGTCCTCTCCGGGTTCATCCACCCAGACCGACGCTATGTACGAGGGATGGGAGGCCTCTGCCCCTTCCCAGTACGTACCGGGAGTGATGACCCGGACGACATCCCGGTGCACCAAGCCCTTGGCCTCCGAAGGATCTTCCATCTGCTCACAGATGGCAACCTTGTAACCCTTTTCAACCAGTACCTTTATGTAATCGTCCACCGAGTGATGAGGTACCCCGCACATGGGTGCACGCTTGCCCTGACCGGCGATCCTGCTGGTTAGGGTGATGCCCAGCTCTCTCGCCCCCGTCTCGGCGTCTTCGTAGAACATTTCGTAGAAATCGCCGAGACGGAAGAAGAGCAAGGCGTCTGGGTACCTTGCTTTAAGCCTTCTGTATTGGGACATCATCGGGGTTCTTTCTTTCATCTGGCACTTCAGCTCTCTAATTGACTAATACGCGCTTGACTTGCCCTTTAAGGTACCATAGTCCCGCCTCGCGGACCTCGACCTCTACCAGGCACCCCAGAAGAGAGGAGCCCGGGTCTCCCTCGCAAAGCACCATCTTGTTGGTCCGCGTGCGCCCCCTCCATACATCAGGGTCCTTCTGATCCCGCTCCTCCACCAGTACTTCGACTCTCTCGCCAACCATGGCCTTGTTTCTCTCGAGCGTTATCTCAGACTGCACATCTACAAGGCGCTGCAGCCTCTCTGACTTTTCGCTCCTTAGTATCTGGCCCTTCATCTTGGCCGCGGCGGTGCCCTTTCTCGGCGAGAAGATAAATGTAAAGGCCCCGTCAAAGCGGACCCGCCGGACGACGTCGAGTGTTTCCTGGAAATCTTCTTCGGTCTCACCTGGAAAACCTACAATGATGTCGGTTGTGATCGATGCGCCCGGTACGGTCTCCCGAATATAGCTTGCGAGGTCCAGGTACTGGCCCTTGGAGTAGCCCCGGTTCATTGCCCTGAGGATCCGGTCGGATCCCGATTGGACCGGCAGGTGGAAGTGCTCGCACACCTTCTCGCACGCGGCGACCGCGTCTACCATCTCTTTCGTGAAGTCACGGGGATGGGACGTGAAGTACCTGATCCGGTAGAGCCCTTGTATGCGGTTGAGCTCTCTTAGAAGCCCGGCAAAACCCAGCCTCTCTTGCCCCGGGGCGCCGAAATCGAGCCCGAATGCGTTCACGTTTTGCCCGAGGAGCGTGATCTCCTTATAACCCCTCTCCACAAGGTCCCGGCTCTCGCGTATTACGTCCTCAGGAAGCCTGGATACCTGAGGACCTCTTACGTAAGGGACTATGCAGTAGGAGCAGAAGTTGTCGCAGCCGTACATTATGGTAACGAAGGCGCTGACTCCCGGGATGTTTTTCCGGGGCAGGCCCTCGGGAAGGATCTGGGTGGACTCGTCGCGGGCGACGCCTGACCTGGGGGGAGAGACTGCGGCAAAGAGCCTTCGCTTCTCGTCGGACCTGGCTTTCTTCGCGAGCTCAGGGATCCTGTGGATGTTTCCGGGACCGCTCACCACTTTCACATAAGGCACTTTCTTCTTGATCCGTTCAAGCGTTTCGGGGAGCTGGGCCATGCATCCGGCGAGCACGAATACGGGCTCGTTTTCCCGACTTAGTGCATGGAGCTTCCCAAGCCTGCTCCAGACTTTTGCTTCGGCCGATTCTCTCACCGCGCAGGTGTTCAAGATGATGATATCTGCGGTTTCAGGATGAGGCGTGGGCTCAAGTCCCTCTTCGGCCAAGAGAGCGGATATGGTCTCAGAATCTCTCTCGTTCATTTGGCAGCCGAAGGTCTCAATATAGAAGCTGGTGCGGGGACCCAACAAGAACCACCTGTCTTTGGCGTGTATTCCCCGCAATTATACTTGTTTGCCGCCGGGGGGCACAAATGCCCCTACGCCAGATGACAGGCGACAAAGTGCCCCGGCGAAAGCTCCCTGAGCTCCGGGCGAGACTCTCTGCACTCGGCCACGGCTTTCGGGCACCTGGTATGGAAGGTGCAGCCTGAAGGGGGATTAAGCGGGCTCGGAACATCGCCTTCCAATAAGATCCTCGCCTTTCTCATGTCGGGGTCAGGTATGGGAATGGCCGACAGGAGAGCCACCGTGTAAGGGTGCTTGGGCGAAGAATACAGTTGGTCTCTGGGGGCGAGTTCCACGAGATGCCCCAGGTACATGACTCCCACCCTGTCTGATATATGCTGGACCACCGAAAGGTTGTGGGCTATGAACAGGTAGGTAAGCCCGAAATCTTCTTGAAGGTCCTTAAGCAGGTTCAGTATCTGACTCTGGATCGAGACATCGAGCGCCGAGACGGGCTCATCGCAGACGATGAGCTTGGGCTTTAGCGCAAGGGCTCGCGCGATACCTATCCTCTGCCTCTGCCCGCCCGAGAACTCGTGCGGGTATCTCCTCGCGTGGTACGGGTCCAGCCCGACTACCTCCAGGAGTTCCTTGACTTTCTCGGCGCGTTCCTTCCCTCGTGCCATGTCGTGAACGGTGAAAGCCTCGCCGATGATGTCGCCCACCGTCATCCTCGCGTTGAGCGAGCCGTACGGGTCCTGGAAGATGATCTGCATTTCTTTCCTGAGCTTCCGCATTTCGTTCCGGCTATACTCAAGGATGTTCTGCCCTTCAAACACCACTTCTCCGGAAGTAGGTTCCAAGAGCCTGAGGATACACCTTCCGGTTGTCGTCTTCCCACAGCCGCTCTCTCCTACAAGTCCCAGTGTTTCGCCGGGATAGATGCCGAATGACACGCCGTCGACGGCCTTCACCCAGTTCTTTACCTTTGAGAAAACGCCGCCCCGAACCGGGAAGTACTTCTTGAGGTCCTTGACTTCAAGTAGATAGTCCGACATCTATATCACCTGGCCTTTTCCGCTCACAGGGTTGTGGCAGCTCACTTTGTGCGATCGGGTTACCACCGACACTTCGGGCTCTTTTTCCCTGCACTCTTGGCTTGCGTAACCGCAGCGGTTGTTGAAAGGGCAACCTTTAGGCATGAACATGGGGTTCGGCACGGTACCCGGGATAACGTGAAGGCGGGCTTGAACCCTGTCCATCCTCGGGATGGAATTAAGGAGGCCCAACGTGTACGGATGGAGCGGGCGGTGGAAAATGTCGCCCACGGTCCCCTCTTCGATTATCTTTCCGAGATACATGACGGCCACCCGGTCTGCCATCTCGGCGACAACTCCCAAGTCATGGGTGATAAGCATGATGGCTGTACCGGTGCGGACCTTTAAGTCTTTCATGAGCTCCAGTATCTGGGCCTGGATCGTCACATCCAGTGCGGTTGTCGGCTCGTCGGCGATGAGGAGCTTTGGGTCGCAGGCCAAGGCCATGGCGATCATGACCCGCTGGCGCATGCCTCCAGACATCTCGTGGGGGTACTGCTTGATCCGTCTCTCAGGTTCGGGGATACCCACGGCGCGAAGGAGGCGGACGGCTCTCTCCATCCCCTGGGCCCGTGTCATGCCCATGTGGTGCTCCAGCACCTCGGATATCTGGTCCCCGATTGTGTAGACCGGGTTAAGGCTGGTCATAGGTTCCTGGAAAATCATGCTCATCTTCGAACCGCGGATACGCCGCATTTCCTCGGGCGTCTTCTTGAGTAGGTCTTGTCCTTCAAAGTACACCTCCCCCGATTCGATCTTGCCGGGGGGATTTGGTATGAGCCCCATCACTGAAAACGCCGTCACGCTCTTGCCGCATCCCGATTCGCCCACGACCCCCAGGGTTTCACCGGGCTCTATGTCGAAGGAAACTCCCCGCACGGCAGGGACCCTACCGTCCGACGTGTAGAAGACTGTGTGTAGATTTCTAACGGATAGAAGTGGAGCCACCGTACTTTGCCTCCTTCCTGGTTAGTCCTTGAGCCTTGGATCGAGGGCGTCGCGCAGTCCGTCGCCCACATAGTTGAAGGCGAGCACGGTGAGGAAGATGAATATCCCGGGGAAGGTCGTGATCCAAGGGGCCTGCAAAAGATACGTTCTGCCGGCGTTCAAGATGCTTCCCCAGCTGGGATAGGGCTCCGGCACCCCGAGCCCCAAGAAACTGAGGCTGGACTCCGAGAGGATAGCCCCGCCTATCCGCATGGTTGTCGATACAATCACCGGAGCCATAGCGTTGGGCAATATGTGGCGGAAGATGATGCGCGCGTCCGTTGCCCCGAGGGCGCGGGCGGCTTCCGTGAACTCCTGCTCCCGCAAGGAGAGGATTTGTCCCCTCACCATCCTGGCGAGAGACGGCCACGACGTGAGGCCAATCACCAACATGATGTTGAAGATGCTCCGCTCGACTATGGACACGATGGTGAGCAGAAGGAAAAACGTTGGAAACGCCATGATGATTTCGGTGAACCGCATGAGCATGTCGTCAACACGGCCTCCGAAGTACGCAGCCGTAGAGCCTATCAAGACTCCCAGAGCCACCGCCACAGCCGCCGCCACAAAACCTACTGAAAGGCTTATCCTGCTTCCCCAGATGACTCGCGAGAAGACGTCGCGGCCTATGTGGTCTGTGCCCATAAAGTGCTCCATTGAAGGAGGCTTCAGCTTGTTGGGTGGGTCGACCGCTTCATAGGACTGGGTCGCCAAGAGCGGGGCAAAGATGGCCAGCGCGTACATGAAGAGAAGGATGTACAGCCCGACCATGGCCAGCTTGTGCTTCCTAAAGCGCCGCCAGACCATCTTCCCGTAAGACTCGGGCTCTGGAGTTAAGGCGTCACCGCCGTAGCTATCGCGAATGAGGACTTTTTTCCGTTCAATGTCAATCATCTCGCCGGCCTCCTCAAGAGTACTTGATCCGCGGATCAACCACCACGTATAGGAGGTCCGCGAGGAAGTTACCCAGCACCATGAGGACTGCGCCCATCATGTTGATGGCCATTACGATCTGGTAGTCACGTTGCAGGATGGCCCTAATGGACAGGAGGCCGATACCTGGCCACGAGAAGATGGACTCGATGACCACCATCCCCCCGAAGAGCAAGGGAAGCTCGCTCCCCAAGAGGGTGACTATGGGCAGGAGGGCGTTTCTCAAAGCGTGCTTGACTATGACGACCTTGTCGGGCAAACCCTTGGCCCTGGCGGTACGTACGTAGTCTTGCCTGATGACCTCAAGCATGCTTGACCGCATGTAACGTGCGACCCCCGTCAGGCTACCGAACGCCACGACGGCTACCGGCATAACCACATGAGCGGCCCTGTCTGCGAATGTAGCCCAGAACCCGGCGGTCCTCATATTAAGGCCGATGGTGCCCACGCCGGAAATCGGCAGCCAGTCCAGCTTGAGGCCGAAGAAGTATATGAGTATAAGGCCAATCCAGAACGAAGGAACCGCTTGTCCCAGAAACGCCAGGGTGGTCATTATGTGGTCGAACTTCGAGTATTGCTTGAGCGCCGATATTATCCCGACCGGGACTGCGATCAGGTAGATCACGACCATTATGAGGAAATTAAGATAGAGCGTGTAAGGGAGCCTCTCCAGTATGGTCTTGCTCACGCTCTGCCCGTCCACGAAACTCTTCCCGAAGTCGCCCCTTAAGACGTGGCTTATCCACCTAATGTACTGTATGTGAATGGGGTCGTTTAGCCCGTAAAGCTCCTTAATTCTCTCTCTTTGTTCTGCCGTGGCGTTGCGTTCGACCAGAAGGTTCACAGGATCACCCGGGGCGAGATGCATTATGGTGAAATTCACTATGGAGATCCCGATGAGAAGAGGGATCATCTGCAGTATTCTCCGGATGATATAGCTTCGCATACGCGCTCTCTCCCTCGAAATCCCGGACCGGATTGGGAAGCGTCTTGCTCGCTCCTTTCCCAATCCGGCCCGGACGGTCTATCTCTTCAGGCGACGGGCCGCCCGGCATGGGCTCCGGAACTATTGGGGCTTATTCCTCGATCCACCACTTTTCGGGATAGAGGGGCCCGGTGGCGCCCCAGACGACTCCCTTAACCTTCTTGTGCATGGCTGCCGGACTATTGTTCCTGTAGAGGAACACGTAGGGCAGTTCCTCGTTCACTATCTTCTGGGCATCGACGTATATCTGTTTCCGGATCTCCTGGTTCATCTCGGTACGCCCGAGTTCCAGGAGCTCGTCGAGTTCGGCGTTCTTGAACTCTACGTCGTTGAATCCTACTAGTTTGCCGGTCTCGTCAACAGCGGCTGCTGAATGGAAGAACAGGTAGAAGTCTGGATCCACTCCCAGACCCCAGCTCAGCGCGTAAGCCTGGAACTGGGCGACGTCAAGGTACTGGGCGCAAAGGACCGACCACTCGATGTACTCCACTACCGCGTTGATGCCAAGGTCTTTCCAGTTCTGCTGGGTTATGAGGAGAGCCGACTCAAGGATCCTGTTTCCTGTTGAGGTCAGGATCTTGATGTCCATCTTCTGACCGTTTTTCTCGCGGATACCGTCGGGGCCAACTTTCCATCCTGCCTGGTGGAGAAGCTCTTTGGCCTTTTCGGGGTTGTACTCATAAGGGTTGAGCTCGTCGCCGGCATATGCCCAGGAGGACTGAGGTATGTTGGCGTTCATGACTTCACCGTATCCACGCAGCACTTCCTGGACTATCTGAGCCCGGTTTGTGCCGTACATGAGAGCCTGTCTCACGAGCTTATCCTTCAGTATAGGATCTGTCTGCTTGAGTCCGATATAGGTGTAGCCGTTCTGGGGGATGACCTTGAACTCGTGGGTATCGGCAAGCGCGTTCTGCACTCTTTCTACGTCGTCAGGCGGAATGGCGCCCATGTAGTCAATGTCGCCTTTCTCGAGGGCCGCGAGCATGACCTGGTTGTCGCCGTAGAACTTCCATATGACCTTCTCGATGTACGGCCCCTCTCCGTAGTAATCGGGATTGGCCTCAAGCAGGATGTACTGGTCCTTCTGCCACTCGACGAACTTGTAGGGCCCGGTGCCTATGGGGTTCATGCACGCCGGGTTTTCCTTCATGTCCTTAATCGAGGTCGTTTCGAATATGTGCTTGGGGATGATCCCGATGGTGAGCTTTGAAAGAAGCGGCGCGTAAGGATTCTCCAGGTTGAGCACGACCTTGTAGTCGCCTTCGGTCTCTACGCTCTTTATGGGCTCGAAGTCGGTAGCTCTTATGCCGGTGTAGTCCGGGTGCTTTATGGCGTCGTAGGTGTACTTAACGTCCGCCGCCGTAAAGGGCGTTCCATCGTGCCAGACGACGTCCTCTCTCAGCTTGAATGTCCATGTCAGCCCGTCGGGCGAGAACTCCCACGACTCGGCCAGGTCGGGCACAAGCTCCATGGTTTCGTTTACTCTTACGAGACCACTAAAGACCCTGCTGTTGATCTGACCTGAAGGACTGTCGGTTTGCAGGATCGGGTTGAAGGTTACCGGGTTACCCGTGAGACCGAAAACGATCTGGCCTCCCACGGTCTTTTTTTCTCCGGCCTTCGGGTCTTCGGCGTTGGGTCCACAGGCGCCGAGGATCAAGCTCAGCGCCAAGAGAGACACCATGATGACGGCAAGGCTCTTTCGCATTCGTTTTCCCCTCTCTCAGAAACTAGAAGGCATTTCGAAGAAGTGTAGCACTAACAAGCCTATGAGTAAAGACTCAGGAGAATGTTTTTTTATGCAAAAAGAACCGGTGTGGGTATGCAGAGGTGAATATTAATGCAACGCAGGATGATGGACGGCATGTCCTGCCGATAGGAGCAGTTAACCCCTGTGACGTTCATGTGCCTTCGGGGTCTTAAGGAGAATCTATGCGGTGCGGATCGCTCTTGTCAACCATCTGGGTACCTTGTAAACGGTGTTCTCAAGAGCTACCGGACGACACGAGCCACACCCAGGATCTCAGCCAGACGGTTTATGCTCGCATTCCACGGATAACGAGCAAGCGTCTGAGATGCGGCCTGTCTGGCCATGTCAAGTAGATTGCACCTCACCAGGGAGTCGACGTAGTAGATGCTGTCTTCCGGGCCAAGGGGCATGAGTGCCTCCAAAGCCGCATAGTATGCCGCAGATTCGTCGTGCCTATTGAGCTTATAGGCAAGCCTTGCCTTCAGGGGGAGGTAATCGGGGGTGTCGCTTACTCTCTGAAGGTGTTTGTAGGCGGCCTCGGGCTTCCCCCTTTCAGTGAAGACCTCTGCCACCATGGCGTCAACTTTCTCGCCAAAGGGCCGGAGGCTCTCTAAGGCCTTCTCAACCTTTTCGTCTCTTCCAAGGTCTAGTAGAAACCCGATGGCTCTTGTCGCCATTGGAAGTTCGGTGATGCTGCAAGGTTTTCCCGAAAGGAGCCTTTGGGCCAACCCTGCGTCCGTATTCTGCCCTGCTTCCCGGCTGCCGGCCAGACCGCATTCTGCCAGGATTTCTGCCCTCATCATGTCCCACTCGTCTCGGGAACGCGTGAAGCAAACGGTTGCCTGCGCGTAGTCCTGTTCTGCCAGCCGGATCTCACCTTCTGCTCCCGGATCTTTCGCTGCGCGAGCGATTTCCAGCGCGAGGTCCTTTCGTCCGGAAAGAAGGCACCTAAGCACAGCAGGACGCACAGATCCGGGTGATGCTTCGGAAAGCACCTCGGTTGCCTTCTCGGGCCAGTGGTCTACAAGGAGCGATTGGACAGGCGGAAAGTCAGGCTTGTGATCCAGGGCCTTTAGGATATGACGGTATGCGAGGTCCTTCTCTCCGCGGCTCAGCGCGATCCGGGCGCGGACAAGGTCCATGCGGTAAGTCTCCGCTCCCTCGCCCTTAGGCAGCTCTATTCCGCCCTGATCCGGGTCCACCAAGTTGAGGACATTTTCGGCATCGCCTGCCCTGTCATGGTTAAGTAGACCTCCTGCTGCCGTTACCGCTAGCTCGACGAATCCGGGGTAATCTCCCAGAAGCTTTGTGACAAACCGGAGGAGGTCGTCCATCCTGCCTTGATCGATGAAAACACTTGACGCGTGGAAGGCCGCAATGGGACGGAACGGAGCGTCTTTTTCGGTGTTCTCCACGACCGCAAGCATCGCCTGTAATCCTTCGTAAGAGTTCCCTAGATGCAAGAGCTCTACTGCGGCTTGGTACTCCAGATAGCCGTTGCTCTGGTCGGATTCGGAAGAGAGAGCTTTGCTCAAGAGGTCGATGTTCCTCTGGCGCTTGCCTTTGGCGGCGCTGTGTGAACGCTCATACCCCACGTGTCTTATGACCAAAGGCGAGTATGCAAACACTCCCTTAATCGCGTGGGCGATTTGCTCATGGATCCGCCCCGAGTATCTGTGATGGAGCCTGTTTCGGAAAAGGCGTGTAATGGTGATGGCCGACGTCTGGCCGTCTACTACGTTATGGATGCTGACATGCCATCCTTCGTGACCTTCCGTGAGGCGCATCTTGGCCTCGGAGACCGTCTCGGGCAAGAGCCGCTCATCCGCGTCGATAGTAAGGATGTAGCTGCACCGTGCCTCTCCAATCGCGTCATTCCTGGCCTTGGAGAAGTCGTCTTGCCACGAGGTCCTGAGGACGTGGGCTCCATAGGCCCCGGCTATATCAGGAGTCCGGTCCAGTGAGCCGGTGTCGTTGACGATGGTCTCATCGGCGAAGGCTACAAGGGATTCTAAACATTCCTCTATTACGCCTTCCTCGTCGCGGGCAATCAGGCAGGCTGAAACCGTGGGCACCCGAGGGGGTTGTGGTAGCGCACGGGTCTTGATAGACAGTAGTTTTTCCACTACGCCTAATTCCATGGGAAATACGGTCCGGGCGTCGATACTTGTGTTGCCTATCAAGAAATCGGGTATGTATAGGGCGCCGTCTCTCGAGTGTTCCTCGTCCTTCCCGGCTATGCAGCATACGCACCTGTGCCCGTAGAGGACAAGTCCCGCCGCGACTTCCGGGCCGAAGCAGAGTACGGGGCCCCGGCCGGATATTGTGCCTGCGTAAGAACTGAGGGGCCTAATATGGTGCACGGTGAGTCCTGTCGGGCATGATTCCTCAAGCTCCTCAGGAAGCAGCCTGGTTACAAGGTGCACTTGCCAACCGCGTGAAGCAAGGCTCTTTGTGAGGTCCAAAGCGTTTTCAACGCTCTCCGCGAATTCCGGGGCGACTACCCAGACGGTTCCCGGACTTAAGGCAGCGCGAGACAGGTCGTAATTATCGAGCTTCCGGGCCCTCTTCACGCGCTCATGAGACTGGGTGTCGGTCCTTAAGAAAAGATCGAGTGTGAGCGCCTCTTTGCGCCGGGCTGCTTCGTGGTATGACTTAGACCTAACGAAAGATGAGATCCGTTCTTCGGTGATTGGTTCATGCATATCTCTTCCCCCCGGTTTCCAAGAACTATATCGGCATGGGGACCTGGTTGTTATAGTGGTGCGGGTTTCTCCGGGGAAGAAAGAACGAAGGCCCGGGGACTCCCGGGCCTTCGCAAGGGTCTTAATGCGGGACCAGTGTCTAGCCGAGTAGTTTCAGGACCGACTGAGTTTGAACGTTCGCCTGCGCAAGCATCGCCGTGCCTGCCTGTTGCAGGATCTGGTGCCTCGTGAAGTTCGCCATCTCCAGGGCCATATCCACATCTCGTATTCGAGATTCGGCTGCCGAGAGGTTTTCTGCGGCGGTCATCAGGTTGTTGATGGTGTGCTCGAGGCGGTTCTGATAGGCACCGAGATTCGCCCTGGTCTCGGATACGGTGTTGATAGCAGCATCCAACGAGGCGATAAGGGCCGTGGCCGCAGTTGCGTTGAAAGTCGCCGGGACTGCCACCTTGAGTGCGGTTGCGTCCATCGCGGAGATAGAGATCGAGAAGTTGTCCGCAGTTGTGTCGGGACCTACCAGTATCGTCTTGTTGGCGAAGCTTCCGTTGAGTAGCGCCGTTCCGTTGAACTTAGTGGACTGGGCGATCCTGTTGATTTCGGCGACGAGCTGTGTCATCTCCGTCTTGATGGCGTTCAAGTCTTCCGTCGCCAGGGTTGACGATCCTGCCTGCTGCGCGAGCTCCCGCATCCTCTGGAGGATGCTGTGGGTCTCGTTCAGGGCGCCTTCTGCGGTCTGGATGAGGGAGATCCCGTCCTGAGCGTTGCGCGCTCCCATACGTAGCCCGCTGATCTGCGCTCTCATCTTCTCCGAGATGGCGAGGCCCGCTGCGTCGTCGGCGGCCCTGTTGATGCGGTAGCCTGAAGACAGTTTCTCAAGAGACTTGGTCATGAGCCCGCCCGTTATCGCCAGGTTCTTCCAGGCGTTCAGGGCACTTACGTTGGTGTTGATCCTCACTTTTCGTATACCTCCCTGTACTTTTTGCCCGCGTCCTTTACGGGCCTTTATCGGCCGCCCCTTTCGAGTCCGGGGCACCGTCCGGCTTCTCGGGAACAGCCGAGTATCACTTTTCTTATCGAATAGGCAATTTCCGCTTATAGAGGTCTATCAAAAATGAGGCTACAGTCCTATTCGACCAAAGGCGGAAAGCTCGGCCGGGTAAGCTGAACGCTGGAATCACGTCTTTGAGACGGGAGTTAAGCTCTCGTGGCCGGACCTCTTAATGCGTGAGGGTCTCGATGCCGCCTACACACTCTTCCACAAGCTCGTCGACCGGTAGGTCCTTCTCGGCTTCTCGGACCAGTTCAAGCCTCGGCTTTGTGACCGGGTGCTTCGGGACAAACACCGTGCAGCAGTCTTCATAAGGGAGGCACGAGAGCTCATAGGTGCCTATCCTCTCGGCGAGCTCCACAGTTTCCCGTTTGTCATATGTGAGAAGCGGGCGCAGGACCGGGAGTCCTGCAGTGTCTTCAATGACGGCCATGCTCTCCAGGGTTTGGCTGGCCACCTGTCCCAGGTTTTCCCCGGTGAAAATGGCAAGCGCTCGGAGTTTCTCAGCCAGGCGCCTCGCTACGCGCATCATCATCCTTCTCATCACGGTGACCCTGTATTTTTCAGGACAGGATTCCATGATGGCAGTCTGTATCTTGGTAAAATGGGCTATATGCAGCCGCATCTTGGGGTCGAAATCCCTAAGGACCCTCCAGATGCGGACCACCTTGTCTTTGGACTTCTCTCCCGTGATGGGGAAGCTCCAGAAGTGCAGGGCTTCCAGGGCAACGCCTCTCTTCATGGCCAAGTAGGCTGCTACAGGGCTGTCTATCCCTCCGGACAGGAGGATTATGCCCCGACCCGATGACCCAATCGGGAGCCCGCCCATGCCCTTCACTTCGGTCCAGTACACGAACGTGCCCGTCTCTCGCACTTCCACCGTGATGATGAAAGTCGGGTTGTGGACATCTACGGTGAGCCCCAGTCCTGCGGTCAAGACTGCCGATCCCACCTGGTGGTTGAGCTCGGGAGACTTAAGAGGGAAAGATTTCAGTGACCGGCGCGATTCCGCCTTAAAGGTGGCTTTTCCGGAGGCACCGGCTGTCGTAAGGGCCCTCTTTGCCGCTTCGACTGCGGCCAGCCTGATCTCGCTCACGTCGTTCTCTACCCGTAGCGCAGGGGCGACGGCGACAATGCCGGGCACCTTTGCCAGGCGAGACAGGAGCTTCACGTCTCCGGGCACCGAATGTATGTAGAGTCTCCCGTACGCCTTCTCGAGGCGCGCTCCGGGGTGCTCGCGCAGGACCCACCTTATGTGCTCCAGGAGGGCTCCCTCGAACTCGTGGCGGTTTTTTCCCTTGAGGCTTATCTCACCGTATTTGATAAGAAGCAGTTCTTCCATTTAAGACCTCACAAACCTTCGCCCTTCGCCTGTCCGTGTGTCTCTTTAGGCGGCGAATAATATGCCCTAACACTTGTCTTTTGGAAGACGGCTTGGACCCGGCGAAGTCCTCACTTCTTCCTCCAGGCCGAGAGTTCCTTGAGACTCTCGGCCACGGCCTCTATTGCCCGGTCAATATCCTCTTCCGTGGTGTTTCTAGACATTGAGAAGCGAATGGAAGAAAGCGCCTCCGCTTCGCTTCTCCCAAGCGCCATGACAACCGGGCTAGGTTTTGCCTTATGAGATGAGCAAGCCGACCCGGTTGATACGAATACGTTCCTGGCCTCCAGGGCGTGCAGGATGCTCTCTCCCTTGAAGCCCGGGAAGGAGAAATGACATATGTGGGGAGCGACTCCTTCCTCGAGCGGCCCGTGGAGCACAGCATCCGGGAATGCGCTCTTTATCCCGGTTATGAGGCGCTTTCTGAACGAAGCGAGCCTCGACATGACCTCTTCCCTGTCCTCCGACCAGACCCTGCAAGCCTCGCCGAACCCTACTATCCCGGGCATGTTCTCGGTGCCCGACCTAAGGCCGCTTTCCTGGCCGCCGCCGAAGACCAGGGGCTTAAGCCTCACGCCTTTTCTTATGTACAGCGCGCCCGCGCCTTTGATGCCGTGGATCTTGTGGGCGCTCATGCTCAGAAGGTCCACACCCCAGTCTTTCACGTCTATGGGGAGCCGGGCGAATCCCTGGACGGCATCCACGTGGAACCTGGGCCTTCTTGGCCCCAAACCCAGAAGGCGCCTCCCTATCTCGCGGCAGTCCTGGATAGTCCCTATCTCATTTTGGACAAACATGACCGACACCAAAGCGGTCTCTTCAGTTACGGCGTCCATGATGTCTTGAGGGTCGACCCTGCCTTCTCCGTCGACTCCGACCAGCGTTATCTCCCAGCCTTCCTCGTGCAGGTGGTCCAGCAAGGAGATGACCGACGGGTGTTCAACTGTGGTTGAGACCATATGCCGCTCCTTGCCGAAAGAAGCCGCGGTCCCCGCAATAGCCCAGTTGTTGGCCTCGGTGCCTCCGGAGGTGAAGTAGATCTCAGACGGTTCGGCGTTTATCATCCCGGCAACACGCTCTCTGCTCTCATCTAGGAGCCTCTCGGCTTTGGCCCCCAGCCTATGGAGCGAGGACGGGTTGCCGAAGTCGTGTTCGAGGACCGTGTTGACCGCCCTTATCACTTGAGGATCCGGCCTGGTGGTCGACGAGTTGTCCAGATAGACTAGATTTGCACTTTCCGCAGTTCTGGCCACATAAGACACCCCACTCGACTGCATGGTGCGGTACCTGTACTATCATAGCATGACGTTCTTAGGCGGGAACGATGTAAAATAGCTGGCGTTGGAGGCGATCTCGTGCCAAAGGACCCGGCGTGGTGGTTATACAGGTACCTGGGACAGGCGATAAGTGATTACCGCATGATCTCCCAGGGCGACTCCATACTCCTCGGCATATCTGGAGGGAAGGACAGTCTCTTCATGGCCTATGCTTTGGACAGGCTCCGGAGAAGGTCTCCGGTCAAGTTCAGCCTCGCCGCCATTTCGATAGACCCGGGCGAGCCCTCGGGATTTACGCCAGAAGAACTGGATGTCTTGCGACGTTTTCTGGAGTCTATGGAGATACCGCACCATGTCGTTCCGACTCACATAGCCAGGATAGTCGAGGAGTACCCCACCGCCAAGACCGCCTGCAGCCTCTGCGCCAACCTGCGCAGGGGAGCGCTCTACAAAGCCGCCAACGAACTGGGATACAAGAAAGTGGCCCTTGCCCACCACTTGGACGACGCCATTGAGACCCTGTTTCTTAATATGTTCTACCAGTCGAGAATGAGGTGCTTTGAGCCTTTTACGCACCTTACGAGGCGCGATGTGTTCGCCATCCGCCCCCTTGTCTACATCCCCGAGAAAGATATTGTAAGAGCGGTCGAAAGGCTCGGTCTACCTGTCGTAAAGACCAGGTGTCCTATAGCGGGGACTACTTGCCGAGAGGACATGAAAGAGCTGGTGACGCTCATGGCCCAAAGGATACCGCAGCTCCGGAGCCACGTCCGGAGCGTCCTCAAAGACCTTTGGAGCTCTAAGTCGCAGTACGGAGAGCGCGACCAAGAGACCGAGGAGTAAGTCTGACTTGAGTTTGGCATCAGTTTGACAAGAGGCGGCTCAGAGCCTTCACCCCTTTTTTCCTGTCCTTTCTTGACGAGGCCAGGAGGAAGGCATAGCGCAAGTCCCTTACCTCCAGGGCGAGCTTTCGAACACACTGGGTTAAGTGGAGCATCAGCTCTCGGTCGGAATGCGTGTTCATGGCAATCTCTCTTCTCAGGTCAAAGACCATTTCGCGGACCGTATCCTGAGGTATGGCTTGGGGCGTGGCCTTATGAGGTTGCTCTTCCGGAGGCGGTTCGCAGATGGAGACGGAAGCGGCCGGCTCCAAAGCGACCCGAATGGCTTCCGAAGCCGAAGAGCCTGCCTGCATCCGCGTCAGCACTATTTCCGGCCACCCCGGCTCTCCGGAGAGGCCGGCAATCTCTTGCCTGATCTCTTCGTCCGGCACACCTTCACGCCTCAAGGCTTGTATGTGCCCCAGAATGGGAACCATGCTTTCGCTTACGGTCCTTCCCGGCCCCAGTCCGAGAAGGTCGCCGAACGCGGTCCTCAGGCCCCTCAGTTCGGTGACGGTGACGCCAAGTCTCTCGCCCACATCAGCCCACAGGATTTGGGGGTCTTGACCAGTTGGTTTCGTTTCCACCGGGGTCTTCACTTCGCCTTCTGTCATTGCCGGTCACTCCTAAAAGTTGCCGTTATTTCCAGATTCCCCCTTATACCTTCGATCTCCTTCTCGCCTCCATGATCCCCGAGAGACTTGTTACCACCAGTCTCTGTTACCACAATTCGTGAATTGTGCTAGAATGACTCGTGGTGATCGGACCCGCTCCAAAACAGCAGAGGAAGGTGCGTACATATCGCATGAGTGACCTAAAATCCCTATTTCACCCCAAGTCGGTTGCCGTAATCGGCGCCTCCAAGACTCCCGGCAAGATAGGCTACGCAGTGATAGAAAACATTAAGGCGAGCGGATACACCGGTGAAGTCTACCCAATCAACCCCAGAGAGCAGGAAATCGCAGGTTACAAAGCTTATCCGAACATCCGTGACGTGGGAAAGCCCATCGATGTGGCGGTGTTCTGCGTCCCTGCTGCCGCATCGCTACAAGTGGCCGAGGACTGTGGACAGGCTGGGGTAAAGCATCTCATTGTCATAACCGCCGGTTTCAAAGAGATCGGTGGTGAAGGCAAGAAACTGGAAGAGGACTTGGTGAAAATCGCCCGCAAATACGGGATGAGGATCACGGGTCCCAACAACCTGGGCGTCATGGACACGCATACGCCGATCAACGCCACGTTTGCCAAGGACTTCGCCTTGAAGGGCAATATCGCATTTATCTCCCAGAGCGGTGCCTTGTGCGTGGCCATCCTTGACTGGAGCCTCCAGCGTGGACTGGGCTTCAGCCAGTTCATCAGCGTAGGCAACAAGGCAGACCTAAACGAAGCAGATTTCATTGAGGCCGCCGCAGAAGATCCCAACACCAAGGTTATTTGTCTCTATCTCGAAGACGTAGTGAACGGCGACAGGTTCATCGAGGCCGCCCGGAAGGCGACGCAGAGGGTCCCGGTCATTGTGTTCAAGTCGGGGATCACCGCTGCGGGAGCGCAAGCTGCGTCGTCTCACACAGGCGCGCTTGCAGGTTCCAACACCGCCTATGACGCGGCTTTCAGGCACGCAGGCGTGATACGCGCCAAGACGATGACCGAGCTCTTCGACTTGGCCATTGCCTTTACCACTCAGCCCGTACCGCGCGGTAAGAACACGGTCGTGGTGACCAACTCCGGCGGCCCCGGCATTGTAGCCTCGGACGCCGTTGAGACCAACGGCCTTGAAATGGCCCGGTTCACCGAGGAGACCCACAAAGAATTGGCCGAAAAGCTGCCTCCGACCGCCAACATCCATAACCCTGTGGACGTTGTCGGAGACGCCCACGCAGACAGATACAAGATAGCGCTGGATACCACCCTCAAGGATCCCAACGTGGATGCCGCGGTGGTCCTACTGAGCCCAACGGCAGTCCTGGATATCGCCGAGGCCGCTCAGATTACGATCGACGCCGCAAAGGAGCACCCGGATAAAGCCGTTGTGGCTTCGTTCATGGGAGGAGCCAAGGTGGAAGCGGGAGTCAAGCTCCTGAACGCCAACGGAATCCCCACCTACCCCTTCCCCGAGCCTGCGGTCGCAACTCTCCGCGGCATGATCGAATACGGAAAGCTCAGGAAGGAAGTTGCGAGCAGCACGGAGTGGACCTTCGACGATGTCGATAAGGAAGGCGTCAAGGCCATATTCCAGAAGGTCCGCGCCGACGGACGTGACCTCTTGCTCGGACCGGAGGCTGCAGAGGTGGCAGAGCTCTACAAGATCCCGGCAGCGCCCTCAAAGCTTGCCGCCGATGCCGAAACCGCTGTCTCCGCCGCCGAGGCCATAGGCTACCCTGTGGTAATGAAGATCGCCTCGCCCGACATCATGCACAAGACGGATATTGGCGGAGTGAAGGTCGGCCTTAACACCAAGGAAGAAGTCGTCGAGGCTTTCAACACCATCCTTGAGAACGCTAAGAAGGCGGAGCCCAACGCGCGCATCTACGGCGTTGAGGTCCAGAAGATGATGCCCAAGGGCGATGAGATAATCATCGGCATGGCAAAGGACCCGACCTTTGGCCCGATGATCGCCTTCGGTTCCGGCGGCATTTTGGTGAACCTCTTGCAGGACGCTTCTTTCAGACTCGCCAAGGGGCTTGCCAAGAGCGAGATCGAAGAGATGATCACCGAGACCAAGGCCTACACGCTCCTTAAGGGATTCAGGGGAGCTCCCCCGGACGACATCCCGGCCCTCGTGGAGGCCATCGGTCGTGTGGCGCAGCTCTGCAGGGACTTTGACGAAATAGCAGAGCTCGACGTAAACCCGGTATTCGCATACCCCAAGGGCCTCTCGGCTCTCGATGTGAAGATAAGGCTGAAGTAAGAGCGGGCAATTTAGAACGGCTGCTCACTATGATGGGCAGCCGTTCCTTTTTCTCTTGTTTCAACGGGGTATGAGCGCGCCGAAGCAGGGCCTTCCTACTTGAGGACAAAGAACAAACCGCTTTCTAGAACTCTGTCGTGCCGGTGAAGGTGAAACCGCGCACCCTGATTGCCGGGCAAACGGTTGTGAGAATCCCGGTCATCGCTTTTTGGGGCGATAGGGCGTCCACCCGCGATAAAGCTCCCAGCACGCTTTCTGTGAACCGTAGGTTCTTGATCCCTCGTAGCACCTTGCCGTCTTCGATCAAGAAAGTCCCGTCCCTCGTCATCCCCGTGATTATGGATTTCACCGGGTGTACCAGGTTAACGTAGTGGAACCGGGTCACCAGAATGCCCTTTTTTGTGGATGCGATCATATCTTCCACGCTTACGCTCCCGCCCGCCATGAAAAGGTTGATGGGCAAGGACGGGATGAAGGCCATGTCTCCCAGAGAGTGGCCGGTGGGTTCCTTTCCATCTTTAGCGGCGGTCACAGAGTCATAGACCACTCCTCTGGCCACGCCGTTTTCGATGAGCATTACCTTCTTCTTGGGTATGCCTTCAAAGTCGAAGGGCATCGGGCAGCCTGAAGGATCGAGGCCGTCGTCCCAGATGGTGATGTTGTCGCCTGTCACCTTCTCCCCCATCTTGCCCGACATAAAGCTGGCCCCTTCCCGGTAGCTTGCTCCCGAGAAGCCCATGAACGCCAGGTACATGAGCTGTCTCTTATACACATCT
>DGDN01000034.1 GCA_002385465.1 Candidatus Fermentithermobacillaceae bacterium UBA3951
GGGGTGGTGGCCGCGCGTATCATCGAATCTCCCAGGGAGCGGCTTATCGCAATCCTAACCAACTGTTTCGTCCCCTGCAACGGCCGGTTTCCCACTCTCATACTCCTATCCAGCATCTTCTTTCGGGGTAGAGGGTTCCTTGGCTCCGCGGGTCCTTGCCTGGCAGTACTCGGCATCATACTTGCAGGAGTAGGAATGACTCTGGTCGTCTCACGGATGCTGACTGCAACCATCCTGAAAGGCGTGCCTTCCTCGTTCGTGCTCGAGCTTCCACCCTACCGGAAACCCGAGTTCTGGAAAACCATAGCGCGCTCATGGAAAGACAGGACGGTATGGGTGCTGAAGCGAGCGGTCTCCGTCGCGCTACCCTGCGGAGCGATTACTTGGCTGGTCGCCAACACGACTCTTAACGGGCAAACGGTCATGGCCCACGTGGCAGGCCGGCTTGATCCCCTGGCGGCCCTCCTGGGAATGGACGGCGTTATTCTCACGGCGTTTATCCTCGGCTTTCCGGCCAACGAGATCGTCATACCGATAGCCCTCATGAGCTACCTCTCGCAAGGGGCGATGGTCGATCTGAGGTCCCCCGACCTCATAGGTGCAGTCCTCCGTTCAGGTGGATGGACGTGGACTACCGGTCTTTCCGTACTTCTCTTCTCTTTGCTCCACTTTCCGTGCGGGACTACAGTCTACACGGTATACCAAGAGACCGGGAGCAAGAAGTGGGCGGCCATGTCCTTCCTCATCCCGACAGGAGTTGCGTGCGCGGTACTCTTCATGCTGAATGGGATATTCACCCTCCTGGGGCTGAACTAGCTCTCTCCGTAGAGATCGCACATCCGAGTGGGTTGCCAGAGGGGTTGCCATCTCCTCGCGAACAAGATACCAATAGGAAGCTAGGGCATCCGAAACCGCCTGAAGGGTATGTTGAGTTGGAGCCGGTGGCAGGAAGGCGCGTCCACATGGGGCCGACCCTGCCTGAAATGGCCGCCAATACGGCGCGTGAAATCGCGGGGACTATGTGCGCGCTTGTGATGTTTTCCAAGGAACCCATACCTCAAACCGAATTCGCAAGACTCATCCTTCACGAATGCTTCCACGCTCACCAGCTGGAGGCACTGTCTGCCGTCGAGCATCCGGACTTCGGTGTTATGCAGAAGTATCCGGAGAACGACCCTGTGAACAACGCCATGAGCATAGTGGAGAACCGGATCCTGTGCTCGGCCTTGCAGAAAGGACTTACTACCGAAAGGGTACGAACCATTGCGGCTGCGTTCATAGCCGTCAGGATAGCTCGGCACAAATATCTGGCTACGGAAAACCTCGCGGATGTTTGTATATATGAGGAACGCTCCGAGTTCAACGAAGGCACTCCGACCTACGTAGAGGTGAAGGCCGGTAAGCCCATCGCCGAGGTCATTGATACGCTCATGCAATGCAATGTCGCAGGCAAGGCGCCAAAGGGATAGCGGTAGACATATCTCGCCTGTGTCTCGAAGACGGTCCCGAGCGGCGGCTGGTTTTGCGGGTTCCTGAGCTGCAGGAACCCACGCGGCTGGACTTACCCATTACCACCCTCACAGCAGACGGTCTCACAGTGTCCGCTCCTCACTAAAGGTCTCCGTCGATTCCGGCGGCACTCACAGAGTGCAGTTTATCTAGAACCGGTCGCGGCACACAGGGGCGAAAGCGGCGGCCGGGACGGATAAACCTTCAGGTACTCGGGTTCTCAGGTGTTTAGGTATTTAGGTGTTTAGTACCTCCTGCCTGTCTCCCTAGTTTACATAATTGCATATCATGTGAGGGTGACATAATACAGGAGGTGAAAACCGTGGACAACAAGCCAGAGGCAATGCAGGGCTATTTCGGGCCGGGCGTACCGATGCCTGGTTCCGACGCAGGGGCCTATCAGTTCTTCGCATTCCCACCCTTCTTTTTCTTCCCGTTCATATTCCGGATCCCGCCCAGGCGCTTCATATTTGTCCCGAGAAGGCGCAGGCGGCGCTTCGGCGTAGGTACTCGGGATGCAGACTGCGACGCGTGCATCTACACCCTTTCCGAAGCCGAGTGGGACTGCATGTGCAGACTGGGGATTCCGGAGTGCCCGGTGATGATGGATAGGTAGGGAATCGGTCGGTAGGAAATCGGAATAACTTGCGCCTACAAGTTGTCGGCTTTGGATTTCCGAGTTTCTCGACGCTTCGGTCCCAAAATGGAGATCTCAGTCCCAAGATATTGAGCCCCTGGCGCCCTCCCCTCCTCAACGAGGTAGACACAGGCGCCGGGGCTCACTCTTCCCAGATCGACGGTCTGGTCGCCGGTTCAGGTCCGAGACTCGGGCTTTCCGTCTGGCCCATCCGGGTCTCCGGCCCTGGTTTCTCGTCCGGCTGACGCGGGC
The DNA here is from genome assembly GCA_002385465.1 of Candidatus Fermentithermobacillaceae bacterium UBA3951. Taxonomy (GTDB): domain Bacteria; phylum Bacillota; class Sulfobacillia; order Fermentithermobacillales; family Fermentithermobacillaceae; genus UBA3951. Next base: position 2,399 of record DGDN01000034.1, read on the forward strand.
TTCCGGCCCCGGCTACACATCTGGCTGGCCCAATCTTCCCCGGACTCGATTTCACGTCCGGCTGGTCCCGGCTTCCGGGCCCGGTTTCAAGCCGGTTTTCTTCTCACCGCCCTCTCTTAAGAGCCGCATTCCATTGAGGATAACCAGCATCACGCTGGCCTCATGGATCAACATCCCTCCGGCGAGGAACACAACTCTCCCTACTACGCCCGCCAACAAGAGGGCGACTACGGCAACGGCAAATGCGACGTTCTCACGGACAACCCTCAAGATACGCCGGCTCAAACCTATGGACTCCGGCACTCGCTCAAGGTTGTCGGTCATAAGGGCGATGTCGGCAGTCTCGATGGCAACTTCGGTACCGGAACCTCCCATCGCTATGCTGACGTCGGCGGTCGCCAGGGCCGGAGCGTCATTTACTCCGTCGCCTACCATGGCTACAACGTGTCCTGCAGCCTGAAGCTCGCGAATAGCCTGGACCTTTTCCTCCGGCAAGAGACCTGCTTTGACTTGGTCGATGCCCAACAGGGACGCCACACGCCTCGCTGCGTGCTCATTATCACCGGTTAGCATTACGGTTTTCCTAACTCCGGCCTGCTTGAGCCCTGAAACCAGCCCTTCGACTCCGGGACGCAGGGGATCTGTGATCCCTATAAGTCCAACCGGGGTACCTCCGAGCGCGACAAACGCCACCGTTTGGCCGGCCGCTTCACGGCGCGATGCCGCTTCTTCGTGTTCGGGCGGGAGACTTACGCCTCTCGACTTGAGGAGCCTCCGGTTTCCAACGAGCACAGTCCCGTGTTCCGTCTCCGCCACTGCCCCCAGTCCA
>DGDN01000098.1 GCA_002385465.1 Candidatus Fermentithermobacillaceae bacterium UBA3951
GTCCAGGTGCACGGGGGCTTTGTTGTCCTTGTTGAAGAACGAATCGTCCCCGAATCCCACGTGGAAGGTCGCCTGCAGGTCTTCATCGGCCGAGACGAAACCCGTCGGAGTCCCGACGGACAGCCCGAACCCCAGTCAGGCGGCCAGACGGCATTCAGGTCCCAGCCTCTCGAACCAGTGCTGCAGGATTTCGGCTATCCTGCCTCCCGAAACCGAGTTCACCGACCCGTCCTTGAGCTCGATGTAGACTGGTTTGTCGATCAGCCCCAAGCGCTCGACCGTCTTTCCATCGATGACAATGTCGCAGCGCGGCTTCTCTACGTTCGTGGAGGCGCTCCGACATAGGTTTAAGCATGATCGCGCCTAACAATCACAATATCCATTTCCTCTCTATATTCCACCGGCAATAGTGGAACAAAAGTATCGCAAATCCCAGGAGCACCGTAAAGTCAAACCATACGTTCATATGCCCGGCATGCATGATTGCGCCCTTCAGCATATCTGCTCCGTATGTGAGAGGGAGACAGTATGAGACAGGGCGCAAGAAGGCAGGCAGGTTCTCTATCGGGAGAAATAGTCCCGACAAGAAGATCATGGGAAACCGGAAGAAGTTCGAATAGGTCTGCGCTTCGAAGACCTCCTTTGAAAAAACCGCTATTGCGAGGCCAAGAAGGGTCGAAGTCACCGCCATGAGCAATATGCTTGCTACGGCAACGCTCCAGTTGATCCCCGACAGATCAGTGAGAAAAGCCGCGAACAAAACCGGCGAAAACGCAATGATCACTCCGAAGAGTATCGTGCCGGAAATCTTGGCGAGCACGAGTGTGGTCATGCTGATTGGCGCCAACAACAACCGATCAAACGCGCGAGACCTTCGTTCGAAAGTAATGGTTACCGCCAGCATGGACGTCGTGCCGAACAGGATACTCATACTCATGAGTCCCGACAGGAGTTCCCTGATATTGACAGTCCCTGCACCGGGAGTACGCAGGAATTGCATCAAAGTCCAAGAGAGAGGAAAAATGATTCCCCAGCTGATATTGGGCGGCTTAAGATAGTAGTTCTTTATGTCCTTTCTGAGGATGTTCCAGAACGCGATCCCCCCGAAACAAAGAGGGCAATTCAAAAGAACTCGGGCGCTACGATTTTGAGGTCCTCGCTTTCTCAGTGTTGGAGTCCGGCATGCAATGCAGGATTATCGTCCGATGCTCATGAAGCTTTGATGCGGGTTGCCGGTGCGCCGGCGCTACCGGGGTCGAGGTTGCTGCGCGGACATTCTGGCCGGGCTTCGCGATCGGCAGACTGGCGTTCTGACCAACCCGCGAGCGATATACTGACATTCTGACCAGGCTTGCGGTCGGTAGGCCGGCACTCTGACTAGGCTTGCGGTCGGTATTCAGGATTCAGATCCGGCCCGAAGTTAGGTGGTCTTTGTGCACTTCAAAGAGGCAAAGTCGATCTTGTCTCCGCAGAACGGGATGAACATCTTCCGCGGATGCACGCACGGATGCATCTACTGCGACAGCCGCAGCAAGTGCTACGGCATGGACCACGATTTTGAGGATGTCGAAGTCAAGATCAACGCCCCCGAGCTTCTCGAGCGGGCCCTCTCACGGAAGAGAAAGAAGTGCATGATTGGCACGGGGGCGATGTCCGACCCCTACATCCCGATCGAGAACCAGCTTAACCTCACGAGAAGGTGCCTAGAAATCATAGCCGGGCACGGCTTTGGCCTCGCCATCCAGACGAAATCCACGCGGATCCTGAGAGACCTGGACCTCCTAAAGCGCATAAATGATGCCGCCAAGTGCGTGGTCCAAATGACGCTCACTACTTACGATGAGTCCTTGTGCAAGATCCTCGAGCCCAACGTCTCCACAACAAGAGAGCGCTTTGAGGCGCTCAAGGTGTTTCGAGACAACGGAATCCCCACAGTTGTGTGGCTATCCCCTATCCTGCCTTTCATCAATGATACAGAGGAGAACGTCCGAGGGCTCCTGAGTTACTGCGTTGAGGCGCGGGTACGCGGCATTGTTTGCTTCAATATGGGCCTCACCTTACGAGAAGGGAACCGCGAGCACTTCTATCAGAAACTCGATGAGCATTTCCCGGGACTCAAGGAGAAGTACCACCGTACGTACGGCTACAGCTACATAGTCCTGAGTCCGGATAACGATAGGCTCATGCGGATCTTCCTCAGTGAGTGCGAAAAGCACGGGATCCTGCACAACGTCGAGGAGATCTTCAGGTACATGCGCACCTTCGAGACCGGCCGAGAGGCGGAACAGTTGAGCCTGTTCGGGGCTCCCTAGAAAAGCCCGGGCTGGCGCAGTCGCACCGGTAGGCACACAGACCGGAGCACCGGTCCCGTGGGATCCCGCAGTGATACCCCTGCAGTGATACCCCTAGCGAAGGTTTTTGGCATTGTTCCTATAGTTATTACACAGCTCCGCAACCTTCTTCATGAAGCTGCCCTCGAAATCGGCGGGACCCGTGGGAAGTGTGTTCGGAATCCGCCTTAAGATACCCGTGGGCGACAGGTCCTTGTAGGTGACCACTATCAACTTGACCCCATGGTCCGCGCATATTGCTTTCTTCATTAGGTCTCTGGCCTGTGTTTTCTTGAACTCCTCGACATCAGGGTAGGTTTTGGTAGGGCCGAAATGCTGGGGACCGTGAAACTCGAAACCGTTGCCGTCCTTGGAGGCTCGGTCCTGATCGGTTCTCCCGGCTCGGCCATGGGCGCCTCTGCCGACTTGGCCATGACCGCTTCTGCCGACTTGGCCGTGGGCGCTTCTGCCGACTTGGCCGTGAGCGCTTGTCTCGGCTTGGCTCTGCGCGTTCCTCCCGGCTTGGCTCTGCGCGTTCCTCCCGGCTTGGCCTAGCACACTGCTAGCACCTTGGCCATGGTTGCCCTCCCCATCATCTTCTGTCGGGTAAAGCCGGTCGATTTCCATCTGTTCTCCTGTAGTCGGGTTTACAAGCCATTTTGGTCGGGCGTTATCCACGTAGTTACGGCTCAGTACGTGGGCATCCAACAGAACCTTAAGTAGGAACTCCCCTTTGTAGGGCTGCATGTGGTAGATCTCCGAAAGCAGTGCTGCCTGTTTTACCTGCACAAACTCGGGAACCACGGCCCACACGCGTTTTTCCCTGCTAACCAACTCGATTTTAGCCCATCCTCTCTTTACCAGAATGGCACATCCCCGCGAGACCGAGGAAGCCGAGATGCTCAAGTGATGGGCCAGCACCGCGATGGACTTGGGTCGAAGCGTCTTTATGGCGATATAGAGTCCTTTCTCCGCTGGCGAAAGTGCTTTGTCCAAGGATAGCTCCCTTTCAGCCAAGTCTGTCATCCAGTCTACGGCACTCACCTCGTCTGCCAAATTATACCATCTCTCTAGGTGAGTTACCAGGATTTGTTAGTCCAGTAGTTCCGTCTCCGTGCAAAAACCTAGGGTTTTCGACAACCCGTGCTCCTATGCATGGGTCTCCCGGGAAATATGCACCGGTGGGGGTGTCCTGCGGGAAATACGCCCAGGTGAAAACGTCGTGGCCGGAAGCATGCGCCCGTGGGGGTATTTTCCAGCGATGCTTGCACCGGTGGAAGCATCCCGCTCAAACCCATGCTCAGGTGAAAGCATCCAGGGGTGTTTGCCGGGGTATGCTGGGCTTTTACTCTTGTACCAGCAATCTACACTGTCGCCGAGCATGCTCTTCCGGTTACCGCTCATATCACCGTGACTGCTCCATGTCTAGGCGCGCGTACTCTCAGGCCCCGAGGCAACACCTCCACGCTGGCTATCTGTGGTCCGATTCACCTTTCAACAGTCCGCGAAGCAGGCGACCGACCTCTTCCTCCTCCAGGAAGGGGGCTATTCTCTTCAGAGCCTGTAGGTCGGGAGGCGGGACGGCACGAACCAGAGCCACTAAGGCCTCATCGTCAATAAAGGGTGCAAAGGGAGCCAGTTCTTCGAACCTATAGTCTCCGGGCTCGTTCAGTAGTCTCATGAATATGCGTGAGCACATCTCTGGCGGAAGGTACGCACTCAGCTGCCGCAGCTGCTCCAGTGCGAGGTTTTCTTCGAAGTCCTGAACCAGGGAGGCAAGTTTGGAGGAACCAAGGAAGGGCGCCAATCTGAACACTTCTGATTCCGACGGACGAGGCACTCGTTCGAGCAGCCGGAACCTCCCCTACTAGGGATCCTCCTCTCCTGAAAACCCCTCTACGTGACTTTTACTCCAAGTAAGTACGCAGGTCCACCAACTCGTGCTTGGGCGAGCACTGTATCGTGTGCTTTAGGATGGGGATATGTCCGGCGCCATAGATAACAAGAATCCTGTCCTTGGGCGACTCGGTGATCCGCTTCAGGTTGGCAAAGATGCGCAGGTTCCGGTTGAACCACCAACCGGTTATGAAGTCGGGCATCGTGAAATCACCGCGGGGGCTGTCGATCCACGTTAGGTACATCCCGTGAGACACCGCCAGCCTCTCATCGCTATTTAGGTATAGAAGATGCTCGCGCAGGGTGTGGTCCGCCCTATGCTCGTCGGAAAGAGTCGTAAGGCGCTTCCCCATCTCGGGCAAAAGACTCTCATGCAGGGCATACCAGAGGTCCGTCTCTGACATCCCTTCGGCTTTCTCCTCCAGTCGCTTTCTGGCATACTCAAAGAGCTGAGACCTAGGGAAGTACAGTCCTCCCCATTCATCTATTGTGTAAACGCGGTCGTGGCCCATGGCTGCGGCCACCCGAAACCCCAGTTGCTGGTACTCATCCACCTTGAGCTCCAGGTTACCTGCCCGGTAGGCCTGATACTCCTCGTTAACCTCCGAGTCGTCCTCCGCCCGGATCTCCAGCGCAACCTTGGTCGGACGGAACTCAATCAGGCGCTGGACGACGTCGGCGATTTCCGCCTGCCTTCGCTCCGACAGCATGTCCTCCCGCTTCTCCGGGTTGAAGGCATCTTTGTTGTAGTACGCAAAGTGGAAGGTGCCTACAAGCAGGACTTTGGCTCGCTCGCTGATGCCGACCAGTTCCCAAAGAGAGCTCCCTGAGTGTTGGTTCATCTGCTATCACTGCTCCTTGTGTCATGCTCCAACACAGAGTCGTGTTCAACGCCGGGCCGCTGGAGTCCTTTGTCTGGAATCCTCAGTGAGCCTCGGAGAGGGTTTTCGACACCCTGAGAGCCTGCACACAGGTTTGGCGGGAAATATGTGCAGGTGGAGATGTTCCGTGGGAAAGCACACCCCGGCAGGGACATCTTTCAGCGCTAGGAGCCCAGCCGCGCCGGGTGGCCGGACTGGGCTCCATCACTCGGGTTCAATCACCTGAGGTTTCTACTCCCTTGGATAGCATCTTGGACCACGGACAGCGGTACAAGAACCCGGGTGCCGTTTACGGTGTAGTAGGGCACGAACTCTCCGTCGCCGGCGTCCTCCGGGAGGATGAATGTCACGATCTGTCCGGCGTTTGCCCATATGCTGGCGGCATACCCGACATCCAGGTCGGCCTCGTCATCAGGAAGCGAGTCGGATCCGACGGGCTCGAAGTGGGCCGTCACAGTGACATCGCCGTCTGGCATCACAAACACTGTGGATGCGGCAAACAGCCAGCGAGGGTCGACAGGGTTCGCCTTGCCATTGGCCGGGTCAATAGTGATAATAGCTATTGATCCCGCCTGTCATCACGAGGCCCACCATCGGAGGTGGTAAGCAGTGCAGCTGAACATTTACGTTCCTAGAGATAAAGAGCACCTGGTCTTGCGGCTTGATGAGGTCGCGAAGGCCCTCGGTCGCCCCAAGAACGAAATGGTCTTGGAGGCTCTTGAGCGGTTTCTTGCCGGGACCAAATCCCAAGTCACCCTTCCCGTGCGCAAAGGCAAGGTCATCGGCCGAATGTCTAGGGAAGAGATCTACGGAGGCAGGAGACTGACATGATCCTGCTTGACACTAACATTCTCGTATATGCCATCCAAAGTGACACGCCCCATCACGATGCCTCGCGGCAACTCATGGAAAGGGTAGCATCGGGTACCCTGTTGGCGTGTCTATTCCCCCAGATCCTACTCGAGTTCTACGCTGTGATCACCGATGCTCGCCGGATGGAGAAACCCGCAACCACAGACGAAGGCCTGGAGCTTGTCAAGAGGTTCTCGACCTTGTGCCCGGTCTTGCAGCCTTCCCCCGCCGCCCTGAATACACTGTTCTCATTGGCGGCGGAATCAGGGGTCGCCGGTCAGCGTGTCTTTGACGTCTACATTGCCGCCCAGATGATTGACGCCGGCATTCAGACCATATGCACGTACAATATCAAAGACTTCGCCGGCTATCCTGTTACCGCCCTAACTCCCGAGGGCATCCTTTACAAGAGGACTGAGCCACCCGTAGTCCACGACAAACCGCGAAGATATTGAGTGGCAGGCAACCGGAGGCACCGCTTGACTGTCTACAGAGGGATCCCGCTATCGCACGGCACTCCGGTCTTGCACTTGCCGCATGTCATGTACCGACGAGGAATAGCACTCACTGCGGCGAACGAAATCCCGGAGGAGGGAATCCAATGAGTTACCGGATAGTGATCCTAACAAGCAGCCCGAACAAGGACGGACTCACGGCGGCGTGCGGGAGGGCGCTCCGGGAAGGCGCAGCAGGCGCGGGCGCGACCGTCGACCTAATCGACCTCAACTCCTACAACGTAGGCAGGTGCCAGGCTTGCGGCACCGGATACGGCACATGCCGGACCGAACACCGCTGCCAAGTTGAGGACGACTTCCAGGCCCTCAACGAGCGGCTTATTGGCGCAGACGCGTACGCGGTCGTAACGCCTGTTTACTGGGGAGACCTGAGCGAGTCGGCCAAAGCCTTCTTAGACAGAGTGAGAAGGTGCGAGGCCACCGCAAGGGAAGCGAGCAGGCTCGCAAGCAAGCCTTGCATCGGAGTAGCGGCAGCAGGGGGAAGCGGCGCGGGGACGATCACGTGCCTCTTTAGCATGCAGCAGTTCATGAACCACGTGCGCTCCGAAGTTTTCGACCTCATCACGATAACGAGGAAGTCCAGGGTGTACAAACTGGAGGCCATTGAGGCGGCCGCAAAGGCGATGGTCGAGTACATGAGGCAAAAGGCCGCTCAGTGACCGGTCATTGTTGCGGCTTATTCGGTTAGGCCGGAGTAAGCGGACTTCTCTACAGACCAAAACTCCAGGCCCTCGGGAGTCGCGCCTTCCTTCCGCATGCCCAGTTTCTCTATGACCTTCTTGGTAGGGGTGTTCTGAGGCACCGTCTCCACGACGACCTGGCTTAACCGAAGGACGTGGAAAGCGTACTCTATGAGGGCCTTGCTTATCTCCAGAGCATACCCTCTTCCCCACACTGACCTTTTGAGCACCCAGCCCAGTCGAAGACCGAACCGTCGTCAAAGCGGTGGAATATGACGTGGCTGGCGAGTTTCCCCGTCTCGCGCTCTACCAAGGCATATACCCTCGGTTCCGGAGCCATGCCGTGCACCCTGATTAAGTCCCCGGTCTTCTCGAGGTCGAATGGAGGCTCCACATGCTGCATAACCGGCGGATCCGACAGGTACTTATGGGCCTCCTGGACGTCAGCGAGTTCGAAAGGCCTTAGCTCAAGGCGATCGGTTTTCAGCTTCATCTTCGCCTGTGCCTTTGCCCCACTATTCCTTCGATTTGGCGCAGCTTGCCTCCATGATCCGGACGCGCTCCTCGAAGCTCACCTCGCGGTGTACTTGGTGGACGAGCCAGACGTATCCGTAAGGGTCTACCAGTATGCAGTTGCTCACGCCCATCGCCGGTAGTTCCGTGATCCCCTGCATTTCGTTAAACCCGGCCGCCAGCGCAGCCGCGTGGACCTTCGCTATATCCGGCACCATCACGTTGAACCATATCGATTTGGGGTCTCCGGGTTTGGGGGCTATGAGCTGGAACTCGGGGTTCTCGTCGAGCATGTGGAAGCGTGTCCCGTAGAGCGAGAAAATGACCTCATTATTGCCCTTGGCGAAGGGGGTCACCTCTACACGCTCGACATCGAAAACGCGCTCGTACAGTGCGAGCGCCTCCAGGGAATCCGGGACTACGAAGTCGATCTCAACGCCTATCATGTCGGCCGCTCCTTTGTTCTCAATGGTGTGAAGTCGGTTTCTAGGTAAAGGGACCGGTTCCCTGCACCTTGCAGAGCAAGTGGTTTCGTCGATGAGGAACTGCGTGCAATGGATGAGGAACTGCGTGCAATGCCGGAGATATAGTTTTTCGTTGCTAATTATTGCTTTTGATTGGCACAGGGTGATACTGTTGGACCGGAGGTGGCGTCATGGAAAGGCTTCTCACGCCAGAGGAGGCGGCGGCGCTTCTAAGGATTTCGGTCTACACGGTAAAGAAATACGCACGAAAGGGGACTGTCCCGGCCATCAAAGTCGGCGGTGTCTGGCGCTTCCCAGAGTCGGCACTGGTCTCAGCATCGCCCCCTATTTGCCCCGCCTCGATACGGCATGGTGCCTTTGTGGTCAGAGTTGCGGACAGTGCCTCTGGTGGTTTGGTTGAGCAGTATGGGGCTGGCTCCCCAAATCCCGCCAACCAACCTGCTTACACCCTGTACGAGAGGAGAATAGCTGCCAGCCGAGCCCTAGATGCGATCAGGGAGAGGTCGAAGCCGTGCTCGGTGGAGGAGCTCATCCGCGAAGCGAAAGAAGGACAGAGGTTTCGGGGTGACGAGTGATGAGCCGGGTATGGCCAAGTCCGACGTATCATGGAACCCGCACCACTCTTGTTGTGGACGCAAGTGTCGTAGCCAAGTGGTTCCTCAGAGACGAGGTCGCGTGTAGTAGCGCCCTACAGATGAAAGAGGATTTCGTTGAGGGTCGCGTGGCACTGGTAGCCCCGAGTCTCTTCATGTATGAGATGGCCAGCCTCCTCGGCGTAGCGGTGAAAAGAGGCAGGTTGACCGCTCATGACGCTCTAGCAGCTTTCGAAGAGCTTACCTCCATGAGGATCCACCTGGTCGAACCTGGCTCCATAGCCCCGACGGCAGTTTCCTTGGCAACAACCAGCGGCCAATCAGCTTACGACAACACGTACGTGGCGTTGGCAATGGCACTGAACTCCCTCTTCTACACAGCGGACAGACTGCTTATCCGAAATCTAGGTCCCGAGTACGCGAACTGGGTCAGGGACATCGAGGCCTATGGAGCACCACTCGTCACAAGAGAGTGAGCGAATCCATCGGATATAGGCGGATAGAGTTGGCCATCTCAACGCGTTCCGATCACATCAGGAAGAGGCGATGCTCCCGGCAGAACGGAACACATGAAGGGCCCAGTGAGCAACTCACTACTTCGGCTGTCTCCGACGGCGGGACGGAGGCACAATCCGGATGCGCAAAGATCCTTGCAGCCCCTGATGGCGATGTGTTAGAGTTCAAATCTCTCACGATCAAACTTCGTCAACGACTCGCATCCTGAGTCGGTGACGAGGACCATGTCTTCGATACGGAGATATGCTTTTCCGGGTCGCCAGAACTTAGGCTCGATGCACATGACCATACCGGGTTCAAAGACAGCTGCGCTCTTGTCGTGAAGCCACGGCCGCTCGTGGACGTCTATGCCGATTTGATGGCCCATGAGCCCCAAGTCGAAGTAATTGCGGAGGTACTTCCCACACCCATATCGCTCCATGACCTCATACAGTGTCCTATACGTCATATCCATCTGCATTCCAGGCTTTATTGTCTCCAGGAGGTAACAGTGGGCTTCATGGAGCGCCTTGTACCCGTCAGAAATAGACTTCTCCGGCTTACCGCAGTAGAAGGAACGGCCGAAGTCGGAACAGTAGCCGTCAATGACGAAGCCGAAGTCAAATGCCAGGGAAGTGCCTTCCTCTATGGGCTTTGTGACAGGATAGCCGTGTCAAGGCCGGTCGAAAATTCC
>DGDN01000048.1:0-5442 GCA_002385465.1 Candidatus Fermentithermobacillaceae bacterium UBA3951
GCGCGACTCCGAACCCGAAAAACACCGGCCGTCCGCAAGCCTTTGAGATGCGTTCTGCCGTCTCGAATTGTGTCTGGCCCTTCGTGATTTCCTCGAGGACACCCCGCGTCATAAACACGCTGAACCTGCCGCCTTCGACCGGGACTACCGAAATCCCGAGCGGCCTGGCCCATTCCAAGAGCGCCGTGAGGAGCCTGGCCCGGTAGGTCTTGCTGTCTGCTTTGTCTGAGCGTCGCTGTAGGCGGCGTTCGTTGCCGTCAGTGCGCCCCTTATCCTGTACATCCCGGCCATCCGAACCTTCCGGATCATCCCGACCGCCTTGGCCATCCCGGCCGCCTCGACCGTCCTGTCCGTCCCCGCCAGACGAAGAGCCCGCCGGATCAAATGACCTGCCGAACGACACCAACCCTACCACGAGCTGGCTGGCCTTGGCTTTCAGGGTCTCCAGTTCCAGTACCGCCCTTACGAGCCCTTCCTTCAGGCCGCCCAGGCTGGGAGTGCAGCGGTAGACGGGCATGCCGTAACGGCTAAGTTCTACGTACGCGCCTTTCAGGAAGGTCGCAGCCGCTGTCGTCTCACCCTTTTCCCATAGAGACTTGTGGAAATCGACGAACTCCTTTCTATCTATGGGGCTCTCGACGGGGAGGAAGAACAGGGCTTCCGGGCGGAGGCCCACATGCGCGAGACACCTTTCTGCTTCTTCGGGGGTTGCCGTGTCTATGCTCAAGCGCCTGGTGTCTACCCCGTCGTACAGCATCTTGGCAAGGGCCTGGTAGATCCCCAGGCTCGTATCGGCCACATATACCATGGGGATCCCGCAATCGCGATCCCCATAATACTTCTTTACCTTGAGATAAGGCCAGTTGCCCATGAAGAGGCAGACATCCATCCGCCCGCGGTTTTTCTCGAAGAGCGGCACGGTGTCGTTTTCGTCTTCATAACGCAGATCTAGAAAGCGATATTGAGGGAAACCTTCCGCATACTCGAGTGTCTTCTCGACAAGGTCTGGCGGCCCAAGAATCCCAATGGAAAACAGCATCTTCCGTCACTCCAGCGCAGTAGCGGAATACCGTCGAATGCCGTCCGTAAGATGTCCAAGATGGTTCATCTATGAGTTCTTGATTCCGAATCGATTTGCCTTCTTGCAAATGAAGGATTTTCTGCTTTAACAGCCAATAAGGTACTGATTCCAGGGGAAATAAGGAAGTATTTCCGGATAACTGGAAGTTCTAGAGAGTCCCGCGTCGAGTCGGCCAACTTAGCAAAACCGAAGGTAGGTGATGCAGAAGTCCCATTAGTTCGATAACGGATTATTTCCGGACAAACACCCGGCCCAGATTGGAGGAGAATATGACGCAAAAGGAAATCTACGCAGAACTGAACCGGATTTTGGAAGGGCGTGGCGGCGTCTTTTCGGTCATGGCTCGCGATTTCAGTACGGGTGAAGAGATCTGCCTGAACCCAGACGTGCCGCTCCCGACGGCCAGCGTGTTCAAAGTACCGGTTATGGTCGAACTTTTCCGCCAGGCGGGAGAGGGCTTGGTTGACCTATCCGAAATGCACAAGCTCACGGACGAGGAAAAGTCTCCGGGTTCCGGCGTCCTCAAGGATATGACCGAGGGGCTCATGATCTGCCTCAAGGACCTGGCGACCCTCTCCATCATCATCAGCGACAACACGGCCGCGGACATTTGCCTCAAGACTGCTGGCGCCGATCGCGTAAACGCTCTCATGGAGGAGCTTGGACTCAAGAACACCTACGTGGCCATGGGATGCCAGGGGCTCCTCGCTCACTGCGCCGGCATCGAGGAGAAGTGGCCCACCAAGGAGCAGGTTGATAGGTCTTTCGAGATCCTCAAGGAAGGCATAGTCCACTACGAGACGGCTGCTTTCCAGGGAACCAGGGAGAACAACATTACTACGACCCGGGATATGGTAGACCTCATGCAGGTCCTTTACGAAGGAGAGAAGCTTCCCAAAGAGGTTTGCCGCGACTGTCTCGAGGTCATGAAGAGGCAGCAGCTCCGTGACCGGATCCCCGGATTGCTCCCTCTCGATGCCGTCACCATGACCAAGAGCGGCACCCTGGGGCGGAACGTTGTCATCAACGATGTGGGGATCGTCGAGCCCAAGGACGGAAGCCCTTATGCCATCGCCATCCTGACAAAGCAAGAGCCCAGGGACGATTCAAGGGAGATTCCGGCCAGGCTCAGCAAGGCGGTGTTTGATTATTTCACTTCGAGGAAGGCTCTTTAACCTTTACATCCAGGCAAGCACCATTGGAGGTGACTCTGAATGATAGTGGAGGGTCTCGTATTCGCGTTTCTCACCATGATTGTGTCCTGCGCGGCGATTCTCCTTGGGATCAGAGAGGCACGCCAAGGCAAGCCTCCTCAGATTAGGACTCTCACTGCTCTCGACGCCATAAACGAGGGCATCGGGAGAGCCACCGAAATGGGGCGGCCCGTCCACTTCAGCGCGGGCGTCGGGAATCTTACGGTCCGCGGCGCGCCGGTCATGATAGCCAGTCTCTCTTTCCTCTCCCATATCGCAGAGCAGGCTGCTAGGTTTGACTGCCCCCTCATAGCGACTGTGGCTCAGGGCGACGTGTACCAGGCGAGCGAAGACATCGTGCGCGCGTCTTACGTGAGAGCCGGCAAGGCTGACGCCTTTAGGCCCGACGCGGTGAGGTATCTCTCGGTCAACCAATACGTCTACGCGGGCGGAATCGTCGGCATTATCAACCGCGAGAAAGTGGCCGTCAACATAATGATTGGGCACTACGCCAACGAGGCGCTCTTTATCGCGGAAGAAGCCCACAGCGCAGGTTGCCTGCAGATCGCAGGGACCACCAACGAATACCAGATCCCGTTCTTCGTCGCCGCTTGCGACTACGTCCTCATCGGTGAGGAAGTGTTCGCGGCCGCGGCGCAGCTCTCGTCCGACTCAGCCGAATTGGGCGCCATGAGCGGACAGGACTTCGTCAAGGTGCTGTCCATAGCTTTGACTCTCTTGGGGGCTATCGCCACTACTTTCGGCTCTGACTTCTTTGCCAAGCTAGTGCGCATGTGAAAGGAGATGATCTCGTGCTGAAGAGAACGCTCCCCTTGGCGCTTACCGTTTTCGTCGGTTTTCTCATTGTGTTCGAATACTTTGTGGACATTCCCGCCCTCCACAGCGCCGGTAGCGCTATCACCGGGTGGATGCCGCTCATCCAGAGTTTCGCGGTGGTCACCGGCACCATCAACCTGATCGCCGTCCACGGACACAGCGTGAGGACCAAGCGGCAGGGATGGTACTACAGCCTCGTACTCTTCGTGTTCTTGGCTGCGACGGTGATAGTCGGTCTCGGGCAAGGGACAACTGTCCCCGCCTACCGCTTCCTCTACGACAAGATCCTTATACCGTGCAGCTCCACCATGGCCGGTATGACGGCGTTCTTTATCGCTTCGGCATCTTACCGGGCGTTTAGGGCAACCAATACCGATTCGGCACTGCTCCTCATTTCGGCCGGCCTGGTTATGCTCGGACGGGTCCCCATCGGCGAGTTCGTATCCGTCAAGATGCCCGACGTTGCCCAGTGGATCATGGATATCCCAAGCATGGCAGGGCAGCGCGTCTTCCTCGTGTGTGCGGGTATCGGGTACATCTCCCTGTGTCTTAGGACCATCGTGGGGATCAACAGGACTCACCTAAGCGGGAACGAGTGAAGGAGGGACTGACGGATGAAGAGCATTAACCCAAAGATCATCTACGTCCTCATCCTCTTGGTCGTAGCCATCCCTCTCGTAAGGCCCTTCGGCCTGCCCATGATGGTGATGAAACCGACGCGTGATTTCTACGCCGTGGTTGACAAGATCCAGCCCGGCGACACTGTCATGATGTCGTGGGACTACGCCGCGGGATCGGACGTTGAGCTCGGGCCCATAGCAAACTCCCTCTTGATCCACCTTGCAAGGAAAGACGCAAAGATCGTCGCTGTGTCGTCCATTCCGGACGGACCGATGTTCGCCGAAGCGTCTTTGAAGGTGCTTGAGGGATTGGGCAAAGTCTACGGTGAAGACTTCGTCAACCTTGGATTCTTCGCCGGCGGCGAGTCGGGGATAGCGGCATGGGCTGAGAACTTCAAGTCGGTCTTCCGGGCCGACTGGAGGAAGACGCCCGTGGAACAGATCCCCGTGCTCAAAGGGATTGAAAAGGCACAAGACTTCGCTTTGATAGTCTCCATGAACACCGGGCCAGGCGGCTACGGGGTGCCGGACGCATGGGTGCGGCAGATCCACGTGGCCGAAAAGGTGCCTCTGGCTCTCGCGGTGACGGCCATCATGGGGCCACAGACCCAGCCGTATCTGCAGTCGGGTCAGATTCAGGGACTCCTCATCGGGCTCCGCTCGGCCGCCGAGTACGAGAAACTCCTTGAGAACCCGGGCATCGCCACCGCTCAGATGGACGCCCAGTCCGCTGCGCACGCGGTGATCCTCGCCCTAATTGTGATTGGAAATGTCACCTACTTGCTCGACCGCAAGAACAAAAACAAAGGCGCCAGCGCATAACGGAAAGGAGGAGAGACAATGAGCACGAGTCCTGACGTCTGGTTGGCGGCATTCTTGACCCTGGCCATGTTCAGCCTGGCCATCTACAAAGAGAACCCTGTATACCGGGTGGCAGAGCACGCATTTATCGGGATCGGTGCAGGTCACGCGATCGTCACGGGCATCCAGTCCATCCAAACATCCGGGTGGAACCCCCTCGTGAAGGACGGAGAGTACGCCTTGATCATCCCCATGATCCTCGGGCTGCTTCTCTTCACCAAGTACGTGAAGCCCGTCTCTCACCTTTCCAGGATAACCATGGCCATCGTCGTGGCTACCGGGGCGGGTCTCGGTCTTAGGGGCGCGGTGCAGGCGCAGCTTCTGAACCAGATAAGCGCCACATTCTTGTCCCTAAACTCGTTCAACAACCTCATCATCGTGCTGGGGTTCGTAGTAGGAACGTCGTATTTCTTGTTCACGAAGAGGTACACGCGGGCGCTGGAAGGGCCCGTCGGGATCCTGCCGAAACTCGGGCGCTGGTTCCTGATGATCGCTTTCGGTGCCTCCTTTGGAAACGCCAGCATGGGGTTCTTGTCGATGCTGATCGGTAGGGCACTCTTCCTGGTAAGAGATTGGTTGGGGATAAGCAACTTGTTCTAGGCTGTTTCTATGCTGTGTCTAGGCAGTGTCGAAGTAGCGTTGGACGGCCGGTTCTCGGGCTCACAGTGGCTCTAGTCGCAAGCCATTGTGAGTAGAGGGCGGTCGGAGACCGGCACTTGACTCTAATAAAGGTTGGGTGGAAACCGGCAAGTTGATTTGAGTTCGGTTTGCGACGGGACGGAGGCGGAGCCGGGGCGAGAAGCGAATTGGGTGGAACGCCGGGCTCCGCCTCGGCTCTATGGCGAGGAGG
>DGDN01000048.1:5621-6312 GCA_002385465.1 Candidatus Fermentithermobacillaceae bacterium UBA3951
TAAGCGGCAGTGGCTTGTGTGCTTGAGTGGCTCGCAAGTGGGCTTGGAAACCTAGAGGTCTTGGCGCCAGGGCCTCTTGCCGTGCTACATGCATCAACCTTCTAGGAGATGGTTCATGTGTTCTCACTTATTATCTCTAACGGAGTGGTTATTGACGGGACAGGGAACCCCTGGTTCCGGGCGGACATCGGTGTTCGAGGGGACCGGATAACACGGATCGGAAACCTTGCGCGTGAGAAAGCGGCGCGGCGCATCGATGCCAAGGGTCTGGTTGTCACCCCGGGGTTCATCGACATCCACACGCACTCAGACCTGGCTCTCGTGGTCGACGGTCGCGCAGAAGCCCACATCCTCCAGGGCGTGACAACCAGCGTGACGGGTAACTGCGGCACGTCCGCGGCACCTGCGACCGAAGACACGCTTAGCCTCATGGCCGGTATAGGTATTGGCGGCGCCAAAAGGGAGGACCTGGAGTGGCGGAGCCCCGCCGACTACCTGACGGTCCTCGAGAAAAAAGGGGTCTCTACCAATGTGGCGGCCCTCGTCGGACACGGCACCGTCAGGAACTGCGTCATGGGGTTTAGGGCCGGAAAGCCTTCGCCGGAAGAACTATCCCGGATGAAGGATCTGGTCAGGGACGCCATGGAAGCGGGTTATTTCGGGATGAGCACGGGCCTGGTCCTGTCTCTTA
>DGDN01000064.1:0-18925 GCA_002385465.1 Candidatus Fermentithermobacillaceae bacterium UBA3951
ACTTCTTCACGATCCTTGATCAGCCAAGCCAGCCCCTACCGGCGTCCTTCGCAATTATGAGGCAACCTAGAAGCTGCTTGTACGCATCGATGTAATTATCGCCCTTCACAGCGATCACTTTTGGCCCTCGCCGTTCGACGCTCGGGAAAAGGCAACACATATGGGCCATGCTCGTGAGCTTTGTGGTGATCTCGAACTCAACCGGTGTCTCAACCTCGTGCGGCTTGAAATCAGAGAGGCGGTTGAGCGCCCTTATGGCGGCCTCCTTTATGAGCTTCCGGACTCGTTTGGGCGAAAGAAGCCGGGCTGCATACCTGTCGATGGCTCTTTTCACCTCGACGGTCTCGACATCGCCCAAGAAGCGCCGGGCTTCTTCACACAGGATGTGGTCGCCTGCGACCAGGGCGACGGGCACACCGTAAGCTCCTGCTATTCCTGCGTTAATGGCCGTCTCACCCACCACCACACCGTTCCTGCGGATCTCGGTAACCACGGTCCCCATGATGGTGTGGTTCATGACTGCGTCAGCATTGCCCTCATGAGCGTGATACCCGAGGAAAAATACCGCCTGGAAGGAATCATCGAGGCCTTCCATCTGCAAGAGGTGCTTGTTGTTGCCGCTTATGAGCTCCGCCCGCTCATCCAGGTCTTCAATCAAGATGTTTGCCATGTTGCCGTGGGCGTCGTTGACGAGGACCTCAGTGGCGCCTGCCTCGAAAGCGCCTTCTATCGCGGCATTCACCTCTTGTGTAAGGAGTTTGACCATCCGGTTGTAGCCGCCGTCGGTCATGTGTGAGGCGCCGGCAATACCCGCCCCGCCTTCCATATCCACCGATATGTAGACTTTCACCCGTTACTCCTCCATTCGTTTCGATTTCAGCGTTCTTGAGCCAAAGCTTATGAGCCTACGCTATGTATGGGCTAATACGCCATGCAAGAGCTGAAGCCCTCCACTTTTCGGCGATTGCTAAAGGCAACGCCTGTTAGGACGATAAACATCGTAGACTCTTGATGCCAGAAGACGCGCCTTAGACACATGAGCAAATGGAGATTAGAAGGGATGATAGGTATTGGACAGGCGATCAGGAATAGCAGTGAGACTTCTTGCTTCATTGCTGCTTTTGGCCGTGATCCCGGCCACCATCGTGGGGATCTTGGCTTATAGATCATCAAGCCGGCTCATAAGAGACCAGGTTGGCGAAAACCTCAAACTAGAAGCCGCGCTGCTTGGTCACGAAGTCGACTCTTTCATAGATGCTGCCCTTTCGGAACTGCTAAACCTTTCGGAAAGCAGTCTGTTCACGAATCCGTACAGCTCTCTAAGCGAGCGCCGGGCCCAGCTGGAGAATATCGTACTCGGGTCGGATATCCTCTGCGCCTATCAGGTTGATAGCAGGGGGAGAGTCCTGGTATCGGCAGGTCTCACCGAGGATCCCGAAGTCGATGTAGCTGAGATCCTGGCGCGGGTAGAAGGCGGAGAGCTCTACACGGGCGAGTGCTCGGTAAGCCCTCTCCTTCACAAGCCGACGATCACGATTGCCGCCCCGCTGTTCTACTACGGTAGTTTTAGGGGCGCCATCATTCAAGAAATCGACATGGCCGCTATCCAGCGAATCGTGGACTCTTACGCCGAGTCACAGAAGGCGCGAGGCTACACGGGATACGCATATATCGTGGACCGCGAAGGACTGATCATCGTCCACCCTGACAGAGAAATGTACTTCACGAACGCCGCGGAACTCGGCATCCCCGAGCTGACGGCTGCCGTCGGCAAGATGACAGCAGGCGAAGAAGGTCTCACGGTCTACACCTTTAGCGACGTAGAATCGCTGGTTGTATACCGGCCGATGCAAGGTCACGACCTGTACAGAGGGAGCGGCTGGTCCATAGCCGCCAAAGCTCCGACCGCCGAGGTGTACGAGGACGTTTTCGCCCTTCGCTCATATGTAGTCATCCTCGTGGTCTTGGCTGTAGTTGTTGCAGTCATTGCGGGGACGACCACGGCCCGCAAGATCTCGACTCCGCTCGCGGCGTTGTCCAAAGCGGCTGCGACGATTGCCGAAGGTGACCTCTCGGTACAAATCCCACCCTATCAGTCTGATGATGAAATAGGTGTGCTCACAAAGAGCTTTGAGGCGATGGTGAGCAGCCTCAGAGAGCTCGCCAAGGGCATCTGGGATAGGGCCGAAGAAGTCGTAACCATGAGCGAGGAACTCAAGTCGACCGCGTCGGTCTCGGTCTCCGCCTTGGAGCAAATCTCAACTACGATGCAGCAACTCGCCGCAGGAGCTGAGGACCAGTCCAGTGCTGCGATGCAGATGGCCCGGGAAGCCGAGACACTGCTCGAAGGGGCATCCACGGTTGCCGAAGGAGGCAGGAACGAATCGGAAAGCGCGGCACAGGTCCAAGACGCTGTAAACGGGATAGCGGCTTCGATAAACGAAGCTCTCCGCGCTGTGTCCGAGATAAGAGCCAACGCCGATGAAAATGCGGTATCGGCGTCGTCGGGGCTAGAGGCCATAAGCCGCGTCTCGGCAACCATGGACAAGGTAAGCGCCGACACGGAGTCGCTTGCGAGCATTATCTCCAGACTCGGCGACCACTCTGAGGAGATCGGGCGGATTGTCCAGGTCATCACCGAGATCTCATCTCAAACCAACCTCCTTGCCCTGAACGCTGCTATCGAAGCCGCCAGGGCGGGCGAGCACGGAAAGGGATTCGCCGTTGTCGCAGAGGAAGTGCGTAAGCTGGCTGAGGATTCGTCCAAGGAAGCCAAGCTTATCGCGGAGCAGGTCCAAGGCATCCGCAGGGCCATAGAGAACGCGGTACGCTCGGTAAACACGGTGGCCCAGGAAGTGGGACACGGCAGCGAAGTGGTTAACCACGCGGGCGTCGTGTTCCAGGGGATCTCCGAAGGAGCCTCCAGGGTGACCTCCCTCTTGGCCAGCATGACAGATATGTTCGAGACGCTCCGAGTAAGCGCCGCCAACGCGCAAGACGCTGCTCGGTCCATAGCGGCGATCGTGGAGAAGAACGCCATATCCAGCGTTGAGATGGTTGAGAGTACCGAAAAGGTACGCCAGCTCATCGACAGCGTCGCTGCAGTTTCCGAGGAGAACGCAGCATCGGTGCAAGAAGTGGCTGCCTCGACGGAGGAGGTAAACGCATCGTCCATGTCGGTGTCGCAAACGGCGAACTCTCTTGCCGAACTTGCGGCCGGACTCAGGGATATCGTAGCGAGGATCAAGGTTGGGGATTGAGCCCGGAAGTCGCCCGGCTCGCTTCTAACCGGAAGCAACTAAAAGACGGCCTCCTAGCCGAGCACCCTTGCAAGGCTTGGAGGCCTCCCTTTGCCCTCATTGTCGTAAACGCCTACGAATTCCACGGGAAATATGCGCCCGTGGGGACGTTTCCGGATATGGGCCCTTCAGCCTATCTCCACCCTCGGCGCATCGCCCCAGAGCCTTTCAAGGCCGTAGAAAGCTCTCTCTTGCTCGCGGAACACGTGGACAATGAGATCCCCGTAATCCATGAGGATCCACAACCCGCCCTCGTAGCCCTCGATGTGGTCGGGCTCTCTGATCCCCGAAAGACCTTCAAGCACTCTGTCGGCCAGCGCCCTGGCGTGCCTCTGGTTTGACACCGATGCTATTACGAAATAATCGGCAATGAGCGTGAGTCCCTGGACTTCGAGGATTACCACATTGGTAGCCTTGCCTTGGTCAAGTATTTCGGCAGCCGCCTTAGCCATATTCTGGGCGGAAGCCGCACTGTGATCGGTCTTTGTCTCAAGCGGCAATTATTGCTTTCGCACCTCCACCTCGGGAATGAACACACGACAAGTGATAGTACGCGCGCCTTTGAGTTGGTGGCCCGCCCATCCCGGCGGCCGCCGCCTCGTACATGATCCGGCAAACGAACAGATCCATATCCTAGAACCACAATAACACTAAGGACCTAATGAGGCTACATCCTTGAAATCCCCTCGAAAACCTTGAAATCCCCGAGAACGCCTCGGACCCACAGGATCCCGTGACTGAGGCCGGCCGCATGTCCCATGGCCTATAACGGGCGCCGGTAATCTTTCCCGACAATGATGAGCACATCGGCTCCCTCAGGGATGCTCGAGCCCTTGTAAGGCCTGGCCGACGGACAGATCTGTCTCACACCGCGAAGCACCAGGGCCTGGGAAACCTGGTCAGAACCCCTTGCCACAACGCGCGTGTCCTCGTAATCCTGTTTGCTAGCGTTCCCCACGGAGACGACCTGGAAACCGAGGTCGCGCATTATGGTGGCAAGAGCGTCGGCGGCACCGGGAACACCGTTACCGTTCTCGATGGCGACCCTCACCGAGGCGTTCCGCTCCCTGCTCATGCCCTTAATGAGGTCATTCACCATCTTCTCGGTTTCCGGCCCGTCGGGGACCCAGTAACTAATCTCCCTGCCGTTCTCGGCGAGGTACTTGTCAATACCCGGCACCATAGCCATCTTTACGGACTCGGGATCGACGCCTCTTCCTATATCCACAAGTTTCAACACTTCCTGAAACGTAAGATCGGTCCTGAAATACGGCTGAAGCTGCTCGTAAAGCGGCCCGATCTTCAATATGTTGGAAAGGCTGGCAGCTTTCTTGATGAGAGCCTTTAGAAAGAGCTCCTGCATCTCAATCCGACCGATGTCGGCGTTGCTGTATCCGCGGTAGCGCACCAGTTCCAAGGCCTTCTGCCCGTCGAGGTGCGCGGGGCCTTTCTCCAGCTTGATGTATAGGTTCTGCGCCGGGTCAGAATACTCGCCGGACACGGGGATGTACATGTCAACCCCGCCGAGAGCGTCAACTGCCTGCTTGAACGCCTCAAAATCCACCCGCACATAGTAGTCGATCTCAATATCCAGAAACCTTTCAACCGTCTCGATGGCAAGGCTCGGCCCGCCGTAGGCGTGGGCGTGACCCATCTTGCTGTACTCGGCAATCTTGCCGGGGATGAAGACCCTGGTATCTCTAGGTATAGATACTATGGCGGCGTCTTTCGTGACAGGGTCGACGCTCACCACCATGTTTACGTCCGATCTGGTCCACTCATTGGTCTTCTGCCCGTTGACACCTGCATCGACACCGAGAACAAGTATATTAACGCGGCCCGTGAGGTCCGCTCCCAGTTCCATCTCAAGCTCCGAGGGCGCGGTAGCGTACTTGTAGAAACCGAAAACCAGCCCGCCCGAAAAGAGGACCAGCGCCAAGACGAAATAACCGAGGATCCTCGGCCACCGCTTTCTAGGCCTGGACATGTCCGAGCGCTGAAACACCTTGGTTTCATCCATTGTCACAGCGACTTCGCTTTCCCAGGAGTCCTTAACAATGCGTCGCCGCTGCGATCTCCGTGACCTCACCTATATCACCACCGTCTCCGATTTCGCCGTGACGCACGAACGGACCGGCATTACATAATCGTGGTTTATTGCATTATACCTTCGACTTCCCTTCCGGGTTAAGAGATACCGGGGAAGGACCGCTGGCAATATCAAAAAAAGTCGGCGAATCTTGGCAGGCTCGCCTGACAATGATTGACACTACACCTTCTCTCGGCGACACCGTTTTCAAGCAAGTATACACGAGATGATTAGACGAAAAATCGCGCGGGAAGTTCCTGCAGCAAGCCTTCGCTGAGGTATCCTCGCTCTCAAAAGTGCTCTGAACGGCTCCCTGGGAAAAGCCTCAAGAGATACTCTGGGGAATAACCCAAGCAAACACTCAGAAGAGCGCTGTGAGAAACACCGTGAAAAACAGGTGAGAAACAAGTGAAACCCCTGAGGAAGCGTCCTCAAAACGACACCAAAATGAACTGCCTCCGCATCCCAAGAGAGATAAGGAGGCAAGCTTCACGCCGAAAACCTATCAATCAATACTTCGGCTGGCGCGGACGGGCCTCGTTGACGATAATCTGGCGGCCTCCAAGAATTGTTCCGTTCATTGCCTCAACTACTCTCTCACCGTCAGCGTCATCAACTTCGACGAATCCGAATCCGCGGGACCTACCGGTAGCCCGGTCTGTGATGATGCGGCAGCCCCTTACTTCGACTACCTGGCTGAATGCTCTCTCCAGGTCTTCATCGGTGGTGCTCCACGGCAGATTACCCACGTAGAGTGTCTTCACAGTCTCACCCCCTCTCCCCAAGCCTCCGTTCCGGTAACTGGGTTGAACCTTTCCCCAAACCACGTAAGGCCTTTTCGTTGACTACGTCGGACCTTCCAACCAACTTCCTAACCGCAGAGAGTCTTTGCTTGCAGGAGGTCCGCGCGATTAGGCCAAAAAATCCGGACCACCCGTCCTTACGACCCGTCTATCTGGGTCACTAAGGTACAGCCGCTCTTTCTCGATGTACTTCATCACCGGATCAGGCACCAGGTACTTAGCCGACTTCCCTTCCCTAACCCTCCTCCTTATGTCCCTGGACGATATGGCCAAGAGAGTCACGGGAAACGGGTGTATCTTGGAAAACCGCTCTTCTCCCAGATGGACCCCCAGGTCGTTGAGCGTCTGCACGCTGTACCCGGGACGCGTAACGGCTATGAAATCGGCAAGGTCAAAAAGCTCCATGTAACCGTTCCAAGAGGTAATCTCAAGGACGGCGTCAAGGCCGGTAATGAAGTAGAGCGCCTTCTCGGGGCTGTAGAGACGTCTGAGTTCGCGCAGCGAGTCCAAAGTATAAGAAGGACCTTTCCGCTCGATTTCCATGCGCGATACTTCAAAATAGGGGTTATCGGCCGTTGCGAGGAGTGTCATCAAATACCGGTGCTCTGGAGAAGTGACTTCCTCCGCTGCCTTATGGGGAGGTCTGCCTGAGGGCACGAAAACGACCCGTTCGAGACCAAAACCCTGCCTGACCTCTTCGGCAGCCCTCAGATGCCCGTAGTGAATCGGATCAAAGGTGCCGCCCATTATTCCGATAGCTGTCATGATTGCCCCCAAGACCAGAAGACCCAAACAAACGACGCAACAAACGCACGTGGTTATTTCTATCTCTTACTGCGAAATCCTTCTTAATTTGCGGAATAGAGATTGTCAGTCTCTAACCACCTGCATAAGTCCGTCAATCAGCTCATCAATTCCCTGCCCGTTCAAGGCCGAAATGAGGTACACTGGCATCTTGGCGACCTTACGTAGTGAATCCATGATCTCCGCGAGCCGTGCCTCCGAGTCTACAAGGTCTATCTTATTGACGGCCAGAAGGTTCACCTTGTCCTTCATACTTTCGCTGTAGGCCATCACTTCACGCCGTACGGCCAGAAAATCGCTCACTGGATCGGACAGAGAACCCGTAGCATCGACAACATATAGTAAGACTGAAGTGCGCTCTATGTGCCTAAGAAACTCATGGCCCAGACCCTTTCCCTGGCTGGCTCCTTCGATGAGCCCCGGGATGTCGGCGACAACGAGCTTCTCGATGCCTCTTGTGACGACTCCCAGGTGAGGTGTGAGAGTAGTGAAAGGATACGGTCCAACTTCGGGGACTGCATTGGATATCGCTCGAAGGAGAGTTGACTTGCCTGCATTGGGGAAACCCACTAGCCCCACGTCGGCGATTGACCTTAGCTCAAGTTCGATGCGTCTTTCTTCGCCGGGCCTGCCTTCCTCAAACCTCCGGGGGGCCCTATCGGTGGAAGTCGCGAAACGCGCGTTGCCCCGGCCGCCCTTGCCGCCTCTCGCGACAACGGCTTCCGCGCCGATTTCGATGAGGTCTGCGATCAGCTCCCCGGTATCGGCGTCACGCACAGTGGTGCCAGGCGGTATTCTAACAATGAGGTCGTCGCCTCTCTTGCCGGCCCTCATATCTCCCATGCCGTTCCGGCCGTTCTTGGCTTTGAGGTTCGGCCTGTAGCGGAAGTCGTACAGGGTGTTCATCCCCGAGTCCACCCTCAGGATGACGTCTCCCCCATCGCCACCGTCGCCGCCATTGGGACCACCTCTCGGTATGTACTTCTCCCTGCGAAAAGACACGCAGCCATCGCCGCCGTCGCCGGCCTTCACGTTCACTACGACCTTATCGATGAACCGCGAAGTCACACCTCACTCCTCCCGTCCCTAAGAGCGTGAAAAGCGGCGGAGTCTCCCGCCGCTCATCTCCCCAAGTTATCCGGAAAAAGCTCAGTCCCTGCCTCCCGGTACGGCCCCGGCTGCCTCTGCCACCATGTCGGGTACACCGGGAAGCACCGACACTATCTTGTCATCCCGGCCTTTGCGGCTGAAGGATACAAAGCCGTCAATCTTCGCGAACAAGGTGTGGTCCTTGCCCATGCCTACGTTCTGACCGGGGTGGATCCTGGTGCCCCTCTGACGGACTATGATGCTGCCTGCCGTCACGAACTCACCGTCATAGGTCTTGACGCCGAGCATCTTGGGCTTGGAGTCACGTCCGTTCCTGGAGCTCCCTACTCCCTTTTTATGAGCAAATAGCTGAAGATCCATGCGCACCATCCGACTTCCCTCCTTACCGTTCAACGCCCAGTATCGTCAATGCTAACCGACTGCGGGTAACTACAAGCAATCGATCTTAGCCCGATTTCGAAAGCTCTCAAGAGGGCCTTGGGCCCCTCCTCGAGGGCTCTATCCGGCGCGATGCTAACCCGCATGTCGCCTTCGTCAACCTTACAGACCACTTCGTCCTCGCCCAGTATGTCCTGAAGAGCGAACAAGATCGTCTGGGCTATGGCCGAAACCCCTGCGCATACTATATCGGAACCATACTTCCCGTACCCGGCATGCCCTTCCAGGGCGAAGCCGCAGAGGACTGCGCGACCGGGATCCCCGGCCCCTGGCTTACGTAGTAGCCGTGCCCGTAGCATTCCCTTCTACAGAGTCCACTCTGACTTCGGTGAAGTGCTGCCTATGCCCATAGCGCCGCCTGTAATTCGTCTTCGGTTTGTACTTGAAAACCAGGATCTTTCTTGCCTTGCCCTGGCGAACGATCGTCCCTTTGACGGTGGTCCCTTCCAGATAGGGGTTGCCCACTCTCAAGCTCCCGTTATCAGAAACGGCCAGCACTTTATCAAAAACGAGGGAATCGCCGCGGGTCCCCGGGAGCTTCTCGACTCTCACTATCTCTCCGGGAGAGACTTTATACTGCTTCCCGCCTGTCTCAACTATAGCGTACAACGTGGAAACCCCCTACTAACCATAGCTCCAAAGATACCGTTACAGTCTAGCACGCTGCTCAAAAACATGTCAAGAAACGATGAGCCGTGCATTGGCGTAGGTGCGGTGGCAGGCAATGACCTCGACCGTAACCTTCTCACCCACCAGTCCTCCCGCGCCTTCGATGTCGATTACAAACCCCTCTCGCCTGGCTATCCCGTCGGAGGGGTTCTTATCATGGGGTTCTTCTACCAAGACCTCGAGGATATCTCCCACGTGGACGGGGATTGCCTTTTCGGCGATCTCCTCCTTTGTGCCAATGGCCTTCACGTTCATCTCCTCGAGGTGCAGGCTTTCGGCACCCCTTATGAAGATATTGCGGCCGGTCTCTTTCTCGAGCTCCCTGAGGTTTTGGCCGCCCGGGCCTATGAGATACGAAGCAACGCCGGGGTTCACCTCGACCAAGATGGCTTCGCAACTGGAGTTGGCCAAGACTCTCCTTATTTCTCTCCGCACCCTGGCGGCAACCGTCTCCTCCGACATCACTGTGCCCTTCCCGCCGCAATAGGGGCACATTCTCATCATGGTGGCGTCAATGCTCTGACGTACTTTTTTCCTGGTGATCTCAACAAGTCCAAGCCCGGTCAGGCCTACCACCACTGTCTTCGTGTGGTCTCGCCTTAGCTCTTTTTCCAGTTCCTCGATGAGCTTCTGCCGGTGCGCAGGGACGTCCATGTCGATAAAGTCCACCACGATGATCCCGCCAATGTCGCGCAGGCGAAGCTGCCTGGCGATCTCCTTGCAGGCTTCGATGTTGATCTTGAACACGGTGTCTGAGAGGTTCTTGTTTCCGACATACCTTCCGGTATTGACATCTAT
The DNA here is from genome assembly GCA_002385465.1 of Candidatus Fermentithermobacillaceae bacterium UBA3951. Taxonomy (GTDB): domain Bacteria; phylum Bacillota; class Sulfobacillia; order Fermentithermobacillales; family Fermentithermobacillaceae; genus UBA3951. The sequence continues at coordinate 10,011 of DGDN01000064.1, forward strand.
GACCGTGAGCGCCTCGGTCTTATCGATGACCAGATAGCCGCCTGACTTAAGCCAGACCTGGCGCTGTAGCGCCTTGTCGATTGCCGCTTCAACTCCGTAGAGCTGGAAGAGCGGGTACTCTCTGTCCCTGTAGAAGATCACGCGGTCTTTCATCTCGGGAGAAACAGAGTCCAAGAGGTCCAGGATCTTCCCGTAGGTATGGACGTCGTCCACGAGGAGTCGCGTGGTATTCTGGTTAAGCTCGTCTCTCACCACGCGAAAAACCAGCCCCAGGTCTTGATGGATGAGAGCAGGCGCCTTGGCCGACCGCGCCCTCTTCTGGACTTTGTCCCACACTTTGAGGAGGAAGTCCAGATCGCGCTTAAGCTCCTCCTCAGACTTTCCTTGAGCAACGGTGCGGATAATAAGCCCCATATCCTTGGGCTTTATCGACCTCGCGATCTTCCGGAGGCGCTGCCTCTCTTCTTCACCGGTGATCCTGCGGGAGACTCCGGTGTAGTTCACGGTGGGCATAAGGACCAGGTACCGTCCTGGGAAGGTAACGTGGCGAGTTACGCGGGCCCCCTTGGTCCCTATTGCCTCTTTGACAACCTGGACCATGATGTCTTGGCCTTGCTTCACAAGATCGGTAATGCTCCTATTTTTTCTCCTGCTCACCGGGATCTCTTCATCTGAGTCGTCAAGGTTTGGGGGAAGCAAGGCATCATCAACATAGAGAAAAGCGTTCTTTTCTTCGCCAATGTCTATGAATGCAGCCTGCATACCCGGGAGTACGTTCATCGCGCGCCCGAGGAATATACTTCCTGCTATCTTTTGACTGCTGGGTCTCTCAACGTAAAACTCGACAACAACACCGTCTTCAACAACCGCCACCCTGGTCTCATCACTTGCGGCACTCACCAAGATCTCGCGGTTTGGCAGGCGGCTTTCAGCCATGGGCTGGACCGGCCCATTTGCCTTTTTCGAAGGGGCTTTTCTAGACCTTTTGGTTTTTCGCTTGTTCGGCTTCTCGCTGGGGAGGGGCTCGCCTTCCAAGGACCCGGACTGCTCCTCGTGTCCAATATGAGCCTCCTCTTCATGGGGCTCGTCCTCGGAGGACGCAGACTGTAGAGGACTCTGAGCGCTACCTTCACCTAAGGCGGGAGCCGCGGGCTCCGGCGGCTCTCCATTTTCATCGAAATCCTCCGTTATCGGGAGACTCAGTCGTTCCCCCTTCTGGCGAGGTGAACGTTTCCGGGTGTATCTCCTGGAAGAGCGCTTTTTTCGGGAAGACGCCTTCCTCTCACTCGTCCCATTCCCCGGCTCTTCCAAATCCGGGGCGTGTCCCGGTCGTTCGTCTAAAGACTCACTGTGTGATTCATCGGAAGGCCCGTTCTTGGGCCGTTTCCTCGGATCGTCCAAAGAGTTACTCAAATATGATCTTCCTTCTGTCAATAATGGCTTCTCTGGGATCGACGTCTAAATCGAACTCCCCCAGAGAGGAAAGCACCCATTGCGGGCGTACCGTGCGTCCCTTGTCGTGGGCAATGGCCATGTCCAAGACCACGCGATCCACCCCGGCCTCCTCGGGTTCTCCGACCCCGAGTACAAACGGCCTGAGGTCTACCCTTTTCACCTCTTTGGGACGTACTACATCGAAAAATACTTGCCGCGCCTTGAGAAACCCATTCAACGCATGCCTTACGGCTTCGATCTTCACTCCCTCCACGTCCACCGAATAGAGAGACGCCCGCACAATCTCTTCAAACGGCGCTTCGCCGTCCCCGATAGGGTACAGCTCGTGAAGAGCAAAACCCTCGGGCAGCGAAGAAGCGAGTGCCCGTGCAAGCGCCCCGACATCAGGACGTCCTCGAAGACTTGCGTCGAAATACTCCCTCATCCCGGCCACACCGACCGGAAGTGGCGCATAAACCGAAATCCTGGGTTTCGGTGAAAATCCTTGAGACATCTCGAGCGGCCATTTGGCCCGCCTCAAAGCAAGCCGGATGCACCGACTGACATCCAAATGCCCCAAAAACCTAACCTTATCTCCTTTTTCATATACGGCGCGGACTTTCATCGGTCACCTTCCCGACCACTTCTCATGGGAGATCTCGTCTCCGGCCTCAATAGTTTGAGCGTCCGTCTCAGGCGCCCGTTCTTCCGGAGGCGCCTCAAGAGACGGCCCCCTCCTCCCGCCCGCCAGGCGAACCGAGACGTTGAAATCGGCGCAGATACCGCACCCCGTACACCGGCCTTCGCGGCAATCCCAGGTCGTAAGCGTCTCCCGAGATTTTTCCCTCTCTTTCCAGAGAAAAGCCTTGCGCACTCCCGAGCTAAGGTGGTCCCATGGGAAAACCTCTTCTCTGGCGCGTTCTCTGTGGGCGTAAAAAGCGGGATCGATCCCGGTCTCCCGGAAAGCTTCCGACCATGCCTCGAGCCGCACTTTGTCGGGCCACGCGTCAAACCTGCACCCTTTCCTGAAGGCAGCCTCCAAAGCGGCGCCCAGCCTCCTATCTCCCCTGGCGAAGACCGCTTCGAGAGCCGAAAGGCCGGCATCGTGATAGCGGAATTCCAAACCGGGGCCTCGCAGGGCACTTCGAAGTAGCCGCTGACGGCGCCTCAGCTCGTCGGGAATGACCGCCGGCTCCCACTGAAAGGGCGTATGGGGCTTCGGCACAAAGCCCGATACGGACACGACAACTGTCGGCCGCTTGCCTTTCTTGCGCCCGATCTCACGGATTCGGGAGGCAAGGCGCGCGATATCCAGGACGTCCTCGTCGGTTTCCCCGGGCAGCCCGATCATGAAGTAGAGCTTTATGTGGGAATATCCCGCCGAAAAGGCGCTCGCCGCTGCCTCCAGGACTTCTTCCTCGGTAACCCTCTTGTTGATGGCATCCCTCATCCGTTGCGACCCCGCTTCGGGTGCCAGGGTAAGGCCGCTTGTGGCCGATGACCCCAGCATCTCGGCAAGACCCACGGAGAACGAATCAACCCTTAATGAAGGCAGCGAAACCCGGGCGCCGCAGGGATTCTCCCTGAGGAGACGGCTCACCGTCTCTTTGATGAACCCGTAATCGGCAGAAGAAAGGGAGACCAGCGACACCTCGTCGTACCCCGAATGTTTGAGGATGTCCCGGACAAGCCTATCCACTGTCTCGGGCTCCCGTTCCCTGACAGGACGGTAGAGCATCCCGGCCTGACAGAACCGGCACCCCTGAGTGCACCCGCGGAATATCTCAACCATCCCCCTGTCGTGGATAGGCGGGATGAGCGGGATAAATGGCTTGTCAGGATAGGGCGCGTCGTCAAGCGATCTAAGCACTCGCCTGCGCACGACGTGAGGAGGCCTGAACCCTTCAAAGTCTCTCGGGACTGCCCTGGCACCGGCTTCATCATACACCACGTCGTAGAGGGACGGCACGTAAACGCCGTCTAATCCGGCAAGCCTCTTGAGAAGCTCTACGCGCGAGCCCCTCTCCTTCTTCCACTCCCTGTACACCCGAACAATGTCGACGGCCAGTTCCTCTCCGTCACCCAGAGCGAAGGCGTCCACGAAATCGGCAAGAGGCTCCGGAGCCATGGCACAAGGACCGCCCGCGATAACAAGGGGATGACCGTCTCCCCTGTCTTCCGACCGGAGGGGGATACCTCCCAAATCCAGCATGGCGAGGATATTGGTGTAGGTGAGTTCATACTGGAGCGAGAAACCTATGATGTCAAAGCTTCCGAGAGGCGCCCGGCTTTCTATAGAAAAAAGAGGCCACCCTTTATCACGGAGAAGCTCCTCCATATCCGTCCAGGGCATGTAGACACGCTCGCAAGCTACGAAGTCCAAGGAATTCAGGACAGAATAGAGGATAAGCGACCCGAGGTGGCTCACTCCAACCTCATACACATCGGGAAAGGCCAAGGCAAATGTAACATCCACGGAAGCCAAGTCCTTCCGGACGGCTCCCACTTCCCCGCCTATATATCTCGCAGGTTTCTCAACCTTGCCCAGCTGGCGTTTAAGGTCATCCCACGACGGACCCACAAATCTTACGTCTTGCAATGAATGCGGCCAATCCTCTCAGTGCGCTTTGAGCCCCTACTCGAGGCGAGAGCTCTCTACATGAATTATAACCCACGCTCACACCTGAGAGCACGGGCGGCATCCAAGGCCCTCATTCGGGATGGGTCCTTTCCCAGATGTCTCTCATGCGAAGGTGTGTGCCGCCTCCATAGAAGGCTTCCAAGAGCCTCGTCTCTGTGACGCGTCCCAGGACCTTCATGTTCCGGCCTGCCACGAGGATTATGTGATAGCGGGAAGGCATGAGCTTTGTGACTACTTCTGCCACAGTGGCATCGTGGGGGACCATTATCTCCGCCACGGGCAAGGCACGCCTCTCTCGCAGCCTTTCGCTGCGGTTTAAGATCTCCATTATGTTTTCTTGAGCCGCACTTTCTCTCTCGTCGGCAGCGCCCCATATGATGACCGGGCCGGCAACGGCGAGGACATACCAGCCATATCCCGCTGCCAGCCCGGCTAAGCCTAGGACCGTCATGAGGGAACCCGCCACGAGCCCCCAGACGGTCATCTTCCTCGACGCCTCGACATATCCGACTCTAAGCGCCAGCCTCGACCTCACGAGGCGGCCCCCATCCAAGGGGAGGCACGGTATCATGTTGATGAGGAAGAAACCCAGATTGACTTTCACCAAGAGATCAAGGAGCGGGTATGTAGACGGCGTAACAAGGGAACCCGACTGTATGAGTCCTCTCTGGAGAGCCGATGCCACCGACGCCAAGAGACCGCTGTTGAAGGGGCCCGCGAAAGCCACCACACCGTCGGCATAGGGTGTTAGTTGCCACGAGCGCTCCAACCTGGCAGAGGCCCCGAAAGGCCATATTTCCACTCGCGTGATATCGGCTCCCATGAAAGAAGCCGCCAGGATGTGGCCCAGTTCGTGGAAGGCGAGGCTACCCGCGAATACCAGAAAATGGAGTCCGAAGCCGGCGAAGACCAGAATGAGGGCAGCGAGCAGGAATGTGATGTGAAAGCAGACTCGGGTGTTGCCCAGCCTTGCCACTTGGATGGACACTGCGTCCAATTCCCTTCCTGAGCCTCCGGCCTAGGGACCCTTCACCAAGGGCGGCAGGAGAGTCATCGGGTCTACCTCGATACCGTCCTTCCTGACCTCGAAATGCAGGTGGCTGCCGGTCGCATTTCCGCTGTCTCCCACGGTACCCAGGTAATCGCCGCGCCTCAGTTTCTCTCCCTCTTGTACCAGAGCCGAGTCAAGATGGCCGTATACGGTTGACACACCGCCTCCGTGGTCTATCTCCACAACGAGACCGTACTGGGGCGACTGGCGGACATCGGAGACGACCCCGTCAAGCACCGCGGCTACTTTCGTCCCTTTGGGAGCCACGATATCAATGCCCTGGTGAAGGGACATACCCGGTGAGTCGGGGTTGGGCCGCCAGCCGAAATATGAAGTAATCTCACCGGTAACCGGCCAAGCCAGTTCGGTGGGAGTCCCTGTTACCGCCCTGGACCAGAAATTGCGGAGGTCCAGCGAGGCGAAGTTCTTAAGTTTGGCCGGAAGTCCGGCGGCGAAGACTTTCACCTCTTCCCAGGTGATATCGGCCGTGACAGAAGTCCTGGCGAAATCGACCAGGCGGAGCGCCAACCCCTTGTCTGCCTTGGATGCACCGAGGAGAAGGGCGAAAAGAAACAGGCAGACAATGAGCTGTCGGACCCACGACGGAAGGGCTCTTACGTTACTTAGTTCCCGCTGGGCGCTGCTTCTCACCTTCCTGCCTAGGGTCCTTCCGGCACTGCCGGTAGCCCGCATTCTTTCTCTAAGGTCGCTTCTCCAGGACATAAGACACCACCTCACCTAGTGAAAAGTTATTATGAAGACAAGCAAGATATGATAGTATTTGTAGACGACCTGCTCCGGCAGTAAACGAGGAGGAGCGCTCCATGCAGGACGCCCCAAAAGTCTTAATGGGGGCCATCCAATACACTCCCGACGACCCTGTCCCCTCCCCCTTCATCGCAGTGTCCTATCCCACTCGAGAAGAGGCCAAGTGGGCAGCCAAGATCGTGCTCTCTCTTCAAAGCGGAACGCGTCCTTTTGAGAGCGGCCCGGACGTGTATGTGGGCGATACAAAGATTAAGGTCAGAGTGCGCCCGGCAGGAAGCGATGTCTTCGTAGAGGTGTTCGCCTATGCGGAGCCTTCCCATCTCACGGCTTCGCTCTATGCCGCAAGCCGCGTCGCGAAGGACCTTTACAAGGCTTTCCGGAGTCTTGTCGAAATACAGAAGACATATACGTTCACCGTAGCGGCAGGAGACCGGCTGCTCACGGAGGAACTTGATCTGTTGAAATATATACTGGATGAGAAAGAGGTTGGTTACTAAGTGGCCGCAGGACAGAACACAGTACCGAATGAACTCGTCCTCTCCGTCCCTACCGCCGAGCTGTATGCGGCCGTTGGTGAGTGGCGGGGGGTGCGAAGAGAGTCGCCTGATATCTGGCGGTTTTTGGCCAGAAAAAGCGTGTTTAGGCCGAGACCGGAACTGGAACAAAACCCGGCCATGAAACAGCTCATCTCCTACACCCTGTTCGTATCAGACCGGCGGGTCTTTGTGATGAAAAGGCTGGGAAGTCAGGGCGAGTCGAGGCTCCACGGGCTCCTTTCAATAGGCGTGGGAGGCCACATGAACCCGGCAAGGGAGATACCCTGGCCGGGAAGACGGAGGATAGCCGATCTCAAGGCCCTGGCAATCCTGAATACCCAGCGAGAGATCAAAGAGGAAGTCTGCTTCCCCGGTAACCCTCCCATATCCGTATTGGGATTCCTAAACGACGACAAGAACGCCGTAGGCCGGGTCCACTTAGGCCTTGTGACAGTTGTCCACCTCCCTGCACCCATCCTCGCGGTCAGAGAAACCGACAAGATGCTCGGGGCGTGGGTCGAGATGTCAAAACTGAGCCTCTTGGGTAAATTCGAGTCCTGGTCTTCCCTGGTGCTGGAAGGCATCGGCTAGATGAGAAAAAAGCCGGCGGAGACTCCGCCGGCTTCTTCTCTCCCTAAGCACTGAATTCCTATAGGGCCACTCCCAGCCACTCCGTGAGGAGGAACGAGAGCCTGCCAAGGAAGAGCGAGATACGGCCGGAAACGGTGTTGCCGAAGCTTGCGCCGAAACCGACCATGAGGATCCATCTACCCCACTGCGCTGCTGTGCGGAAGGGTTTGGAGTTGCCGCCGACCGTCAAGAAGAAGTACATCATTGACGTGGCGAACATGAGGAAGAATAGGATGTTCTCGAACACACCAAGGTCCCTCACGGCGTCGGCGATCTGAACACCGTACTGCCTCGGGAACAGCGAGAAGTAGTATCCGAGCGACCATCCTACACTAACTGAGATGGGATATCTGGTTATCCATGCCCACCTTGCCGGCAGGAACCTGGCGTAGTACAGAACTCCCATCACGAAGAAGATCCAGAACCACCACCAGCCCTTGCCCTTGACATGGGTCTCGATGTAGGGAAGGAACGTGTTGTGCCAACCCGTTGTCAAGACGTGCGCAACGGCCAGGGGTATCATGGTGTGCTCTGCCAACCTGAAGAAAAAGTTCTCCTTGTACAGGTAGCTGTAACACGCCAAAGTGGCTAGCGCCGCAACCCAAACTTGAGTTCTAGACATTTAGTTTCACCTCGCTTTCCCTTTCAGGTGACGCTAGGCGCGCCTCTGCGTGTTACGCATCTTGAGCCTGTAACCGATGTTGCCAAGGATAACCAAAATTATGATGATCGAGTGCCCCAGCGACTGGGCGTCCATGAGCTTGACGCCGAGTCCCGGACGGCCAATCAGCTTCTCGTACTGGGCAGCGCCGCTCAAGCCGGGGATAATACCCTTAACCTGGCCAGACCGGAGCAGGTTGCTGGTTCCGGCCACCTGTACCGCCACGTCGCCCACGTACAGTTTGTGATCGGGGAAGTACTGGGTAAACGTGGGAATACCCGGGCTACCGGCAGAGAAGATCATGATTCCCTTAACAGTCTCGGGAGTCCACTTCTTGAGCCTCTGCAAAAGCGGGAGCTCGCTGAAGTCCGTCTTCTGCCAGTCAACGTTTCCACAAGCGGTCCAGAAGTCGTCCTGCATGGACCGCCAGGTGGGACCGCCACCGGCCTTGTAACCGGGGAATACCCAGTCCTCGCCGTACTTGCAGGAGATGCCTTCGGCCTCCAGCTGGGCCGACAGAGACTGCAAGGAGTTAAAAGCCAGAGTAGCACCGGACTCCCACTGCGCCATACCTACCACCTTGACGCCCTTCATCATGCAGTGGGTGAACCAGGCCCTAAGCTGGGGACCGAGCTCCGAGTCGGAGCCACCGCCGTAAGCGGCATCGAAGATGACGATGTCGCCGGGGTTCAGGCTCTCGATCCACTGGTAAACCGGCATTGTGAGCTGCTGGTCGATGCTAAGGGGCAATCCGATGGGCTTAAGCACCGGCAATATCAAGGCAATGGCCATGAGCAAGTATACTATCTGGGGGTTTATCTGATCGAACCTCTCCAGGAACTTCAACACTATTCCCTCCTTTCCGCTACCTAAGTGAGCGTCAGGCTATTCTTGACCAAGGTGACGCCTCTCGATGCCGAGGAGTATACGGCTCTGAGTGGCCATGATTCCCAAAAAGATACCCAAAGTAATGGCCCTGTTGCCTGCGGCGTTGGGAACACGTAGGATCCAGTTCTTGATCCCGGCGAACCCACCCAATATCTTGTCAGGGCCCCATATGACTTCGCCAATGGGAACGTTGCCCATCATGAGTATGAACGCTGATGCCAACATGACAGCGGCGTCTACATTCCTCACACGAAAAGCCCTGTAGGCCGCCGAAGCGATGTAGAACGCAAGGAGCGAGAACATCGT